>CAMVAV010000071.1 GCA_947165595.1 uncultured Clostridia bacterium | reverse complement strand
CGACCTTCTTGAGGTCCACGTCCTCGGCGAGCTTGATGTTGCGCGTGTGGACCTTGAGCGTCTCGATGCGCCCGGCGAGGTTGGGCTTGTCGATGGTGATGCGCCGGTCGAAGCGCCCGGGGCGCAGCAGCGCCTTGTCCAGCACCTCGGGCCGGTTGGTCGCGGCGAGGACGATGACGCCCTTCGTCGGGTCGAAGCCGTCCATCTCGGCGAGAAGCTGGTTGAGCGTCTGCTCGCGCTCGTCGTTGCCGCCGCTGTAGCGCCCGCCGTCGCGGCTCTTGCCGATGGTGTCGATCTCGTCGATGAAGATGATGCAGGGCGCGACCTTCGCCGCCTCGGAAAAGAGGTCGCGCACGCGGCTCGCGCCGACGCCGACGAACATCTCCACAAAGTCGGAGCCGGAGATCGAGAAGAACGGGACGTTCGCCTCGCCCGCGACCGCCTTCGCCAGCAGCGTCTTGCCCGTGCCGGGGGAGCCGACCAGCAGCGCGCCCTTGGGGATCTTCGCGCCGATGGCGGTGTACTTCTCGGGATTGTGCAGAAAGTCGATGATCTCGACCAGCGACTCCTTCGCCTCGTCCTGGCCCGCCACGTCCGCGAACGTGACGCCGGTCTTGCGCTCCATGTAGACCTTGGCGTTCGCCTTGCCGACGCTGCCGATGCCGCCGATGCCGCCCATGCCGCCGCGGCGCGTGAGAATGCGCATCATCAGCATGAACAGGCCCACCATGATCGCCGTCGGCAGGACGTAGGACACCATGATCTGCGTAAAGAGCGACATCTCCGGCTGATAGGGCTTGGTCGTGCTCACGCCGTGCTCGTCGAGAAGCGTGAGCATAAAGGTCTCCCCGCCGGGGATGATCGTGGTGAAGAGCGTGTAGTTCCGGTCGTACGCCCTGCCGTCCGCGTCGGTGTAGATGTAGCCGTCCACGGGCGTGATGGTGTAGACGCGGTCGCCCACCTCGACGGAGGCAATCTTGCCGGAGCGCACCAGGGAGACCAGCTCGCTGTAGGCGATCTCGTGGGAGGTCTCCGCCTCCTTCGCCTGGTTCATCTGCGTCGTGAAGTACTGGAACGCGAAGGTCAGCACCAGCGCCCAGATCACCAGAGAGAGTATCCCGCGCGAGCCGCCGCGGTTTTTGTCATTGCGGTTTTGCTTGTTGTTATCCAAAATCTTCCCACCTTTCGGGAGAAATCCGCACGTTATGGCGATTCTCTCGCATTGTCGCCTATCTTACCACACAAGATCGGCTTTCACAAGTTATAGCCTATGAATTTTCGGTGAATTTTTACCGTCATAATACCGCGAACGGCGGAGCGCGGCAGGCGCTTTCCGATGAAATACAACATCTTCCCATAAAAAAGAAAAAAAGGGGTAGAAATTCGCAAATCTTGTGCTATACTGATTATGTCTACCAAAAATACCATGCATGAGGTGAAAGTCATGAAATCACTGCGCACCCGTCTCCTTTCCGTTCTGCTGACGCTGGCGCTCCTGTTCTCCCTGAGCGCGCCGGCGCTGGCGTACGATCCCGATCCGTCGACGACCGACCCCGGGACCACGACGACCGATCCCGGAACCACGACGACCGACCCCGATCCGACGCCCGATGTCGTCGCGCCCGAATCCATTGCGCTGGATCATTCGACGCTGACGGTCTATCTCCACAACGGGACCCCGACGTCCGGGCTGCCGCTCAAGGCGACCGTAGCGCCGGAAGGCTTTGACAAGAACAGCATCGTCTGGAGCGTCGATGGCGCCAAGGTCACCGTCAGCCCGACCTCCGGCGACACCACCCTGGTTGCCGCCGCCGCCGGCGCCGCCGACAAGGACACGGCGACCGTGACCGCCACGGCGGCCGCGGGCGGCACGTCCAGGAGCGCCTCCTGCGCCGTCACCGTCAAGGCGGACACGGTCAAGTCCTCCGCCTTCGGTCCCTTCACGGTCGAGGCGGGCAAGACCCTCTCCGCCGTGCCCAAAAACGTCGTTTGGGAAAGCGGCGCCACGGGCGGCAGCTGCACCGACTACCGCACGGACAACCAGGCGATCGCCTCCGTGGATTCGCAGGGCAAGGTGACCGCGCACCAGATCGGCAAGACCAAGGTCTATGTGAAGGTCGACGGCGTGGAGCTTGCCGCCGAGATCAGCGTCACGGGCGTGACGGGCATCACGCTCAACAAGACCGCGCTGAGCCTGTCCGTGGGCGACGCGCCCGTGCAGCTGACCGCGACGGTCGCGCCCGCGGGGCTGAGCTACACGCCGACGTTCACCAGCAGCGACGCGAGCATTGCCTCCGTGGACGCCGGCGGCAAGGTGACGGCGAAGAAGGCGGGCGGTCCCGTGACGATCACCGCGGCGATCAAGGACGCCAGAGGCGTCGAGTTCAAGGCCACCTGCGCGGTCACGGTCACCTCCGTGAACGGCGACGTGTCCGACACCACCAACGCCGCCGAGGGACTCTCGCTCAAGAACATCTACGCCGAGCTTGCCTCCCGCTACAAAAAGATGGGCGGCGGCGGCAACCCGACCGTCGAGTTCAGCTCCCTCGGCAACAGCTCCGTCGGCACGCTGTACGAGACCTCGGATAAGAAGAAGGCCGTCGATAAGAATTATTACGGCAGCTTCTCCCTGCTGGAGAGCATGTACTTCATGCCCGCCTCCGCGGGGCGCTACGTCAGCACCTACACGCTGACCGGCCCCGGCGGCTCCCCCAAGCTCGGCGGCACCATCACCATCGAGGTCACCAACGCCGAGAAGAAGATCAGCGTCAGCCTGGGCTCCGGCACGGACTACCGGTTCTCCGAGGCGGACGCGAGCGGGAGCACGGGCGTGAAGCTCATCGCCGACGCGCTCGGCAGCTACGGCTCGCTCCGCTTCGGCACCGTCACCTCCGGCAGCGGCACGGGCACGCTCTACACCGCCCTGAACGGCACCTCCGTGCGCAGCGGAACGGTCGTGAACAGCGGCGACGTGGGCGAGCTGTACTTCACCGCCGGCAGCAAGGGGCTCTATCAGATCGAGTACTCCGCCTACAGCGGCGTCAACGCCGCCGGCAACCTGATCGCCGCCGGCACGCTCACCATCGGGGCAAGCGCCGAATCCCTCAACGTTACGGCGAATCTGGACGAGATCGCCGAATACCGCTTCAACAGCGCCACGCGGCGCGACGGGGACAGCGTGGACGCGCTGCTGCGCTCCGCCGTCAACACCAACGTCGGCGCCGGGAAGTGGAAGTATGTCAAGTTTGACAGCGCCGCCTCCGCCAACACCTGCGACGGCACGCTCTACACGGATTCCACCAAGGCCTACGCGGTCAACGCCAACACGTTCATCGCCTCGGGCGATATCGCGAGGCTCTTCTTCGTCCCCGCGCGGGCGGGCGTCTTTGAGCTCGGCTACGGGGTCTATTCCGACGACGTGACCGCCGCGCCGCTCGCCAGCGGCAAGCTGCGCATTACGGTCTCCAACCTCTCCGGCGTCGGCAACGCGCTGATCCTCTCGACGACGACGGGCGGCACGATCGGCTTCCGGGACAGCGACTTCGTCGAATGGTTCCTGGATCAGCGCAGCACGAACAACCGTCTGGAATACGTCCGCTTCACCGGCATTTCACGCAGCTACGGCACGTTCTACGTCGGCAACAGGAAGCTCGACACCGGTTATGACTACACCTATTATCTTGACGGTTACTATAACAGGACGGACACCGGCGCGCACATGCTCTCGGACGTCTCGTTCCTCGCGCCGTCCCTCGCCGGCACGCAGGAGGTCTCCTTCACCTGCTACGGGCGCGGCAGCGGCAACGCCGTCGTCCAGAACAGCGGTATCCTGCGCATCTATGTCACCTCCGGCAGCGTTTCGGACATCACCTGCACCTACGGCAATGCCTCAAGCGTTCCCCTGAAGGAGAGCGACTTTGCCTCCGTTTACCGCAACGCCGTTCTGCCGGCCTCGTCCGCGGCCCAGACCTTCTACGTCCAGTTCCTCGACACGCCCGCCTACGGCACGCTCTATGAGACGAACGGCTCCGGCCGTACAGAGCTGACCGGCAACAACGTGGACCGCACCCCGTATTACATCAACGGCGGCGCCGGGACGGATTCCGTCTCGAAGCTGATCTACGTTCCCAACCTGCGCGGCACCGGCTCCTATCCCGTGCGCTATGTCGCTTTCGCCGCCGACGGGACCGAGCTCTTCCTCGGCAGGATCGTGTTCAAATACGACGCGGAGACCACCGTGATCAACGTCACCGACGGCTATACCTTCACGGTGGAGGACGTCTTCTCCGAAACCACGGGGGAAAAGCTGCTCTACGTGATCTTTGACCAGCCGCGGCTGGGCAGGCTGTGCCTGAACTACGCCAACGGGCGCGGCACGCTCATGCCCGCGGGGACGAAGCTCTATCCCTCCGCCTCCAACAGCGACACCATGCCCGTCTCGGCGCTGACCTATGTGCCCCGCTCCGACATGGAGGGCACGATGGCGCTGGGCTGCACCGTGTACACGACGCTGCGCACCTACACCAACGAGATCATGCTCAAGATCGACAAAAAGACCGCCTCCAACACCTTCTCGGACGTGACGGCGGCGGACGTGGGCACCTGGGCGGGGAACGCCATCGACTTTGCCAGCAAGTGGGGGCTCGTCATCGGCACCGGCGACAGAAAATTCTCCCCCGCCAACACCATGCGCCGCTGCGATCTCGTGCTGATCCTCTACCGCAACGCGGGCAGCCCCGCGGTGAACGGCATCACCATGCCCTATACCGACGTGCCCGCCGACGCGTACTACCTCAACAGCGCGCTCTGGGCGTCGAAGAACGGGATCATGGACGGCGTCGTCACCGCGAACCGCTACGATCCCAGCGGCGCGATCACGCGGCAGGACTTCACGCGCATCCTCTACAACTACACCAGGGCGATGAACGGGAACCTGAGCGGCGCGGTCAGCCTGAGCAATTACACCGACGCCGACAAGATCGCCTCCTACGCGCGCGACGCGATGGCGTGGGCGGTCGGCCGCGGTTACATCAACGGCATGTCCGCCACCACGCTCGGTCCCGGCGAGAAGGCGACCCGCGCGCAGATCGCCACGCTGCTGCACCGCTATCTGACCCTTTGAGCGGCGCGGCCGCACAGAAACGCAGCCTGATTTTCTCCGGGGCTGTGAAGAGTGAGTGAAAAAAACTCATTTTTCACAGCCCCATTCTTCTTGCGGCGCCGGTCACTCTGTGCTATAATATTAAGGTTAGAAACAACATCGGATACATCGGAGGACGGTTTTTTGGAACGGAAGGAAGTGCTCGTCAGCGCGGAGGAGCTTGCGCGCCAGCGGGAATTCACGCAGAAGCTCCGCGACATTACCTCGGCCCTGACGCGCGCGCCGCTGGCCTTTGTGGACACCTTCGGCTGTCAGCAGAACGTGGCGGACGGCGAGGTGCTGGCGGGGATGCTCGCCGAGATGGGCTTCGCGCCGACGGACGACGCGAGCGCCGCGGACGTGGTGCTGCTCAACACCTGCGCCATCCGCGAGCACGCGGAAAAGCGCATTTTCGGCGTTCTGGGCGAGCTGACGCACACGAAGGAGGCGAACCCCGAGCAGATCATCGTGCTTTGCGGCTGCATGGCACAGCAGAAGCGCATCGCCGACAAGGTGCGCGAGAGCTACCGCCACGTCGACCTCGTGCTCGGCCCGCAGGCGGAGTGGCGGCTGCCGGAGCTGCTGTACGGCGTGCTGACGGAGCACACGCGCGCCTTCGCCGTTGAGGACGAGCACGGACGCATCGCCGAGGGCCTGCCCGTGAAGCGCGACGGGACCGTGCGCGCGTGGGTGAGCATCATGTACGGCTGCAACAACTTCTGCTCGTACTGCATCGTCCCCTATGTCCGCGGGCGCGAGCGCTCCCGCGACCCGGAGAAGATCGTCGCGGAGTGCCGCGCGCTGATCGAGTCCGGCTATAAGGAGATCTATCTGCTGGGACAGAACGTCAACAGCTACGGCAACGACCTCGACGCCGACTGGGACTTTGCCGGTCTGCTCGCCGCCGTGGATGCCATCCCCGGCGACTACTGGCTGCGCTTCATGTCCAGCCAGCCCAAGGACGCGACGCCGAAGCTCTTTGAGACGATGGCGCGCTGCACACACGTCGCGAAGAACCTGCACCTGCCCGTCCAGAGCGGCAACGACCGCGTTTTGAAGGCGATGCGCCGCCCCTACACCCGGCAGGGCTACCTGGACCTGATCGCGCAGGCGCGCGCGGCGATGCCCGGCCTGGTGCTCACGAGCGACGTCATCATCGGCTTCCCCGGCGAGACCGAGGCGGAGGCGGCGGACACGGTCTCGCTCGTGGAGGAGATCGGCTTCGACGCGCTGTTCACCTTTATTTTTTCGCCGCGCCCCGGCACACCCGCGGCGGAGATGGACGATCCCGTGCCCCGCGCGGAGAAGCAGAAGTGGTTCGACCGCCTGCTGGAGGTACAGAACGCCGTCAGCGCGAAAAAGCACGCCTCCTGCGTCGGAAAAACGCTGCGCGTGCTGGTCGACGGCGAGAGCGACGATCCCGCTTTTCCGCTCTCCGCGCGCACGGAGGGGAACCGCCTCGTGCGCGTCAGGGGCGACAGGTCCCTCATCGGCACGTTTGCCGAAGCCCGGATCACCGGCAGCAACACCTGGGCGCTGTACGGGGAAATCCAATAACGATTCGACAAAATATGACGATATAATACAATCGGTATAGGGAGGAAGCGCCATGAAGATCACCGTCCTGCTGGAAAACACCGTCTGCCGCGACGACATGAAGTGCGCCCACGGGCTTTCGATGCACATCGCGACGGACAGGCACAGCATCCTTTTTGACATGGGGCCGAACGCCATGTTTCTGGAAAACGCCGAAAAGCTCGGCGTCGATATCGCGGCGGTCGATCTTGCCTTCCTCTCCCACGCGCACGACGACCACTGCGGCGGGCTGGAGCTGTTCTGCAAACGCAACGAAACCGCGCCCGTATATTTGCAGGAGAATGCCTGGGGCGAATACTACGTTGTGACGCCGAAAAAGTGCGCCTACATCGGCCTGGACGGGGCGTCGCTGCGCAAATACAGGCGCCGCTTCCGCCTCGCGGCGGGGCGCGTCGACATCGACGAGGGCGTCACGCTCTTTTCCGGCGGCATGGGGCGCGATTTCTGGTCGCACGCCAACGACACGCTGCGCGAGAAGGTCGGGGACGACTATCCGATGGATACCTTCCGCCACGAGCAGAGCCTGCTTGTCATGGAGAACGGAAAGGCGGTTCTGTTCGGCGGCTGCGCGCACAACGGCGTGGTGAACATCCTGCGCCGCGCCGCGGATATTCTGGGACACGCGCCGGACGCGGTGTTCGCGGGCTTCCACCTCGTCAACCCCGGTCTCGGCGGGATCGTCGAGCCGCGCGAGCTGATCGAGGGCATCGCGAAGGAGCTCGCCAAATACCCCGGCACGCGCTTTTACACCGGACACTGCACCGGGCAGGAGCCGTTCGATATCCTGAAGGAAACGCTGGGCGACCGGCTCGTCGCCATGCACACGGGCAGCGTGTTTGAGATCTGACGAAAGAGAGAGAAACGGCCATGGCGGAGCTCACCCCCATGATGAAGCAGTACCTTGCGATCAAGGAACAGCACAAGGACGAGATCCTCTTCTTCCGCCTCGGCGACTTCTACGAGATGTTCGCGGACGACGCGCTCACCGCGTCGCGCGAGCTGGACCTTACGCTGACGACGCGCGACCGCGGCAAGGAGAAGGAGGACCAGACGCCGATGTGCGGCGTGCCCTACCACTCCAGCGACGGCTACATCGCGCGTCTGATCGCCAAGGGCTACAAGGTCGCCATCTGCGAGCAGACCGAGGACCCGGCGCTGGCAAAGGGCCTCGTCAAGCGCGACATCATCCGCGTCGTCACCCCCGGCACCGTCATCGACAGCCAGAGCCTCGACGCGGGCCGCGGCAACTTTCTTGCCGGCGTGTTCCTTGACGAGGCAAACGCCGGCGTCGCCTTCTGCGACATGTCCACCGGCGAGACGCACGTCACCGCCTTTTCCGGGGAGGAGCGATGCGAGCATCTGATGAACGAGCTCGTCCGCTTCACGCCCGCCGAGGCGGTGCTCAACGACGGCGCGTACCAAAATGCGGCGCTGCTCGACCTTTTGCGGCAAAAGCTGGGCTGCTCGGTCGAAAACGCTGACAAGCGGTTTGACTTGCGCAGTGCCGAAAGATCGGCGCTCAGGCAATTCGGCGAGGACGCGTATCAGCGTCTTCCGCGCGGCAACCCCGCCGCCGTGCTGGCGCTGGGCGGGCTGCTGTCCTACCTCTACGAAACGCAGAAGACCGACCTCGCCTACATCAACCGGCTGGACTGCTACGAGCTGGGCCGCTTCATGGAGCTGGACCTCGCCGCGCGGCGCAATCTGGAGCTGACCGAGACCCTGCGCGGCAAGGAGAAGCGTGGGAGCCTTCTGTGGGTGCTGGACAGGACCAAGACCGCGATGGGCGCGCGCTGCCTGCGCTCCTGGCTGGAGCGGCCGCTGCGCGACGTGCCGGAGATCACCCGCCGCCTCGGCGCGGTGGAGGCGCTTTTCCGGCTGACCGTGGCGCGGGAGGAGCTGCGCGGCGCCCTGACCGGCGTCGCCGACATGGAGCGCCTGATCGGGCGCATCGTCTACGGCACGGCGGGCGGGCGCGACTTCGCCTCGCTGCGGCAGTCGATCGAACGGCTCGGCGCGGTGAAGGAGCAGCTCAGGCCGTTTACGAACAGCAAGCTGTCACAGTTATATAACGACTTGGATACGCTGGAGGACGTGGCGCGGGAGATTCGGGAGACGCTGGTGGACGAGCCGCCGTTCTCCGTGCGCGAGGGCGGCTTCATCCGGCCGGGCTTTAACGCCGAGGTCGACCGCCTGCACGACATCCTCTCGGGCGGGAAAAACCTGCTGGTGGAGATCACGGAGCGGGAAAAGGAAAAAACGGGCATCCGCACGCTCCGCATCGGCTACAACAAGGTCTTCGGCTACTACATCGAGGTGTCGAACTCCTTCAAGGACCAGGTGCCGGACAGCTACATCCGCAAGCAGACGCTGGTGAACGGCGAGCGCTACGTCACGCAGGAGCTCAAGGACCTCGAGCAGGAGATCCTGACCGCGGGCGAGCGCGTGAACGCGCTGGAGTACGAGTTGTTCTCCGCCCTGCGGGACTCCGTCGCCGCCCGGGCGGAGCGCGTGCAGCGGACCGCCGCCGCCGTTGCGGAGCTGGACACGCTCTGTTCCTTTGCCGACGTCGCGGCGAAAAACGGCTACTGCTGCCCCACGGTGGACGACTCCGGCGTCATTGAGATCCGCGAGGGGCGCCACCCGGTCGTGGAGCGGGTGCTCAAGGATCAGCTCTTCGTGCCGAACGACACCTATATGGGCGAGAAGGAGAATCGCGTCTCGATCATCACGGGGCCGAACATGGCGGGCAAATCGACCTATATGCGCCAGGTCGCGCTCATCACGCTGATGGCGCAGATCGGCTCGTTCGTCCCGGCGAAGAGCGCGCGCATCGGCGTGACGGACCGCATCTTCACCCGCATCGGCGCGAGCGACGACCTCGCCGGCGGGCAGTCGACCTTCATGGTGGAGATGAGCGAGGTCGCCGAGATTCTGCGCCGCGCGACGCCGCGCTCGCTGCTGGTCCTCGACGAGATCGGGCGCGGCACCTCGACCTTCGACGGCATGAGCATCGCGCGCGCGGTGCTGGAGTACTGCGCGAGCCCGCGCAGGCTCGGCGCCAAGACGCTCTTCGCCACACACTATCACGAGCTGACGGAGCTGGAAAACACGCTCCCCGGCGTCAAAAACTACAACATCTCGATCAAAAAGCGCGGGGACGAGCTCATTTTCCTGCGCAAGATCGTACCCGGCGGCGCGGACAGGAGCTACGGCATCGAGGTCGCGACGCTCGCCGGGCTTCCGAAGGAGGTCGTCTCCCGCGCGAAGGCGATCCTCGCGGAGCTGGAAAAGGGCAGGGGCTACGAGGTCGCGCCGCGGCGGGAGGAGGATCAGCTCAGCATGACCGCCCTCGGTGAAGCGGAAGCACTTGACAGCCTGCGCCGCGCCCAGCCCGAGACCATGACGCCCATCGAGGCGATGCAGCTTTTGTACGAGCTGAAGCAGAAATTAAAGTAAAGGAAGCGCTGATTAAATCAACGTGTGCGGATTGGCGAGCAGATTTTTCGTCTTGCAAGCCAAAAAGCCGCAGGAATACTAACGTATTTCAAGGATTTTTGGCGCAGTCAAGACGGAAAAGATGCCGTCAAGACGTGCGCGGGGATTTATTCAGCGCTTCCTAAAGTAAGGAGCCGCCTATGGCAAAGAAAGTCGCCGGCACCACCCAGATGACCGGCATGGAGCGCATCGCGGGAACGATCTTCTTTCTGGTGTATCTTCTGGTGATGCCGCTGTTCGCGAGCAGGCTCTTTGCGCTCGCGGGAACGCTGCTCGGCGTTTCGATCACCGCCGAGCAGCGCAACGTCTGGTATTACTACGTCATCTTCGCGCTCACGCTGCTGCTGTTTCATTCGTTCCTCGCGCGCACCTCGTCCTTCTTTTTCGATAAGATCGGCGACGCGTCGAGGACCTGGGGCGTCGCGCTCGTGGTGTTCTACGGCGCGAACGAGCTGTTTTACCGCGTCCTGCACCTGCTGATGGGCACGGGCACGAACCTCAACGACGTGACCATCGCCGCGCAGATCGAGTCCGTGCCGCGCATGACGGCGCCGATCGTCATTTTCTTCGTTCCGTTCATCGAGGAGGTGCTCTTCCGCGGCCTGGTGTTCGGCTGCCTGAAGGAGAAGAGCCGCTTTCTCGGCTACGCGGTGAGCAGCGCGCTGTTCGCTCTTCTGTATGTGTGGAGCTTCGCGCGCGGCGGCTGGACGCCGCGGGAGCTGCTGCTTCTGGCGCAGTATCTGGTGCCCGGCATCGTCTTCGCCTGGGCGTACGACGCCTCCGGCACGCTCTGGCCGTCGATCCTTGTGCATGTCAGCGTCAACGCGCTGGCGCTGTGGATGAAGTGAGGAGGAGCCCGGTTATGCCGCACATTCAACAACTCAGCCCCCACGTCGCCGACCTGATTGCCGCGGGCGAGGTCGTCGAGCGGCCGGCGAGCGTCGCCAAGGAGCTGCTGGAAAACGCCCTGGACGCCGGCGCGACCGCCGTCACCCTCGAGATACGCGACGGCGGGATGACCTATCTGCGCGTCAGCGACGACGGCTGCGGCATCGCGCCGGATGAGCTGCCCACCGCCTTTCTGCGCCACGCGACGAGCAAGCTGCGCGCGGCGGAGGACCTGGCCGCCATCGGCACGCTGGGCTTTCGCGGCGAGGCGCTGGCGGCGATCTCCGCCGTCTCGCGCCTTGATATCATCACCCGCGCGCGCGGCGCGTCCTGCGGGGCGGCGCTGCACCTCGAGGGCGGCGTGCCCGGCGCGGTGGAGGACGCGGGCTGTCCCGAGGGGACGACCGTCATCGTGCGCGATCTCTTCTACAACACGCCCGCGAGGCTCAAGTTCATGAAGCGCGACAGCGCCGAGGCCGCCGCCATCGGCTCTCTTGCCGCGCATCTGGCGCTCTCCCGGCCCGACGTGTCCTTCAAGCTCATCCGCGACAACGCCGAGACGCTGCACACGCCCGGCGACAGCTCGCTCAAAAGCGCGGTCTACGCCGCTCTGGGGCGCGAGTTCACGCTCACGCTCACGGAGGTCTCGGGGCGCGACGGCGCGCTGAGCGTCGAGGGCTTCGTGACCCGTCCCCTGAACGGGCGGGGCACGCGCGCCATGCAGACCTTTTTCGTCAACGGGCGGCTCGTCAAGTCGCAGCTGATGACCGCCGCGCTGGAGGAGGCGTACGCCAACCGCAGCATGAAGGGCAAGTTCCCCGGCTGCGTGCTGTGCGCGTCGCTGCCCTTCGACCTGGTGGACGTCAACGTGCATCCGGCCAAGACCGTCGTCAAGTTCGTCAACGAAAAGCAGGTCTTCGACCTCGTCTACCACGGCGTCTGCGACGCGCTGGACCGCGAGGCGAAGCCGGAGAGCGCTTTTGCGCGGCAGGACGCCCCGCGGGCGGAGGCGCGCGGCGGGTTCTATCAGACAATGACGGCGGAGCAGTTCCGCGCGTCGCAGAGCGTAAAACCCGCCGCCCCGGCGCGGGGGAACGCTGCCGCGCGGTCCGCTGTTCCGGCGCGGCAAAGCGCGGCGGAGACGCCAACCGTCTTCCGCACCGGCGTTCCCGCCGTCGAGCTGGGCGAGCTGGGCGGGAGAGCGCGCGTGTCCGACTATACGAGAAAAGAGCCGCAAAGTGCGCTCACGCCGGGGGCCGCGGCGGAGCCGTCCGTCCCGCCCGCGCCGGACCTGAAGCAAGAGCCGACGGTCCCGGAGAGTGGGAGCGCGCCGGACGCCGCGCCGGAGCAGCTCGCGCTGACGCCGGAAGCGCCGGCGCCGTGGCGCATCGCGGGCGAGGTGCTGGACACCTACATCGTCTGCGAGGACGCGGAGCAGAACGTGTGGCTCATCGACAAGCACGCCGCGCACGAGCGGATCAACTTCGACCGCTTCAAGGCGCAGAACGCGCCCATCATGTCGCAGACGCTGCTCACACCCCTCGTCGCCCAGCTTCCCGCCGAGCAATACGCGGCGGCGGCCGCGCGGTTCGAGTTGCTGCGCGCCTTCGGCTTCGTGTGCGAGGACTTCGGCGGCGGGGCGCTGCTGCTGCGCGCCATCCCCGCCGACATCGACGAGGACGAGGCGCTTGGCACGCTGGAGGAGCTGGCGGGCATTCTGGCGGAGGGACGGGACGCCGATCCCGCCTCTTATCGCGACGCGCTTCTGGCAACGCTCGCCTGCAAGGCGGCGATCAAGGGCGGCTGGAAGAGCGACGGGCGCGAGCTGCGCGTTTTGGTGGGCCGCGTGCAGAGCGGCGAGATCGAGTACTGCCCCCACGGGCGGCCCGTGAAGGCGAAGCTCACGAAATACCAGCTGGAAAAGATGTTCATGCGTTCAAAATAGGGGGCGCTTTATGTTTGGAAAGGACAAGCGTTTTGTCGTTTACACCGAGAATATGGGACTCGGCCACATCAAGATCCTGATGGATCGCGTGACCGGCGTGCATTACCTTTTCTATTCCGACGGCTCCTCCGGCGGGATCACGCCCTTGCTGGACAGCGACGGGAAGCCCGTGGTCGGGAATATGTACGAAGACGATGAACAGCCGTAAGCTCATCTGCGTCGTGGGCCCCACCGCCTGCGGCAAGACGAAAATGGGCGTGCTGCTGGCGCGGAAATACAACGGCGAGGTCGTCTCCTGCGACTCGATGCAGCTCTACCGCGGCATGGA
>CAMVAV010000070.1 GCA_947165595.1 uncultured Clostridia bacterium | reverse complement strand
GGCGGCCGGCTACTCCGGCGCGGACGTCGACCCGACCCACGCGGACTGCATCATCAAGTCCTCCGCCGGCGAGGTGCAGGTGATGAAAGACGGCTTCGGCACCGACTTCGACGAGGAGTTTGCCACCAAGATCCTCACCGAGCATGACATCACCGTCATCGTCCGCTTCTATCAGGGCGACGGCTATGCCAAGGCGTGGGGCTGCGACCTGACCTACGATTACGTCAAGATCAACGGCGACTACCGCACCTGATACGGGGAGGGTATTTCAATGGAAATCGCCCAGAAGGTTGAGACCCTGATGGAGGCCATGCCGTACCTGCAGAAGTACGCGGGCAAGACGGTCGTCATCAAGTACGGCGGCAACGCCATGATCAACGCGGAGCTCAAGGACGCGGTCATGCACGACATCGTCCTGCTCAAGCTCCTCGGGATGCGCCCGGTGCTCTCACACGGCGGCGGCCCCGGCATCAACAAGATGCTCGAGAAGCTGGACATCCCCGTGCAGTTTATCAACGGACTGCGCTACACCTCCGAGGACACGATGCGCGTGGTCGAGGCGGTGCTCGTCGGACAGGTGAACACGGAGCTCGTCGGTTTTATCAACAAGCTCGGCGGGAAGGCGGTCGGCCTCTCCGGCGTCAGCGGCGACATCTATCACTGCCACAGGCGCAGCGAGGAGCTCGGCTTCGTCGGCGACATCGACTCCGTCAACGTGGAGGCGATCAACGCCGTGCAGGACGCGGGCTTCATCCCTGTCGTCGCGCCGGTCGGCACCGACGGCTGCGGCAACACCTACAACATCAACGGCGACACGGCGGCGGGCAAGCTCGCGAGCGCGCTGGGCGCCGAAAAGCTCATCCTGCTGACCGACATCGAAGGGCTCTGCAACGACATCAAGCTCCGTGACGTCATCAGCTACCTGAACATCAAGGACGTCCAGATGCTCAAGGACAAGGGCGTGATCGCGGGCGGCATGATCCCCAAGGTCGACTGCTGCGTGCAGGCGATCGAGGAGGGGGTCACCAGCGTCCACATCATCGACGGGCGCAAGCCCCACAGCATTCTGTACGAGGCGTTCACGACCGAAGACCTCGGCACGACCATCGGCACGGCGCGCGAGAGCGTCGGCATCAAGGCCTGATCACATTTTTTGAATAATAATTGGAGGAGAAAAACCATGCTGAAAAGAATGACGAGCAACGCGGAAGTCATCGAAAACGGCGACAAGTACCTGTACGGCAACCACATCCGTATGCCCATCGCGATGAAGGGCGGCAAGGGTTGCTGGGTCTATGACGAGGACGGCAACAAGTACCTCGACTACGTCGGCGGCATCGCCGTCAACGGCTTGGGCCACTGCCATCCCCGCATCGTCGAGTGCCTGAAGGAGCGCGCGGAGACCATGCTCCACTGCTCCAACTACTTCTACAACGAGCCTGCCGTGCAGACCGCGAAGCTCATCGTCGAGAACAGCTGCTTTGAGAAGGTCCTGTTCGCGAACTCCGGCGCGGAGGCGAACGAAGGTCAGATCAAGCTGGCGCGCAAGTATGCCAAGGATCACGGCCATCCCGAGCGCTTCGTCGTCATCACGATGAAGAACAGCTTCCACGGCCGCACGCTCGCGACCTGCACCGCCACCGGCCAGTACGGCGTGCACAGGTATTTCGAGCCGCTGCCCGCCGGCTTCCGCTATGCGACCTTCAACGACCTTGACAGCGTCAAGGCGCTCGTGGACGAGTACACCGCGGCGATCCTCACCGAGCCTGTTCAGGGCGAGGGCGGCGTCCGTCCCGCGACCCCTGAGTTCCTCAAGGGCCTGCGCGAGCTGTGCGACGAGAAGGGTATCCTTCTCATGTTCGACGAGGTCCAGGTCGGCTCCGGCCGCACGGGCAAGCTCTTCGCGCACCAGAATTACGGCGTGGAGCCCGACTGCTGCTCCATGGCGAAGGCGCTCGGCTCCGGCGTGCCCATCGCGGCGGTCTGCGCCAAGGGCGACGCCGCCAAGACCCTGACCCCCGGCACGCACGGCTCCACCTTTGCGGGCGGCCCGCTTGCCTGCGCGCTGGCGATGACCACGCTGGACGTCATGCTCAACGAGGGCGTGCTGGACAACTGCGCCAAGGTCGGCGAGTATTTCCGCAAGCGCGCGCACGAGGTCATTGAGAAGAACCATCCCGACGCGATCGACGAGATCCGCGGCATGGGCCTGATCAACGGCATCCAGGTCAAGAAGGAGAGCGGCCAGCCGGTCGTCGACCTCTGCTTCAAGGACAGCAAGGTGCTTATCAACAACACCAACGGCAACGTGCTGCGCTTCATCCCGCCGCTGGTCACCACCGAGGAGGAGGTCGACATCGTCATCAAGGCGGTGGACGACGCCATGACCAAGCTCGGCTGGTAATCTCCGCTTGCTTTCTCCGAATGAATCATTCTGATTGCGAGGATTCATAAAGTGCTTGCCAAATGACGCCGGCTATGTTACCATAATGCTTGGAAAGGGGGGACGCCGGCAGTCATTTGGAGGGCTCGTACGAGGGAGAAGGTCATTCAATTACCGTAAAACACAGTTCACCATTCATAGCATATTGAAATGTAAAGAAAGGTTGGTAAGAAAAAGCAATGAGCGAAGAAAAGAAAGAAGAAAAGAAGGTATTTCCGCCGGTAAAGCTGTGGCACGCATTGGTCGTGCTGCTGATTACGATCGCAGTTATGGCGAGCTCCATTCTGGAGCTTGACTCCCCGTTGTTCATGGGCGTCGACGAGGTCCACGGCCCGATGTTCATCGGCGTGTGCGCGGCGGCGATCATGGCGCTGTGCATCGGCTTCAAGTGGGAAGACCTTGAAAAGATGATGCTGGATGGCATTTACAAGGCCCTCCAGTCCATCCTGATCCTCGCAATCGTCGGTATTCTGGTCGGCGTGTGGATCGACGCGGGCGTCGTCCCGACGATGATCTACTACGGCCTCAAGATCCTCAGCCCGAAGATCTTCCTGGTTGCGGTCGTGCTGATTTGCTCCATCACCTCGCTTGCCACCGGTACGTCCTGGGGCACGATGGCGTCCATGGGCGTTGCGTTCCTTGGTATTTCCTACGGCATGAACCTCAATCCCGCGGTCACGACCGGCGCGATCCTCGCCGGCGCGTACTTCGGCGACAAGATGTCCCCGCTGTCCGATACCACGAACCTCGCTCCCGCCATGGCGGGCACCGACGTCATGAGCCACGTCAAGTTCATGATTCTGCCCACCGGCATTACCTACGCCATCTGCCTGATCATCTTCCTGATCTTCGGCTTCACCGGCGTCAGCGGCAACGCGGATATGAGCCAGGCGGCGGAGCTCGGCAATGCCATCGGCAACATCTTTAACACCAATCCGCTCCTGATCCTCCCGCCGATCATCGTCATCGTGGCGATCGCGCTGAAGGTTCCGGCCATCCCCGGCATCACCCTCGGCATCTTCTCCGGCGGTCTTCTCGGCATCATCTTCCAGCCCGCGTGCAATCTCGGCAGCCTGCTGGTCGCCAGCTACGGCGGCTATTCCCTCGCCGAGTCCACCGGCCTTGACGCGGTCGACGGCCTGCTGGAGCGCGGCGGTATCGAGTCCATGCTGTTCTCCATCTCGCTTACCATCATCGCGATGATGTTCGGCGGCATCATGGAGGGCACGGGCATGATGGGCGTTATCGTCGGTCAGATCAAGAAGCTCGTCAAGACCCCGGCAAGCCTGGTCACCGCGACCGAGCTGACCTGCCTGGTCTCCAACATCACGATGCCCGAGCAGTACATCTCCATCATCATCCCCGGCCGTATGTATGCCGCCGAGTATGAGAAGATGGGCCTGCATCCTGCCTGCTGCTCCAACGCGCTCGAGAGCTCCGGTACGGTTACCTCCGCGCTGGTCCCGTGGAACACCTGCGGCGCTTACATCCGCAGCACGCTGGGCCTGACGGCGTGGGGCTCCGGCGGCTACGGTCCGTACGCCGTCTTCAACTGGCTCATGCCGATCATGAACATCGTGCTTGCGTACATGGGCCTGACCGTCGCGGATATGAACAACGTCCGCCTCGCGAAGAAGAAAAAGGCGTAAGAGAGGAATTCCGGCAATGAACAGAGATCGTTTTCCGCAACTGGAGGCCGATCTCGGCAAGCTGAAAGAAAACCTTGCAGCGCTCCAAGAGCGCTGCAAGGATTCTTTTGTCGGGATCATCGGCGTCGTCAAGGGAGTCAACGCGTGGCCGGAGGTCGTTCGCGTCTATGACGGCATGGGATTTTCGTACCTCGCGACCTCGCGCGTCGATCAACTCAAAAAGATGCGCGGCACGGGCGTCCAAACCCCGCTCATGCTCATCCGCGTTCCGATGCGCTCCGAGCTTTCGGACGTCGTGGCTCTCGCGGACGCGAGCCTGCAAAGCGATCCGGAGATTTTACGCGCGACGGACGCAGAGGCGAAGCGGCAGGGCAAGACCCACGGCGTGCTGCTGATGATCGACCTGGGCGACCTGCGTGAAGGCTTCTGGAGCGCCGAGGAGCTGATTGACGCCGCCGTGGAGGTGGAGAAAAAGCTGAAGAATCTCCATCTTCTGGGCGTGGGCGTAAACCTGAGCTGCTACGGCTCCATCCGGCCCGACAAGCGCAACATGCAGGGCCTTTCCAGCCTTGCCCTCGAGGTGGAGCAGGCGATCGGGCGCGAGCTGCGCTTTGTCAGCGGCGGCGCTTCGACCTCGACCTACATGGTCCTGGACGGCACGATGCCCGGACGCGTCAACAACCTGCGCCTCGGCGAGATCGGACTGGTGGGCCGCGCGAACTACGGCTGCGACCCGGATTTCACGCACCGGGACGTCTTTACGCTGCGCGCGGAGGTCGTGGAGTGCCGGGACAAGCCGAGCTTCCCGGTGGGCCAGCTCACCGTGGACGCCTTCGGGCATGTGGGACACTATGAGGACCGCGGCATTCGCCGCCGCGCGCTGCTCGCCGTGGGAAAGGTGGATTACGGCGACTGGGCGGACCTCAGGCCGCGCATGGAGGGCGTCGAGATTCTCGGCGCGTCCAGCGACCATACGATCTGCGACGTCGAGGCGGTCAAGGATCGGATCAAGGTGGGCGACATTCTGGAATTTGACGTCAACTACGGCTCGCTCGTCAACCTGACGAACACGCCGGGCGTGGAGCTCGTGACCAAAGAGGAGAAAGCACAATGAACAGGGATATCATCAAGGAATTGAGCGACTTTCTGATCGAGAGCCCCGGCTGCTATCACGCGGTCGCGGCGCTCAAAAGGAGGCTTGACGCCGCCGGCTTTGCGGAGCTTTCGGAGGCGGAGCGCTGGAGCCTTGAGCCGGGAAAGGGCTACTATGTGACCCGCGGCGGCTCGTCGATCATTTCCTTCCGGCTGCCGGAGGAAAAGCCGAAGGGCTTCCACATCATCGCCTCGCACAGCGATTCGCCGAGCTTCAAGCTCAAGCCCGATCCCGCCATGTGGTCGGAGGGGCTGCTGCGCCTCAACGTCGAGGGCTACGGCGGCATGATCCGCTCGACCTGGTTCGACCGCCCGCTCTCCATCGCCGGCCGCGTGCTGACGGACGAGGGGGACGCCCTGCGCGAGCGCCTGGTTTATTTTGACCGCGACCTCGTGATGATCCCGTCGCTTGCGATCCATCTGGACCGCGAGAGAAGCGACGCGAAGCCCAGTATTCAGGGCGAGCTGCTTCCGCTGCTCGGCGCGACGGACAAGGACGCCTGGACGCGCCTGCTCACGGAGGCGGCGGGCGTCGACGCGGAGCACATCCTCGGCATGGACCTCTTTTTGACCTGCCGTATGGCGCCGGCAGTCTGGGGCGCGGACAGGGAGTTCTTCTCCGCGCCGCGGCTGGACGATCTCGCGTGCTGCTATGCCTCGTTCGCGGGTTTTCTGGACGCGTCGCCGGCGGAGCACGCCGCGCTGCACTGCGTGTTCAACAACGAGGAGGTGGGCAGCCGCTCCATGCAGGGCGCGGAGTCGACCTTCCTCGCCATGACGGCGCGGCGCATCTGCCGTGCGCTCGGCATGGACGGCGAGGCGTTCGACGCCGCGGTCGCTGACAGCTTCCTCGTCTCCGCCGACAACGCGCACGCGTTGCATCCGAACTATGCCGGCAAGTACGACCCCGTGAACCGCCCGCATATGAACAAGGGTCTGGTGCTCAAGCATCAGGCGGGGCAGAAGTACACGACCGACGCCGTGTCCGAGGCGCTGTTCAAAAAGCTCTGCAAGGCGTGCGGCGTCCCGTATCAGGAGTACGCAAACCACTCTGACGTGCCCGGCGGCTCGACGCTCGGCAACATCTCCAACACGCAGCTTTCCGTGCGCGCCGTCGATATCGGGCTCGCGCAGCTCGCGATGCACTCGGCCTACGAGACGATGGGCTGCGCCGACGCGGGACACCTTGCGCGCTTCGCGGAGGCGTTCTACGGCGGCGAGCTGGCTCGCCTCGAATAAGAAGCATAATAATAAACCGCCGATTCCGCTGTCCGTAAACCGGCAGGGAAGCGGCGGTATTCTTATGGATCACACATACAGGACTCAGCTGCCGAAGCGGTTCCGCTGGGACAGGTTGAGCGTGCCCTCCTGCATCTTGCGAACCTCGTCGAGGCTCTTGCCCGTGCCCTTGGCGACGCACAGGATGGGTTCGTCGGCGATGACCGTCGGAATGCCTGTGCGCGAGGAGATCAGCCGGTCGAAGCCGCGGACGAGGCTGCCGCCGCCCGTCATGACGATGCCGTTGCTCGCAATGTCCGCCGTCAGCTCCGGCGGCGTGCGCTCGAGCACCTGCAGCACCGCCTCCATGATCTGCTCCACCGGCTCCTCGAAGGCGTCCATCATCTCCGAGGAGGTGACGGTCACGCTCTGCGGCAGGCCGGTCTGGATGCTGCGCCCGACCACGTCCATCGTCGTCTCCTCCTCCGGGGGGAAGACGCAGCCGATCGCGATCTTCATCGCCTCCGCCGTCTGCTCGCCGATGAGCAGCTCGTGCGTGCGGCGCATGTATTTGACGACCGCCTCGTCGAAGCGGTCGCCCGCGACCTTGATCGACTCGGAAACGACCACGCCGGAGAGCGAGATCACGGCGATATCCGTCGTGCCGCCGCCGATGTCGATCACGAGGTTCCCGTCCGGCTGGGAAATGTCGATCCCTGCGCCGATCGCCGCGGCGACGGGCTCTTCAATAAGGTATACCCTTGAAGCGCCGGCGTGGATGCCCGCGTCGATGACCGCGCGCTCCTCGACCTCCGTGATGCCGGAGGGAACGCAGACGATGATCCGCGGCTTGAAGATCTGGACGCCCGCCGCCTTGCGGATGTAGTCCTTGAGCATGCGCTCCGTCACGTCGTAGTCGGAAATGACGCCGTCGCGCAGCGGGCGAATGGTGATGATGCTGCCCGGCGTGCGGCCGAGCATGTCCTGCGCCTCCTTGCCGATCTTGAGCAGCTTGCCCGAGCTTTTTTCGATCGCGACGACAGAGGGCTCCTGCAGCACGATCCCCTCGCCCTTGATATAGACCTCGACCGAGGCGGTGCCGAGATCGATCCCGATATCCTTACGGAAACACATCCTGTTACGCTCCCATCCAAATTGATCGTCCGGGTATTATCTCTATGGGCGCCGCCTCACAGCGGAGCGGTGCCGCCCGGCCATTTTCTCTTTGCTATTTTGCCAAAGAATACGCTCTGTGTCAATCGGTTTTTTCTCCGCCGCCGCACAGGACGGAAAAATCGCCGGAATAGGGACTTCCCGTGCCGTCATAGGTAAAGGGCGGGAGGGATGGATATTGCTTTCCGCTGCGATTTACCTGCTGACGCACAGCCTTTTGCTCTCGCTGCACCTTGCGGGCAACACCGGCTCGTTTCCGAGGCCGCTCACGGCTGAGGAGGAGCGGACGTATCTGGAGCGCTTTGCGGACGGAGACCTTGACGCGCGCAACGTGCTCATTGAGCACAATCTTCGCCTCGTCGCGCACATCGCAAAGAAATACTACGCGCAGGAGAGCGAGCAGGACGACTTGATCTCCATCGGCACGATCGGTCTCATCAAGGGCATTTCGAGCTACAAGCCGGAGAAGGGGACGCGGCTCGCCACCTACGCGGCGAAGTGCGTGGAAAACGAAATTCTGATGTATTTCCGCGGAAGAAAGAAAACGCAGAACGAGGTCTCGCTATCGGACTCCATCGACACGGACAAGGACGGCAACTCGCTCTATCTGATCGACATCGTCGGCGTGGACGACACCATGTACGCCGACCTGCAGGACAAGGAGGACTGCGTGCGCGTCCGCCGGCTGGTGAGAGAGTGCCTCACGCCGCGCGAGGCGGAGATCATCTCGCTGCGCTATGGGCTCGGCGGGCAGATGCCGCGCACGCAGCGCGAGATCGCCGCAAAGCTGGGGATCAGCAGAAGCTACGTATCCCGGATCGAGAAACGCGCTCTGGAAAAGCTGGAGGAGGCGCTGGGCGGAAAGCGGTGACGATATCATAAGTCCGGCCCACACAGCGGAAGAAGGGCTTTACAAGGGCGCGTATCCGTCGTATCATGGATCAAACGGCAGAAAAACGAGATCACCTGCGGGGACGGAGGGAAAGCCCGTGGCAAGACCCTTTACAACACAGGAGGCAAGGCTCGTGCTGGAGAAGCACGCCGGCATCACGGACGGGCTTTCCTCGATCGAAGCGCTCTCAAAGCATCTCGAGCAGGAGGTTCGATATGCCGCCGGAGCCTATGCCTATACGGAGGCGCTCAAGCTGCTGCGGGACGTACCGGTGGAGGAGCTCAACCGGGATAAGCGCGGCCTGCGCGTCAAGCTGCTGCGCGACAGCGGCGCGGAGACCATAGCGGATGTCGCGAATATGACGGCGGAACGCCTGACCGCGATCAACGGGATCGGCGCGGACATGGCGCTTGCCATCCGCCGCCTTGCGGAGGACCTTGTCAACGAGACAAAGAAAAACGTCAGGATCGTCCTGAGCGTCGACCAAAGAACGCCCGAGGCGGAACGGCTGGTGACGGCGCTGTCCAAATACCGCCGCAGCAAGCCTCATATCAGGCGCTGCGAAAGCCTGTTGACGAAATATCGGCGTGACGTCGCGCAGGCGTCGGAGGACCTGTACGCCTGCGCGGGCACGCTCAAGTGGCTCTTTGCTTCTCCGGCGGCGAAGCGGAACGCCGAGGCGGCGTACAGCTTTCTCGGCGCGCTTGCGTTTGGGGACTACGGCCGCTCCGCGGAGGAGAATATCCTTGCCCTGCGCGGCATTCACGAGTCCACCGCCGGGGAAGCGTGGGCGGATTTCGAGAAAAACTCCATAGCGTTTTTCACCGAGCTGGAGTCGCTGGCGCCCGGCATACTCGGAGCGGACAGCACGCGGTACGGACTGCCGGAGGCGCTTGCCGAAAGCGTCAACGACGTCATTTTTTCGCTCGAAGGGCTCCGCTGCACGCTGCGCCGCTACCAGGAGTGGGGCGTCAAATACATTCTCCGGCAGGAGAGAGTGCTGCTCGGCGACGAGATGGGCCTCGGCAAGACGGTGCAGGCGATCGCCGCGATGGTGGCGCTCCGCAACGGCGGCGCGACCCACTTTGTCGTGATCTGTCCCGCCAGCGTGCTGACGAACTGGTGCCGCGAGCTGCAGCGGCACAGCAATCTGCGCGTGGTCAGAGTCTACGGCCAGACGCGCGGCGAAGCGCTGGCCGCGTGGCTGGGCTCGGGCGGCGTTGCCGTCACGACCTATGAAACAACGGCATATTTTCGGCTGCCGGATGGCTTTTCGCCGGCGATGGTCGTGGCGGACGAGGCGCACTACATCAAAAATCCGGAGGCGATGCGCTCCAAAAACGTGCGCTCGATCTGCGCGCGCGCCCCGCGGCTGCTGTTTCTGACGGGCACGGCGCTCGAAAACCGCGTGGACGAGATGCTGGAGCTGATCCGCGTTTTGCAGCCGCAGGTCGCGGCAGACGCCGAAAAACTTGCCTTTCTCTCGTCCGCCCCGCAGTTCCGGGAGGCGGTCGCGCCGGTGTATTACCGCAGAAAGCGGGAGGAGGTGCTCCGGGAGCTGCCGGAGCTGATCGAGACGGACGAGTGGTGCACGCTTACGCCGGAGGAGACGGAGGCGTATGAGGCCGCCGTACTCTACGGAACGCAGGCTGACGCGCGCCGGGTCTCGTGGAACGTCCCGGACCTCGGCTGTTCCTCCAAGGTAAGGCGTCTGCGGGAGCTTGTGGAGGAGGCGGAGAGCGAGGGGAGAAAGGTACTGGTTTTCTCCTTCTTTCTCGAAACGATCCGCAGCGTCTGCGAGCTGCTGGGAGAGCGCTGTATGGACCCGATCCACGGCGCGGTCCCGCCTCCGCGGCGGCAGGAGATTCTGGACGAATTTGAGCGCGCGGGAGCGGGCGCCGTCCTTGCGGCGCAGATTCAGACAGGCGGGACCGGGCTGAATATCCAGTCGGCGAGCGTGGTCATCCTCTGCGAGCCGCAGCTCAAGCCCTCGACCGAGATGCAGGCGATCTCCCGCGCGTACCGCATGGGACAGGCTCGCAGCGTGCTGGCCTACCGGCTGCTGTGCGACGACACCGTCGACGAAAGGCTGACGGAGCTGCTGGAGCAAAAGCGCGTTGTCTTTGACGCCTTCGCGGATCGGTCCGAGGCGGCGCGGGAGGACCTTGAGCTGGACGCGCGGACGCTCGACGCCGTGCTCCGCGAGGAGGCGGAGCGTATCCGCGAGAAGCGCGGACTTTTGGCGCCGAACACAAACGAAGCATAAAAGCATCCGGCGGCTTGCTGGCTGCCGGATGCTTTATCATGAAAGGTTTGAGAGGAATCAACGCTTGACGTTGAAGGCGTTGAAGCCCGCATAGACCGCAGCGGAACCGAGCTCCTCCTCGATGCGGAGCAGGCGGTTGTACTTCGCCACGCGCTCGCTGCGGCTGGGGGCGCCGGTCTTGATCTGCCCGGCGTTGAGCGCCACGGCGAGGTCGGCGATCGTGGTGTCCTCCGTCTCGCCGGAGCGGTGGGAGACGATGGCGGTGTAGTGCGCCTTGTGCGCCATCTTGATCGCGTCGAGCGTCTCGCTGACGGAGCCGATCTGGTTGAGCTTGATGAGGATGGAGTTGGCCGCGCCGGTCTCAATGCCCTTGGAGAGGCGCTTGGTGTTGGTGACGAACAGGTCGTCGCCGACGAGCTGGACCTTGCCGCCAAGATTCTCGGTCATATACTTCCAACCGTCCCAGTCCTCTTCGTCAAGGCCGTCCTCGATTGAGATGATCGGATACTTCTCCACCAGGCCCGCCCAGTGGTCGACGAGCTGCTTGCTGGTGAACTTCGCGCCGCTCTTGGGCTGCTTGTAGGAGCCGGCCTTGCCGCCCTTCCACTCGGAGGACGCGGCGTCCATGGCGAGAACGAAGTCGATGCCGGGCTTGTAGCCGGCCTTCTCGATCGCCTTGATGATATAGCCGAGCGTCTCGTCGTCGTCCTTGAGATTGGGGGCAAAGCCGCCCTCGTCGCCGACGGAGGTGGCGAGCTTTTCCGCCTTCAGCAGCCCCTGCAGGGCGTGGAAGACCTCGGTGCACCAGCGCAGGCCCTCGCGGAAGGTGGGGGCGCCGGCGGGCATGATCATGAACTCCTGCGTGTCGACGGTATTGGTCGCGTGCGCGCCGCCGTTGAGAATGTTCATCATCGGGACGGGCAGCGTGTTGCCGTTCTGGCCGCCGAGGAAGCGATAGAGGGGGATGTCAAGGTCGTTCGCCGCCGCGCGCGCCGCCGCGATGGACACCGCGAGGATGGCGTTCGCGCCGAGCTTGGACTTGTCGTCCGTGCCGTCCGCCTCGAGCATCGCCTTGTCGATGGCGTAGATGTCGTAGGCGTCCTTGCCGGCAAGCGCCTTGTTGATGACGGTGTTCGCGTTCTTGACCGCCTTGCTCACGCCCTTGCCGCCGTAGCGCTTCTTGTCGCCGTCGCGCAGTTCAAGCGCCTCGAACTCGCCCGTGGACGCGCCGCTGGGGGCGGCGCCGGTGCCGACGGTGCCGTCGTCGAGGATGACGTCCGCCTCGACCGTCGGATTGCCGCGGGAGTCAATGATTTCGCGCGCGATGACCTTTTCGATCTTGGAACTGTACATAGTATGCTCTCCTTTTCAAATGGTGTAAGCCGCTTCGCCCGCCGCGGGGCGGAAACGAGATACGGCAGATACGAACAGGGTTATCCTACCACATCTTGTTCCACATTGCAAGAACAAGCGCGGAGAATTGCAAAGCCCTCAGAGAAATTGTCCGAAGATGAGCGGCGTGACGAACGCCTCCAGCGCGGCGGAGACGATCAGCAGCGGCACGATCCAGTGCGTATAGACGCGCAGGCACTCGCCCAGCGTGCGTGAGACCGTCTTGCGGTCCACGCGTCCCAGCAGGGCATAGGTCGTGGCGCGGCAGAGATAGAGTCCCGCGGCGCAGGAGAGCGCGAGCGCGGAAAGCTCCGCCACGCCGTGGGGCAGTGTGCCGGCGAGGTAGGCCGCAAGCCCCAGCCCCGAGCGCTGGTAGAACGCGCCCAGCCCGCCGATGAGCAGCGCGTTGAGCCCCAGCGAAAGCGCGGGGAGATGCAGCAGTGGCAGAAGTCCCGCAGCGATCACCGTCAGCAGCGTGAGCAGGTTGTTGGCGAGGATCACCGCCATCAGATTCCAATTCGACGCCTGATAGAGCCCCATCTCCGCTGCGGCGTCCGTGAAGGCGCGCAGCATCGGCTCGACCCACTCGGGGCGAAACGTCGCGATGGCAAAGCCGACGCAGATGAGCACGACCAGCGCCGCGCCGGTGACGCGCGTCTCCTCCCAGAGTGCCTGCGGGAGCGAAAAAAAGGATTTCAGGGATGCCCGAAGACTCATTTGAGCTTTTCGATGCCCGCCTTCACGCGGCGAAGCGTCTCGTCCTTTCCGAGGATACGGCAGAGCTCCACCGCGCCGCCGGGCGTTACCAGTTTTCCGGACACCGCGATGCGCAGCGGCCACATCAGCGTCGCGTTCTTGACGCCCAGCTCCTCCGCGTAGGCGACGAGCGTGCCGTGGATGGCGTCGTTCGTCCAGTCCGCGATCCCCTCCAGCTTCGGCAACACCTTTTGCAGCATGTCAAGCGAGACGGCGGCGTCGGTCTTTGACTTTTTGTTGGTGTAGAACGCCGCGTCGTATTCGGGCAGCGCGTCGAAGAAGTCGACCTTCTCCGGAATGTCGGTCAGCTTTTCGCAGCGCGCCTGCAGCAGCGCCGCAATCTCGGCAACAGAATACGCCTCATTCCTTACGGCCTGCCGAATGTAAGGCTCTGCCGCTTTACAGAAATCCTCCGCTGGCATCGAGCGGATATAGTTCGCGTTGAAGTAGGTGAGCTTCTCAATGTCGAATATGGCGGGGGACTTGGAGATGCCCGCGAGGTCGAAGCACTCCACCA
The DNA here is from genome assembly GCA_947165595.1 of uncultured Clostridia bacterium. GTDB lineage: Bacteria > Bacillota > Clostridia > Oscillospirales > Oscillospiraceae > Hominicoprocola. The sequence continues at coordinate 21 of CAMVAV010000070.1, read as the reverse complement.
GCTCGTCGAGCGTGAAGAACT
>CAMVAV010000069.1 GCA_947165595.1 uncultured Clostridia bacterium | reverse complement strand
CCCGCCGGGCCGTGCTCGCTTTTTCGTCCTTTTACACACAAGATTTAGTATATCAAATCGGCATGGATTTTTCAAGAGCACAATCTTTAAGAATCTCTTTTTTTTTTAAAGCCGTTCTATTGAAATCTCACAGAGCCCGTACTATAATCACATACATATTTTTCAGGACAAAGGAGACGATGCTTCCATGAGCAAGGCCTACATCCCCGAGGGGTATCAAACGCCGCTGTCCGTCTATGAGATGCAGCGCGCCATCGAGTTCATCAAGAGCAACTTTCAGAACAATCTGTGCAACGCGCTGAACCTTCGCCGCGTCTCCGCCCCGCTCTTCGTCGAGGAAGGCTCCGGTCTCAACGACAACCTCAACGGCGTCGAGCGCCCCGTTTCCTTCGACATCCCCGACATCGGCGTCAACGGTCAGGTCGTGCACTCGCTCGCCAAGTGGAAGCGCCTTGCCCTCAAGCGCTATCAGTTCAACGTCGGCAAGGGGCTCGTCACCGATATGGACGCCATCCGCCGCGACGAGGAGGTCGACAATCTCCACTCGATCTACGTCGACCAGTGGGACTGGGAGAAGGTCATCGACCGCGAGGACCGCAGCGTCGAATACCTCAAGCGCACCGTGCGCGACATCGTCAACGCCGTTTCCGAGACGGCTGAGGCGCTGAACATCGCGTTTCCCTCCATCCACAACCACCTGCCGCGCGAGGTGTACTTCCTCACGACGCAGCAGCTGGAGGACCTCTATCCCGAGCTCACGCCCAGAGAGCGTGAGGACGCGATCTGCCGCGAGCACGGCGTCGTGTTCCTGATGCAGATCGGCAAAACGCTGCGCTCCGGCATCCGCCACGACGGGCGCGCCCCCGACTACGACGACTGGGAACTCAACGGCGATATTCTCTACTGGAACGAGCTGCTCGGGCGCGCGTTCGAGGTCAGCTCCATGGGCATCCGCGTCGATCCCGAGTCCCTTGACCGTCAGCTGACGCTCGCGGGCTGCGACGACCGCCGCGCGCTTCCGTTCCACAAAATGCTGCTCGCGGGCGAGCTGCCGCTGACGATGGGCGGCGGCATCGGGCAGAGCCGTCTGTGCATGCTTCTGATCGGCACGGCGCACATCGGCGAGGTGCAGGTCAGCCTCTGGGACGGGGAAACGCGCCGCATCTGCGAGGAAAAGGGCATTCTTCTCCTGTAATCCGTTTTTCTCCGCAGTTCCGCAAAACAACCTTAAAACGAGAACCGGTACACGCCGGTTCTCGTTTTGCATATTTTTATAGTGCCGCGGGAACGCTACGGAAAAAGGAGAAAGGAGCGCGGGTATCATGAGCTATATCCCGTGCAGCGCAAACTGTACGTTTCAGAGCGACGGCCTGTGCAGTCTGAACTACGCGACCGTCGTCGGGATGCCGGGCACAAACGCCTGCCTGCACTATATTCCGCGCAGCGCGGCGCTCAGGAACGCGCAATGGCACGCAGCGCCTCGCCGATATTCGCAACCGGGATCAGACGAAGCCCCTTCGCCGCTTCCGGGCGATCCGAACGCTGTTTTGGAATGATGCAGCTCTCAAAGCCGAGGCGTTCCACCTCGCTCAGCCGCTGGGCGAGATGGCTGACGCTGCGCACCTCGCCGGTGAGCCCGACCTCCCCGATGGCGGCGACGCGCGCGCCGATCGGCTTGTCCAGATAGCTCGAGGCAAGCGCCAGCACGGCGGCGAGGTCCGCGGCGGGCTCGTCCAGCGTCAGCCCGCCGATCACGTTCAAAAACGCGTCGCAGGCGGAGAGCTTCAGCGCGCCGCGCTTTTCCAGCACCGCCATCAGCATGGCGGCGCGGTTGTAGTCAAAGCCGTTGCTGGCACGCCGCGGCGCGCTCTGCGCGGACGGCGCGAGCAGCGCCTGCACCTCGGCAAGCACGGGACGCGCGCCCTCCATCACGCAGGTGACGCAGGTGCCCGGCGCGTCCGCGGGGCGTCCCGACAACAGCAGCTCGGACGGGTTCGGCACCTCGACGAGACCCTCGCTTCGCATCTCGAACACGCCGATCTCATTCGTCGCGCCGAAGCGGTTCTTCGCCGCGCGCAGGATGCGGTACGCCATATGCTGATCGCCCTCGAAATAAAGCACGCAGTCGACCATGTGCTCGAGCACCTTCGGACCCGCGATGGAGCCCTCCTTGTTGACGTGTCCGATCACAAAGACCGTGACGCCCCGCCCCTTTGCAAGCTGCATCAGCGCGAGCGTGCAGTCCTTCACCTGCGCGACGCTGCCCGCCGGGGATTCGAGCGCCTCATTGCTGAGCGTCTGGATCGAGTCGATGATCAGCACGTCCGGCTGCTCCTCGCGCACGGATTCCAGCACGTCGCCGAGGCAGGTCTCCGACAGGACATAGAGCCCGGCGTCCTCCACATGCAGCCGCTTTGCACGCATTTTCAGCTGATGCGGCGACTCCTCGCCCGATACATACAGCACCTTTCCGGAGGCGCACAGCTGCGAGCAGATCTGCAGCATCAGCGTCGACTTGCCGATCCCCGGCGCGCCGCCGACCAGCACCAGCGAGCCCTTGACGGCGCCGCCGCCCAATACGCGGTCCAGCTCGCCCATTCCCGTCGGAAAGCGCAGCTCCTCCGCCTCGTCCAGCTCGTCGATGGGGCGCGCTTTTGCGCGCGCGCGGAATTCTCCCCGCTCCCTTGCCGCGGCAGCGCGCTTTTCCGCCGGCTGCTCCACGATCGTGTTCCATGCGCCGCAGGACGGGCAGCGTCCCGCCCACTTTGACGTCTCGTTCCCGCACTCGGTGCAGTAAAACAGGCTTGCTTTTGCTTTCATGGCGCTGTTTCTCTCTCCTCCGCGCTCAAAATTCCGGCGGCAATCGCCGCCGTCAGTGTCTTTTGATGCTCCGGCGTCTGGAGCCTCGCCGCCTCGTCCCGGTTGGAGAGGAAGCCGCATTCGACCAGAATCGCCGGACAATCGACCGATTTCATCAGATAGATCGAGGGGTCGATCATTTTCTCCTGCTTTTCGTTCCCCGCATTGACGCTGCGATTCAGCGCTCCCTGCACCGAAAGCGCCAGCGCCGCGCCCATTCCCTTCCTGTCAAAGAAGACCTGCGCGCCGTGTACGCTCGGCACCGTCGGCAGGCTGTTCTGATGGATGCTGACGAGCACCGCGCCGGGCGTTCCGTTCACCAGCGCCGCGCGGTTTTTGAGGTCCGACGCCTTCTTTTGCCGCAGCGTCTCCGCTTCGGGCGAGTAAATCGACACGTCCTCGCGCCGCGTCAGCAGCGTTTTTCTGCCGCACAGGCGCAGCAGCGCGTCCAGCCGGAGCGTGACCGCAAGGTTGACGTCGCTCTCCCGCTCGCCGCTTGCCGACACCGCGCCGCCGTCCTCCCCGCCGTGCCCGGGGTCGAGCACGTAGACGACGCCGTCCTTCTCCGCCGGAGAAAACACGCTCCGCGCCGCGGGATACGCCGCGCGCAGCCCGACGGCGAGCAGCAGGCAGACAAGGACGCCGAAAAAAACAAGAGATTTTCCTTTTACCGCGATAAACACGATCCCACCCCCGGGAACGAGCCTATGCGCGTTGTTTTGTCCCGTATTCCGATTATAACAGCGCCGCCGGCAAAAGGAAAGCCCGGTTTCCATTTTTCTTCTCACGCATAGCATGGATTGAGCGACCGCTCAACTGACTTTTAAGGAGGAGTTATTTCGTGGAAGCCACAACCAGGCCGGTCAACAAGCCGGCGGCGGACACGGGCGCTTCGCAGAGCGCACAGACGAACGCCGCCGCGTCCGCCGGTATGAGTCTTGCCTGCGGCACGGGCTCCGGCAAGCTGCCCGGCGCCTGCGCGCCCATGGTTTTTCCCTATATTCCGATGCAGGAGAACGATCCCCCGCGCTACTCGCAGAACGACGCCATGCGCGCCGGAACGCTGTTTCCGGGGCTGAACCTGCCGTTCCATAAGGAGATCCGCTCCCGCTTTCCCGCCGAAAACACGGCGCTGAGCGAGCTGATGGCGCTGGACTTTGCCATCGACGAGCTGGGGCTCTATCTGACCACGCACCCCAATGACAGCGAGGTCCTGGAGCTCTACTGGTCGTATATCCACCTCGGCCGTCAGGGACGTGAAAAATACGAGGAGCTGTACGGTCCGCTGATGCAGACCGATATCACGCCCGGCAGCTTCAAATGGCTGAATGATCCGTGGCCGTGGGATATGGAGGGGAATGTCTGATGTTTGTCTATGAAAAAAAGCTTCAGTATCCGGTCAGGATCGCGACGCCGAACCCGAAGCTCGCCGCGGTCATCATCTCCCAGTACGGCGGCCCCGACGGCGAGCTCGGCGCATCGATGCGCTACCTGAGCCAGCGCTTCTCGATGCCCTACGCCGAGCTCAAGGGCTTGCTGACGGACATCGGCACGGAGGAGCTGGGACACCTTGAGATGGTCGGTACGATCGTGCACCAGCTCACGCGCAGCCTCACCGACGAGCAGATCAAAACCGCGGGCTTTGACACCTATTTTGTCGACCGCACGGCCGGCGTCTACCCCACGGCGGCCTCCGGTTTCCCTTGGAGCGCAAGCAGCATGGCGGTCAAGGGCGACCTCATCGCCGATCTGACCGAAGACCTTGCAGCGGAGCAGAAGGCGCGCGTCACCTACGACAACATCCTGCGTCTGTCCGACGACCCGGATGTCAACGATGTGATCAAGTTCCTGCGTGCGCGGGAGATCGTACACTTCCAGCGTTTCGGCGAAGGACTTCGACTGGCTCGCGAGAAGATGGATGAGAAAAACGTCTACTTCGTGAATCCGTCGTTCGACGGTGCGAAGTAGGGAAAAAGGAAAATGCTTCCAGGCCGGCAGCGACGAGAGGAAGCATTGTTATGAACAGGCCGGAGCGGCTTTCATGCCGCTCCGGTCCTGTTTTGTCAGGAAGATCATCTCAAGCTTGCATCGACACGGCGGAGCAGATATAATAGCGGATGGAAAGGCCTCCTTCACGCCGTTCCTCCCGACGCATTTCGATAGGCTTCGCTGCACATTGTGAACCACTCCAGGCTGCCCGTGACCGATCGGCGGATCCTTCATGACGGAGCATACCACAGCGTCCGTTGCGAATTTTCAAAGCGGGGCAGCCTTTCCGCCCGGAAGAAAGGAGCGTACCGTGAAGCTCTCCACATTCCTTCATTTTGCCGCCTTCGGCGTCAGGTCGATCGCGCTGCGGCGGCAGGAGCCCATCCTCGGCACCGTCATTGTGACGGATCGCTGCAACCTGCACTGCAAGCATTGCTCCGTCAACAACGTAACAGCCGTGATGCACCCCTGGGAACAGCTCTGCGGAGAGATGCGGCTGCTCTACGGCATGGGCGTGCGCATCCTGTTCTTCTGCGGCGGGGAGACCTTTCTCTGGCGGGATGGGGACAGAACGCTCCGCGACCTCGTGATCGAAGCGAAGCGCATGGGCTTTCTGATCGTCAACGCGGTCACGAACGGCACCTTTCCCATCGACCTCCCGGAGGCGGACCTGATCCTTCTGAGTCTCGACGGGGACCGCGAGCGGCACAACGCCATCCGCGGCGACACCTACGACACGATCCTCGAAAACGTGCGAAACGCCACGGCGGACAACATCTGCTTCTACATGGCGATCAATCAGATCAACAAGGGCGCGGTGCGGCATGTCTGCCGGCTGGCGCGCGACATGAAGAACGTCCGCGCGGCGTCCTTCAACTTCCACACGCCCTACCCGGACACGGCGGAGCTGGCGCTGACGCGGGAGGACAAGCTGGGCTGCTGTCGTGCGATCGCGGAGATGATGGACGAGGGCGCGCCGGTGTTCAACCTGAAAAGCGCGTTTCCCTATCTGATCGACAACCGCTTCCCGACGCCCTGCCGCCAGTGTCTCGTCATCGAAAACGGCAGGCTCAGCACCTGCGGACGCTGCATCGACGTGCCGGGACTGTGTGAAAAGTGCGGCTACTTCTTTGTGGCGGAGTACACGCTGCTGTTCCGCGGCAATGTGAAGGTCGTCGCCGAGATGCTGCAAACCTACCTGAAATATATCTGATATGAGTCTTGTGACCGATCTGACCCGGACGTGGCTGACACGCAGCACGCGTCCCTTCATCTTCACAGATCAATACGATGAGGTCTTGCCCTACGGAAGCTGTGAAGCGCTGGGGCTTTACGTCCATATTCCGTTCTGCAAGCGTCTGTGCGCATTCTGTCCCTACTGCAAGGTTCCGTACGACGCCGCGCTCTGTGAACGCTACATCAACGCGCTGCTGCGGGAGATCGAGCTGGTGAGCTCGCGTCAGGAGGGGCGAAGGCGCGCGACAAGCCTCTACTTCGGCGGCGGCACCCCGGCGCTGGCGGCGGAGCGCATCGGCGAGATCGTGGCGGCGCTGGAGCGGCGCTTTGAGATCACGGAGGGCATTGGGCTGGAGCTGCACCCGGACAATGTGACGGTCCCGGTGCTCGAGACGCTGCGCGCGGCGGGCGTGACGAAGCTCTCCGTCGGCGTGCAGTCGTTTCAGCCGCGTTTCCGGAATATGCTGGGACGCAGGGCGCCCGATCCCGCCGCGATAAAAACTGCGCTCTCCGCCGTGCCCTTCGAGACGGTTTCGATGGACTTCATTTTCGCCCTGCCGGGGCAGCGTTTCGAGGATGTGCGCGCGGACATCGAGACCGCCTTTCAAAGCGGCGCAAACCACGTCGCGGTCTATCCCTTCATCGACTTCACCTTCACCGAAAGCCAGGTGCCCGCCATGCCGAAGCGGGAGAAGCGCGCGCTGCTGGACGCGATCACGGCCTACTGCGCGGAGCGGGGCTATGCGCGGCAGTCGATCTGGACGTTCGCCAAAGAGCCGGAGGCACGCTATTCCTCCATGACGCGCGACAACTTTCTCGGCTTCGGCTGCTCGGCGACCACGCTGCTGCGGAGCCAGTTCAAGATCAACACCTTCTCGGTGGAGGAATACTGCCGGCGCATCGACGCGGGAAAGCTGCCGACCTCTCTGACGCTCCGCTTTACGCGGCGGCAGCGGATGGTCTACTACCTGTTCTGGACAATGTACTCGACCCGCGTGGACAGCCGGGCTTTCGAACGCTTCTTCGGCGAAAAGCTGCAAAATGTCTATGGGACGGAGCTGGCGCTTGCCGCGGCGCTCGGCTGGGTGACGGAGCGCGGCGGCGTCTATGAGCTGACGCCGAAGGGCGCGTTCGCCTATCACTACTACGAAGGCTTTTACACCCTCGCCTACATCGACAAAATGTGGGGCGTCATGCGCCGCGAGGCGTTTCCGAAAGAGTTGAAGCTATAGTCGATTTTTTACATATTCTTTGTCTGCTTTTCTAATTTTCATCTTGAAAATGTCTTTTATCTGATATATTATATTGTTATTGTATTCATACAGCTCGGGAGGCGGCGATAGAAGTGAAACACAGGAGCATCCTTACCAGTCTTTTATGCGTTTTCCTGCTGTTGAGCCTGTTGGCGGGCTGCCAGTCCGGCAAACCGGGTACGGAGCCCGGTACGGGAACCGACACGGGCGGCAGAGAACCCGAAGTCACGGAGCCGAGCACGCCCGCTGTCGATTACGCCAACGATCCCAACTGGTTCGGCACGGACGATGGGAAAACGGTGACGCTGAATTTCTGGTGCGGCATCCAGCCGGAGTACGGCTATCAGCAGATGGTGGACAATTTCAACGTGGAGTATGCCGACAAGGGCGTGCAGGTGGCGTTCAACAAATACTCCAACGACACGGACGGCAACACGCAGCTTGAAACGTACCTGCTCGTCAACGCCAACATCGATGTGTTCATCGGCTACGGCAACCGGGACAGGCTCTACAACCGCGGCGAGGCGGGCATGCTCTACGACTACAGCGGCTATCTCGACTCGATCGGGTTTGACGTGGCGAAGGAGCTGGGCGAGAACACGGCGCAGCAGTACATCCGCGACGACGGCACGATCTGGGGCCTTCCCACGAAGTTTGACAACAAGGGCTGGATCATGATCAACGCGGACGCCTTCAAGGACGCCGGCGTGGCGATCCCCTACGACGGCTGGACCTATGACGAGTTCAAGGAGACCTGCCGCAAAATCAGCGAGACGACCGACAAATACGCCATGTGCTGGGGCTTTGGCTTTGACTACGGCTCCAAGCTCAACTATGTCTCCGGCGTGCTTACGCCGAACGGCTACTTCACCGACGAGACCATGACGGAGACCAATCTCGATCATCCCGTCTGGATCGCGGGGCTGCAGCTGATCCGGGATACCCTGGACGAGGGCTGGGCGCTTCCGTTCGCGGAGGATATGGAAGGGAAAAAGGACACTGTCAAGACAAAGTTTTTGTCCGGAGAATGCGCGATGTTCGGCATCTATTCGCAGCTCCGCCTCGCGATGGACACGGCGGCCTATCCGCACAGCTTTGTCACGGCGCTGGTCCCCTTCCCCGTGCCGAGCGAAGAGTATGCCGCGTACAAAACGCAGGCGAACCAATCCTACTCCGGCGACTTCATCAGCATTGCCTCCGGCTGCGAGAACAAAAAGGCGGCGTGCGAATTCGTGCGCTGGTACATCATGGGCGGCATGAACCCGATCATCCTCGCCGCCCGTTATCCGCTGTGGGCCGGCAACAACACGCAGGATATTCTCAACGTCGTCTCGACCCGCGCCGCCGGCACGGTCGACCCCGAATCCCTGTCGCATCTGTTCGGCACCGACCGCTCCGCCTTCTCGCGCGAAAGCTACGTCAGCGGACATGACGAGGACATCAAGGAGATCGTCTGGGACGAGTGGAAGAGCTACCTCAGCGACGAAACGCCGAGCGCGGAATTCGCCATGCAGCATGCCAAGCATCGCGCCGACGAGATCATCAAGGAGGCGGGCGGTCTGCTCGCCTGACTCCCCGGCAGCTTACGACATCACGAAAAACAGCTCCCGGACCGCGGTCCGGGAGCCGTTTTTTCTGCAGTACCCGACGGCGAGCTCAGTCGTCGTCCTTCTCCTCCTCGCCTTCCTCGACGAAGTCCTCGGGGTCAAATTCCAGCTTTGCGCCGCAGTTTGGGCAGACGATCATACCGTCCTCAAGATAGTCCTCATCAAAGAATATCTGCTCCTCGCACTCAGGGCAGGTCGTGGCATAGACCGTCTCGTCTTCGTCCTCTTCGTCGTCATCGTCCTCATCGTCGTAGACCAGCTTCTCCAGGTCCTCAAGATCGTCGCTGACCACATCGAGCCCGTCGCCGATCTCCCCGACCTCGTCGGTCAGGCCATCCAGCTCAAGCGTGATCTCGTCGAGCACGTCGACAAGCGCCTTGAACAGCTTGCCGTTGTCGGAGCTCTCATCCAGCTTCATGCCCTCCATCAGTCCCTTGAGGTACGCAACCTTTTCCGAAACACCCATGATCCATACTCCTTTCTCATGCGTATTGCTGAGGCTGCATCCGACGCTGTGGGATGCAGCCTCAAATGAACCGTTACCGTTTAGTATGCTTACTTCGCGCGGCCGATATACTCGCCCGTGCGCGTATCGATCTGGATCTTGTCCCCCTCGTTGATAAACAGCGGGACCTTGACCTCCGCGCCGGTTTCGACCGTGGCGGGCTTGAGCGTATTGGTGGCGGTATTGCCGGCAAGGCCGGGCTCGGTCTTGGTGACCACGAGATCCATAAAGTTGGGGCACTCGATGCCGAACACGCTGCCCTTGTAGCTCAGCACCTTGCAGACCGTGTTCTCCGTCACAAAGCGGAACGCATCGCCCAGCAGATCCTTGTTCAGGGGCACGTCGTCGTAGGTCTCCTGGTCCATGAAGTGATAGAGATCGCCATCGGCATAGGTATACTGCATATCCCTGCGGTCGATGGTGGCCTCCTCGAACTTTGCGGTCGGGTTGAAGCTGGTCTCGGTGACGCCGCCCGTGATGACGTTTTTCATCTTCGTGCGTACGAACGCGGCGCCCTTGCCGGGCTTGACATGCTGGAACTCGACGACCTGATAGACCTTGCCGTCCATTTCGAAGGTCTTGCCGTTGCGGAAATCACCGGCGGTAATCGTTGCCATAGTTATATCCTCCCCTGTTTGCGAGGAAATCGGCAGCGACTTCCTCAAATTCATTGTAAGTGCCTTTAACCTAAAATATTTTATCCTATTCGGCGCGCTATTGCAAGCATTTTCTACAGCCCGCGGCAGATTTTATTGCGTGCCGCCCCTGCCGGCGGACCTGCCGTCCCTTGCACAGGCGCGCTTGAAGGGCTCCTGCATGGCGTGCAGCACATGGTTCCACGCGCCGAACGGGCCGCCCTTCGGCTCGACCATCAGCATGAGGACGTTCCCCCGTCTCGCTCCCAGCACGTCGGTGAGCAGCTTGTCGCCCAGCATCGCGGTCTCCGACGGCGAGGCGCCGTGCTTGCGCATCGCCTCCAGCAGTCCGCGCGTCCCCGGCTTTCCCGCGTGCCCCGTATAGCCGATGCCGAGGTTGCGGCAAAAGCGCTCGACGCGCGCCGGAGAGCGATTGTTGGACACGATCTCCGGCGTCACGCCGCCGCTTTGCAGCGAGGCGACCCACGCGAGCAGCGCCGCGTCCGGCTCCGCCTGGCGCTTGGGCGCGAGCGTGTAATCGAGATCGCAGAGGAGCAGCCTGATCCCATGCGCGTGCAGAAAGTCAGGCGTGACGGAGTGGTAATCGTCGAACACATAGTCCGGAAGCAGGGAGATCGCCATACTTCTCCTCTCTCAACAGAAAAGGACGCCGTCGGCGTCCTTTTCTGTTGAATCATCAATAGTAGCGCTTGTTGCGGTTCTTGCGCGCAGCCTCGCTCTTCTTGCGGCGCTTGACGCTGGGGCTCTCATAAGCCTCGCGGCGACGCACCTCAGCGACGATACCAGCCTTGGCGCAGCTTCTCTTGAAGCGCTTGAGCGCGCTGTCCAGAGATTCGCCTTCCTTGACGTGCACTTCGGACATCTATATTTCCCTCCCTCCGATGCGCCCGGCTGACTCCAGAGCGCTCAGTAGAGCCATTCACATGACTAACGTAAAGCATTATATTGAAAGAGTGAGAGCTTGTCAACAAATTTTTTTGCTTTTTTGCAAATAACGTGATTTTTTACAGTCTGCGCGCCGTCAGGCGGGTTTGACGATCAGGTTGACGAGCTTGTTTTTGACAAGGATGGTCTTGACGATCTGCATTCCCTCGAGCGCTCGGGCGACCTTCTCGTTCTGCTTCGCCGCCGCGACCACGTCCTCCTCGCCGCTGTCCAGCGCCACGGTGATCGTGCCGCGCAGCTTGCCCTGCACCTGCACCGCCATTTCGACCGTGCTGGCGACAGTCTTGCTCTCGTCGAACTCCGGCCACGGGTTCTGCATCGCCATCTTGCCGGTCTCCTTCGCAAAGCCCGCCAGCTCCCAAAGCTCCTCGACCATGTGCGGCGCGAAGGGGCTGAGCATCAGCAGCAGCGCCTTGAAATCGCCGCGGGAGAGGCCGTTCGCGTAAAACTCGTTGACCATCGTCATCAACGCGGCGATGGCGGTGTTCATCTTGAGCTCGTCGATGTCGCTCGTGACCTTTCGGATGGTCTTGTGGACGACGGCGGCGTTCTTCTCGGATATCTCCTCCTCGTCGGATACCTGCTCCAGCAGGTTCCAGCAGCGGTCAAGGAAGCGCTTGGAGCCCTTCACCGCCTCGTCCGACCAGGTCGCGGTCTTCTCGAAGTCGCCGATGAACATGATATAGAGGCGCATCGTATCCGCGCCGTACGCCTTGACCACATCGTCCGGATTGACGACGTTGCCGAGGGACTTCGACATCTTGACCGCCGGGCGCAGCGCCTGGTTGCCGTACTTGTCGATCAGCGCCTGCTTCTCCTCCTCGGTCGCGGCGTTGCCGACGTAGTGCGGGTTCTGGCCGAGGATCATGCCGTGGCTCGTACGCTTGGCATAGGGCTCCTTCGTGTGCACCACGCCGATGTCGCAGAGGAACTTGTGCCAGAAGCGGGAATAGAGCAGATGCAGCGTCGTGTGCTCCATGCCGCCGTTGTACCAGTCCACGGGGCCCCAGTACTCCTCCGCCTCCTTCGAAACGGCGGCGTTGTCGTTGTGCGGGTCCATATAGCGCAGGTAGTACCACGACGAGCCCGCCCACTGGGGCATCGTGTCCGTCTCGCGCTTTGCCGGCTTGCCGCACCTGGGGCAGGTCGTGTTGACCCAATCGGTCATCTTGGAGATGGGGCTCTCGCCGTCGTCGGTGGGCTCGTAGCTGTCCACCTGCGGCAGCACCAGCGGCAGCTGCTCCTCCGGCACGGGGACCCAGCCGCAGTTCGGGCAGTTCACGAGGGGGATCGGCTCGCCCCAGTAGCGCTGGCGAGAGAACACCCAGTCGCGCAGCTTGAAGTTGACCTTCTCCCTGCCCCAGCCCTGCTTGATCGCGTATTCCTTCATATAGGGGATGGCGTCCTTGACGGTCATGCCGTTGAGGATGCCGGAGTTGACCATGATGCCCGTGTCGTCCTTGAGCGTGAACGCCTCCTTGGTGATGTCGCCGCCCTTGACGACCTCGACGATCGGCAGGCCGAACGCGGTGGCAAAGTCCCAGTCGCGCTGGTCGTGGCCCGGCACGCCCATGACGATGCCGGTGCCGTAGCCCATGAGGACATAGTCGGAGACGAACATCGGCACCGCCTCGCCCGTCGCGGGGTTGATGACCTCGATGCCGTCCAAGCGCACGCCGGTCTTTTCCTTGTTGAGCTCGCCGCGCTCGAAATCGGATTTCTTCGCCGCCGCGAGCTGGTACGCCGCGACCTCATCCCAGTTTTTGATGAGCGGCTGCCATTTTTTGAGCAGCGGATGCTCCGGCGAGATGACCGTGTAGGTCACGCCGTAGAGCGTGTCGACGCGCGTGGTATAGACGGTGATGTCGTCCTCCGTGTTGGTCTTGAAGGTGACCTCGGTGCCGGTGGAGCGGCCGATCCAGTTGCGCTGCTGCGTCTTGACGCGCTCGATGAAATCCACGCCGTCCAGATCGTCGACCAGACGGTCGGCGTACTTGGTGATGGCGAGCATCCACTGGCTCTTCTCCTTGCGGATGACCTCGCTGCCGCAGCGCTCGCAGACGCCCTCCACGACCTCCTCGTTGGCAAGCACGCACTTGCAGCTCGTGCACCAGTTCACGGGCATGGTCGCCTTGTAGGCGAGGCCCTTCTTGAAGAGCTGGAGGAAAATCCACTGCGTCCACTTGTAATACTTGGGGTCCGTCGTGTCCACGCAGCGGTCCCAGTCGAAGCCGTAGCCCAGCATCTTGAGCTGGCGGGTGAAGTTCTCGATGTTCTGCTTCGTGACGATCGCGGGATGGATATGGTTCTTGATGGCGAAGTTCTCCGTCGGCAGGCCGAAGGCGTCGAAGCCGATGGGGAACAGCACGTTATAGCCCTCCATGCGCTTCTTGCGCGTCACGACGTCCATCGCCGTGAACGGGCGCGGGTGCCCGACGTGCAGGCCCGC
>CAMVAV010000068.1 GCA_947165595.1 uncultured Clostridia bacterium | reverse complement strand
GTGGCAGTTGTCGGCAAAGGACGCGCTGAGCAGCAGCGGGTCGATGACCTCGACGTACGCCGTCGGCAGGTCGGCGGTCAGGTCCAGCTGAACGTCCAGCTCGTCAGCGACAGGCTCGGAGGAGAAGATCTTCGGTCCGCTTTCGCCGCCGCAGAGGATGACGCGCTTGCCGAAGGTCGCAAGCCCCTCCACCTCGGTGTAGCGCGTGCTGCCGCTGAGCGCCTGCAGCGTGATCTTGTAGTAGAAGCGCATATCGACCGTGTAGTAGCCGCGGTTGAAGTTGACGGGCTCCACGTCCACAAAGGTGTACAGCAGCTCCGCGCTGCCGCTGCGGATACCCTGCGCCGAGGCGAGCACCTCCTGCGCGGATTGGGTGGGATAAAAGCGCAGATCCTCGATGCAGTCCTTATCCCTGCACGACGAGAAGATCTTTTTCGTATGGACACAGACAGCCTCACGGACGCCGTTTGCATTGCTGATCGGTCCGGCGGTCACTTTTTCAGCCATTTTCACAACCTCCTGAAAGAAGTACTTCGAAAGGAAGCCTTTCAGTTCAGTTTATGCCCCCGTATGGGATCGGTGCGCAAAAGAGCCTGTACAAGCGGCAAAAATTGCGCTATACTATCCTTGAGCAACGCTCGAATCCCAAGCGGAAGCAGGAGGCGCGCCATGCCCCAGGTCGGATTTATCCGCAGCAAGCAGGAGATCAAGTTCCTGATCCTCTATATTGCCGAGCGACTGATCGCCCCGGTCCCGTTCGAGGTGATGCAGGAGCTGACCATGTGCGATCCCGCCGTGGATTTTTTCGAGTTCTCGGAGTGCCTGAATCATCTGGTCGAAACCGGACATATGACCCGCTCGCGCGACGAGCTGTACGCCATCACGGAAAAGGGCGTGCGGAACGGGCGCGCCTGCGCGGAGGAGCTTCCCTACTCCGTCCGCCTCACCGCCGACCGGCTGGCAAAGGAGCAAAACGAGAGGATCCGGCGGCAAAAGCAGGTGCAGTCCTCCGTCGCGCCCCGCAGCGACAACACCTTCGTCGCCCTTGTCAGCTTCAACGACGACGACGGGCGCCCCCTCTGGCGCATGGAGCTCGCCCTGCCCGACGAGAAGCAGGCGCAGGACCTCGTCAAGCGCTTTCAGGAGCACCCGGAGCGCATGTATTTCTCCCTGGTCGATCTTCTGTTCCCGAAGGAGCCGAAAAAAGAGGAGCCGGAAAAGCCCGAAGAACCTGCGGACAAAGAATGAGGAAGGCGGCGCGCCTTCCTCATTTTCTGTCTTATGAGCTTTTGCCGCGTGAGCATTTCCGTCACTTCGCGGGCTTCACCGCGACGTTTTCCTCGCCCAGGCGTTCCCTCATCTCGCGCACCAGCGAGTCGCGCAGATCGCAGGTCGAGCCGATCAGCTTCCCCGTGTCGGCAAGGCGGATCCTGACCTGGTTCCGCTTCCCTTCAAACATATAGAGCACGCGGCGGACGTGCGCCATCTCCGGACTTTCGAGCGACGGGACGCGCAGATAGAGCGTTTCCGTATTCTGCCCGTTCGGGCCCTCGTCAGGCGCGCCGTCCTCCTGTCCCCCTCCGCCCAGCGGCTTTGCGTAGTCGCACATGAGCTGCGGTGCCTTTTCGTCGCGCACGGACAGCCTTCCCAGGGCGGCAATGACCTGTCCCTCCTTCAGATAGCTGCCGCAGTTTTCCAGGCAGCGAGTAAAGCAGAGCAGCTCCATCGAGCCGGTGTCGTCCTCGAGCGTCACATATGCCATGAGCGTATTTTTCTTGGTTGCCTTGGTCCTGCTCGACGTCACGACGCCCGCAAGGGTCACGCGCTGCCCGTCGGAATAGCGTGTCGGGCCGCCCTCCTGCGCGAAATCGTCCCGGATCCTGCCGATCTGCTCCGCGCACTCCTTCTTCGCCGCCTCGCGGTAGGCGTCCATCGGGTGTCCGGAGAGATAGAGCCCCGTCGTTTCCTTCTCCATCGCCATCAGCTGCGCGCCCGTGTACTCCGGAATGTCGGGCAGGATCAACCGCTCCTGTCTGCGCTCCGCTCCGCCGCCCAATCCGAAAAAGTCGATCTGCCCCTCAAGGTTTTCGCGGTTGCTCGCCGCAATGCCGTCCATGACCTTCTCGTATACGCTCAAAAGCTGAGAGCGGCGGCAGCCCATGGAATCGAACGCGCCGGCGCGGATCAGGTTCTCCGCGGCGCGCTTGTTCATATCCACGCCGTCCATGCGGCGGCAAAAATCCTGAAAATCCGTGAACGCGCCGTTTTTTTCGCGCTCCGCCGTCATGCGCGCGATCAGCCCGCGCCCAATGCCCTTGATGGCGGCCAGCCCGAAGCGGATGCCGTCCTCCTCCACCGTGAAGCCGGCCTCGGAGTGGTTCACATCCGGCGGCAGCAGCGCGATGCCGTTTTCCTTGCACTCGTTGAAGTATTCGCCGACCTTCTCGGTCGAATCCAGCACGCTCGTGAGCAGCGCCGCCATATATTCCTTCCTGTAGTGGCGCTTGCAGTACGCCGTCTGATAGGCGACCACCGCGTAGCTGACCGCGTGGGCTTTGTTGAAGGCGTAATTCGCGAAGTCGTAGATCTTCTCATAGATCTCCTTCGCCGTCTCCTCCGGGATGCCGTTTGCCACGCAGCCCGCGATTCCGCGTTCCGCATCGCCGTACACAAAGGTGTGGCGTTCCTTTTCGACGTCCTTCGCCTTTTTCTTGCTCATGGCGCGCCGGATCATATCCGCCTGCCCCAGCGAATAGCCCGCGAGCCGCCGGAAGATCTCGATGACCTGCTCCTGATAGACGATGCAGCCGTAGGTGACGCTGAGAATCGGCTCCAGCGACGGGTGCAGATAGGTCACGAGCCGGGGATCGTGCTTCGCCGCGATAAAGCTCGGGATGGAGTCCATCGGCCCCGGACGGTAAAGCGCGATGATGGCGGTCAGGTCCTCGATCGTCGTCGGCTTGAGCCCGACGCAGACCCCCGTCATTCCGGCGGATTCGAGCTGGAACACGCCCGAGGTCCGCCCCTGCTGCAGCATCTCATAGGTCTCCGGATCGTTTTCCGGAATCTGATCCAATGTAAAGGATTTATCCTTTTCCTGTATGATCTTAACGGCATCATCGAGGATCGTGAGGTTCCGCAAACCGAGAAAATCCATCTTGAGAAGCCCCAGCTCCTCGAGCGTGACCATGGTGTACTGGCAGACGATGGTCTCGTCGTTGCGCGCAAGCGGCACGTAGTTGACCACCGGCTCCTTCGTGATGACGACGCCCGCGGCATGGGTCGAGGCGTGGCGCGGCATCCCCTCCAGCGCCTTCGCCGTGTCGATCAGCCGTCTCACGCGCTCGTCGCCTTCGTACTTGTCGTTCAGCTCCCTGTTGATGCGCAGGGCTTTTTCCAGCGTCATGTGCAGCTCGGCCGGGATCAGCTTCGCGATCGCGTCGCACTCGGCGTAGGTCATGTTGAGCGCGCGCCCCACGTCGCGTATAACGCCGCGCGCCGCCATCGTGCCGAAGGTCACGATCTGCGCCACATGGTCGTCGCCGTACTTGCGCCGGACGTAGTCCACCACCTCGCCGCGCCGCGTGTCGCCGAAATCCATGTCGATATCGGGCATGGAGACGCGCTCGGGGTTCAAAAACCGCTCAAAATAGAGCGCATACTGCATCGGGTCGATGTCCGTGATGTGCAGGCAGTAGGACACCATGCTCCCCGCCGCGCTGCCGCGCCCGGGCCCGACGGGAATGCGGACGCTTTTGGCGTATCGGACAAAGTCGGAAACAATGAGAAAATAGTCCGTAAAGCCCATCTTCTCGATCATGTTCTGCTCATATTCCAGCTGCCTGCGGTATTCCGGCTTTCCCTCGCCGTAGCGCTCGGCAAAGCCCTCGTCGCAGAGCTTTTTGAGATAGGAAAAGCTGTCGTAGCCCGGCGGCAGCTTGAACTCCGGCAGATGGTACTTGCCGAAGGTAAACTCCACGTTGCACCGCTCGGCGATTTTCCCCGTGTTCTCCACCGCCTCCGGCCAGTCCGGAAACAGCGCCTCCATCTCCTCCGTCGAGCGCAGGTAAAAGTTCTGCGGCACATAGCGCATCCGGTTCTCGTCGTCGACGGTCTTGCCCGTCTGGATGCACAAAAGCACGTCGTGCGCCTCTGCGTCCTCCTTGCGAAGATAGTGGGCGTCGTTCGTCACCACCAGCGGAAGGCCGGTTTCCTCATGCAGGCGCAGGATGCCCTTGTTGACGATCGCCTGCTCCCGGATACCGTGGTCCTGCAATTCCAGATAGAAATGCTCCGGTCCGAAGATTTCCGACATTGTCAAGGCATATTCCTTTGCGCTTTCGTAACTGCCGGACAGGATGCGTCGCGGAATCTCGCCGGCCAGGCAGGCGGAAAGCGCGATAAGCCCCTCGTGTCGCTCGCGCAGCAGGTCCAGGTCGATGCGGGGCTTGATGTAAAACCCCTCGATGTGCGCCATCGACACCAGATAGGAGAGATTGCGATAGCCCGTCTCATTCTCGCACAGCAGCACCAAATGCCGCGCCTCGCTGTCAAACTCGTGCTGCTTCTGAAAGCGCGTGCGCGGCGCGACGTAGACCTCGCAGCCGATGATCGGCTTGATTCCCTCCGCCCTGCAGGCGCGATAAAAGTCGATCACGCCGTACATGACGCCGTGATCGGTGATCGCGCAGGCGCTCTGCCCCATCGACCTGACCAGTCCGGGAAGGTCGCGGATGCGGCAGGCGCCATCCAGCAGGCTGTATTCCGTATGCACATGGAGATGGGCGAACGGCATTCAGATTCCCTCTTCCTTCAGCATTTCCTCCACAAGCTCCACCGCGGAGGCGATCATGACGCCGCAGTGGCTTGTGATCCCCAGAGCCCTGACCGCTTCGCTCGGCTCTTCCTTCTCGTTTTTGAGCAGCTCGCGGCAGCGCAGTGCGCCGAAGCGTTCGGAAAAACGCTGCTGCAGCTCCTTGGCGCGTGCCGCGGCGCGGCGCTTGGCAGCCGCCGGATCGCCCGTTACGTCGCCCGCGGCGAGCAGATCGAGCGCCATGATGCCGCCGGTCAGCGCGCCGCAGAGCTCGCCCGTTCCGGCGCCGGAGCCAAAGCCCGCTCCCACGCGCAGCGCCGCCTCCTCCGGGATGTCAAAGCGGTCGGTAAAGGCGGACAGCACGCTCTGGCAGCAGTTGTAGCCCTTCTGGTGGGTCTGGTTCGCGGTTTCCATACGATTCATGTTGTTTTTTCCTCCCTGGCAAGCTGCATGAGCTTTCTCATGCGATGATTGAGACAGGATTTTGTCAGCGGCGGGTCAAAGGTCTCCGCCAGCTCGGCCAGCGAAAGCTCCGGCTGCAAAAGGCGCGCGACGGCGACCTCCTGCAGCTCGGCGGAGAGCGTTTTCAGAACGCCCGCGTCCGTCAGGCGGGTCAGCGCCTCGACCTGCGCGCGCGACGCCTCCACGGACTTGTCCAGATTCGCGGCGTCGCAGTTCACGCGGCGGTTGACGGTATTGCGCATCGACTTTTCCACCTTGGCGGACATGATCTCCATCGCCGCCGCCGGCGCGCCGAGCAGCGTCAGCAGGTCCTCGATGTTTTCGCTGTGCTTGAAATAGGTCACGGTATTGCCGCTGCGCATCGTACTCTTCGGCTCAAAGCCCATATCGCGCAGCAGCGCCTCCGTCTCGCGCCCCACCTGCAAATGCGCGGTCGCAAGCTCAAGATGATAGCGCTTGCTCGGGTCCGTCACGCTGCCGCCCGCGAGGAACGCCCCGCGCAGGAACGCGCTGCGGCAATGCTCCTCCTCCAGCAGCGCGAAGTTGACGTGCAGGGCGTAATGCTGCCGCCGGTCGTAGCCGAGCGCCTGCCAGACCCGGGCGAGCTTGTCCTCCGAATGAAGCCGGAATATGCGCTTTCCGCTTCCGTTTTCCTCCGGCAGTACGTCAAACTGTACGGAAAACGCCTTTTCAAACAAGGCGGGCAGGCGCTGGGCAAATTCTTCGCTCTCGGTCACGATGCGCGCCTCCCCCGCGCCGAAGCCCCCGGCGTAGAGCAGCACGCCGCAGCTCTCCGCCAGCGCGCAGCACGCCCTGTTCAGCGGCGTCCGGCACAGCTCTTTTTTCACCTTTCCGGAGAAGGACACGCCCTCACCCCGCTTTCGATCAGCTTTACCGTTTTATCCGTGCGTCATGTCGCGGCGCGTCATATCGCGGTGGTTCTCCGTGGTCGAGTAGCCCAGCCGCGCGATGCGCTCCGCAAGCTCCCGCGTGATGGCGACGCTCCTGTGCCGCCCGCCGGTGCAGCCGACCGCGACGACGAGCATGGTCTTTCCCTCCTCGCGGTAGCGCGGCAGCAAAAAGCGGAACAGGTCCTCCAGCTTGTCAAGAAACTGCTTTGTCTGTTCAAAGGAGAAGACGTAGTCGCGCACCGGCGCGTCCAGCCCCGTCAGCTCGCGCAGCTCCGAAACGTAGAACGGGTTCGGCATGAAGCGCACGTCAAAAACGAGGTCCGCCTCGGGCGGGATACCGTGCTTGTAGCCGAAGGAGACGACGCTGACGGACAGCGCGTCCTCCTGCCCGCGGCTGCCGAAGAGGCTGTACAGCTCGCTGCGGAGCTTCGACGAGGGCATCTGCGTCGTGTCAATGAGAAAATCCGCGTGCTCGCGCAGCGGGCGCAGCAACTCCTCCTCGCGCCGCGCGGCGTCCTCGATCGTATCGCCCCGGCGCATCAGTGGGTGCATCCGCCGCGTTTCCTTGTAGCGGCGGATGATCGTTTCGGTGTCCGCGCCGAGGAACAGCAGCCGGCAGTTCATGCCCTTGTCGCGCAAACGCCCGATCGTTTGCAGCAAAGACGGAAAGCCGTCGCTTCCCCCGCGGATGTCGCTCACCAGGGCGACGCGTTCAAAGCGTTCGCCGCTCGAGGCACAGAACTCGGCGAACGGCAGGATCCGCTCGGCGGGCATGTTGTCCACCGTATAGTAGCCCATATCCTCCAGGTACTTTGCCGCGCGGCTCTTTCCCGCGCCGGAAAGCCCGGATATCACCAGTATCTCCATCGTTCTCCCCCTACAGGAGCTTGACCTCCGGCTCCAACATAACGCCCGTCGCTTCCAGCACTGTCCTTTGCACCCTTTCGATCAGGCTCTTCACATCCGCACAGGTCGCGCCGCCGGTGTTGATGAGAAAGCCCGCGTGCTTGGTCGAGACCTCCGCCCCGCCCACGCGCGCGCCCTTGAGCCCGCACTGCTCGATCAGCGCGCCGGCGTAGTGTCCCTCCGGCCGCTTGAACGTGCTGCCCGCGCTTGGGTATTCCAGCGGCTGTGACGCCCTGCGCTTCGCCATCAGCTCGTCCATGCGCGCCTTGATCTGCGCCGGATCGCCCGGCGCGAGCCGCAGCACCGCGCGCAGCACGATCGCGTCCGTCTGTTCGGTGAAGATGCTGTGGCGGTACGAGAGCTTCAGCTCCTCCGCCGGAAGCGTCCGCACCCCGTCGGGGAACAGTGCCGTCACGCTGACCAGCACGTCGGCGAGCGCGCCGCCGTAGGCGCCCGCGTTCATTACCGCGCCGCCGCCGAGCGTGCCGGGGATGCCGTGGGCAAATTCCAGCCCCGTAAGCCCCTCCTGCCACGCGAACGCCGCAAGCCGTGCGAGCGATATGCCCGCCTCGGCAGTCAGCTCCGTCTCGCCGCTCCGCAAGACGGAGTCCATCCCGCCCGTGGCGATCACCGCCGCGTCCAGTCCCTCGTCCGGACACAGCGTGTTCGTGCCGTTGCCCAGCACGATCGTCCGCACGCCCAGCTCCCGCAAAAAGCCGTCAAGAATGACGACCTCCTCCGTGCTGCGCGGAAACGCCATGCGCTTCGCCGGCCCGCCGATGCGGAAGGAGGTGTGCTTCTCCATCGGCTCGTCGCGGAGCCATTTCAGCTCCGGCAGATACTCTCTGACCTTTTCATCCAGTGCCGTCTCCCAGGACATAGCGCCGCTCCTTTACGATTTGGAATTGGCGTCGACGTGGTTGTCGATCTTCTCGACAAAGGCCTGCGCCGAATTAAAGCCGTATTTTTTCTGGCGGTTGTTCATTGCCGCGATCTCCGCGATACCGGCGAGGTTGCGCCCGGCGCGCACGGGGATCGTCACGCACGGCACGGAGATATCGAGAATCTGCATGTAATCCTCGTCGAGCCCGAGGCGGTCGTAGACATAGCCGTCCGTCCACTCCTCGAATTTGATGACGAGGTCGATCTGCGTGCTCTCCTGCACCGCGCCCATGCCGAAGATCTTCTGAATGTCGATCACGCCGACGCCGCGCACCTCGAGATAGTCGCGGATGAGCTCCGGCGCGCTTCCGGTGAGCGTGTTGCCGATGCGGCGGATCTCCACGGCGTCGTCCGCCACCAGGCGGTGTCCGCGCTTGATGAGCTCGATGGCGGTCTCGCTCTTGCCGATGCCCGAGTCGCCCATGATGAACACGCCCTCGCCGTACACGTCCAGCAGCACGCCGTGGCGCGTGATCATCGGTGCGAGCTCGTGGTTCAGATAGTCGATTGTCAGGCTCGTGAACTCCACCGCCGTGTACTTGGTGCGCAGCAGCGTTCTGCCGCAGTGCTTTGCCATCTCCAGGCACTCGGGAAACACGTCCAGATTGCGCGAGATGATGAACGCCGGTATCTCATAGTTGAACAGATCGGCGAAGCGCTTGCGCCGCTCCTCGGAGGAAAAGCCGCGCAGATACTCGACCTCCGACTTGCCGATGATCTGCAGGCGCGCGGGATCAAAATAGTCAAAAAAGCCGGCAAATTGCAATCCCGGGCGATTGACGTCCGTAATGGTCAGCACGTCCGTCTCATAGCTCGGACCCTTGTGAACGATCTCCATCTGAAACTTGTCGACGATCTCCTTCACCTTGACGCTGCGGTTGGTTTTCATGTCTTTTTCCTCCGTTCCTGCGTGCTGCTTTCCACCGTTTACATTATAATCGGTTTCCCGCGCTTTTACAAGTCATAGGCTGCGAAACGGCATTTGAAAAATAATTGTGTTTTTTTGAAATTTACTCTTGCATTTTATGTTTCCATCTGTTATTATATCAACTGCTTGTTCAGGAAAAAAACTGAAAAGAGCCACGATTTGATTACAGCAAGGAGGTGCAACGGATGGCAAAGTGCGAGTATTGCGACAAGGGCGTGACCTTCGGCATCAAGGTCTCCCACTCCCATCGCCGCTCCAATCGCGCATGGAAGCCCAATGTCAAGCGCGTCAAGGCGATCGTCGACGGTACGCCCCGCCATGTGTATGTTTGTACCCGCTGTCTGCGTTCGGGTAAAGTTACCCGCGCGATCTGAAACAGAAGAAGGACAAGAAGAACGCGAGAGATTTTCCTCAAATCTCCCGCGTTTCTTTTTATTTCCCGCTTTCCTTCGGCAGGTCCTCCCTGTCCGGCGTCACATAGACCGTCTGATACGTCTCGTAGATCACGTATCCGGGCCTCGCGCCGGCAGGCTTTTTCACATACCTGACAGGGGTGTAGTCCACGGGCACGTTGGCACTGTCCCTTGCCTGCGAAAAATACGCCGCCAGCGCCGCCGCCTCCCGCACGCTCCGCGAGTCCGCCTCCCGCCCCTCGGTGCAGAGGATGACGTGCGAGCCGTGGGTCTTCTGCGCGTGAAGCCAGAGATCGCGCTTGTCCGCGCGCTTGAGCGTCAGCTGGTCGTTCTGCGCGTTGTTGCGTCCCACGAGAATTCGCAGCCCCGCGGAGGAGCGGTACTCCCGCGGCGCCGTGCCGCGGCGCTTGTCCTTCTTCTCTTTTCCGCGGCGCAGAAAGCCCGTCTCCTGCAGCTCGCGGCGAATCTCGTCAAACTCGCTCTCCGTCTCGGCCTGGGCAAGCTCCTGCAGGACGCTCTCCAGATAGGCGCGCTCCGCCTCCGCCTTTTCGATCTGCTCGCGCAGATGCACCTCCGCGCTCTTCGCCTTGTTGTAGCGCTTGTAGTACCTTGCCGCGTTCTGCTGCGGCGTGAGCAGCGGATCGAGCGGGATCGTGACCTCCGGCTGTCCGTCCTCATAATAGTTTTCCGCCTTCAGGCTTGCCATTCCGCGCTCCATGCGGTAGAGGTTCGCCGTGATGAGGTCGCCGCACAGCCGCAGCTTGTCGCGGTCCTGCGTCGCGGCGTATTCTCTCTTGAGCGTCTCGCTCTTGCGCGCCATGCGGTCGCGCGCCACAGTCGCCGCGTGGGAAAGCTCCTTTCCCCGCCGCGCGGACAGCTCCTGCCGCTCGCGCAGCTCGTAGAATTCGTCCAGCAGGGCGGAAAAGCTCTCGCACGCCTCCACCGCGGTCTCCGCGCCGTATTGGGTGATCGGACAGTAGGTAAAATCCGCGCTCCTGCCGTCGCGTGAAAGCAGCGTCGGCGTATAGTCGTTCATGCGCAGCCGCGTACCCAGCGCCTCCGCCTCGCGGCAAAGCGCGGCGCGCGAGGCGTCGTCCAGCTCGCCAAAGCGCGCGTCCGTCGTCCCGGCGGCGCGCTGGACCAGCTCACGGGCGATCAGGGGCGAAACGCCGGTAAAGCGGTCGACGATCCATTGGTCGACGCGCTCCTCCGGCTCTCCGCCCCGCTCAAGCAGCGAGAGCGCCGCATCCGTCTCCGAGAGCAGCGAGAGCTTGCCGAGCGGCGTCGGCAGGCGGTAGAAAAGACCGGGCAGCAGCGCACGGTCGCTGTTCGGCTCGAACGGGACGCGCCGCATACAATCGAGGATGCGCCCCTCCGCGTCCAGCAACAAAAGGTTCGCGCGGCGTCCCATCGCCTCCAGCACGAGCTGCCGCTTCCCCGTCTCGCCCATCTCGTCGGATGTACGCAGCGTGAGCGTGACGACGCGCTCCAGGTCCGGCTGCTCGATCGACTCGATCCGCGCGCCGACCAGGTGCTTGCGCAGCAGCATACAGAACATCGGCGGCTGCGCCGGGTTGTCATACTGACGCCGGGTAAGCTGGATGCGCGGCTGATTGGGGTTCCCGCTCAGCAGCACGCGCCGGTTTCCTCGCAGCAGCAGCACGATCTGGTCGCGCGCGGGCTGCTGCACCTTGTCGATCCGTGCGCCGCAGAGCTCGGGCTCCAGCTCATGCACGACGGCGCGCAGGCAAATGGCGTCAAGCGGCATCGTATCCCCCCATCATCACGTCAAACAGCTCGCTGACACGCTGCTTGTCCCCCTTCAGATACAGCCAGCCGAGCAGCGCCTCCAGAGCGGTCGCCGTCTGATAGGTCGCGCGGTCCGTGCTGTGCGGGATCGTGTGGACGTTTGCATTGCGCCCGCGGCGGAACACATCGTGCTCCTCCTCCGTCAGCAGCGGCAGGATCCGCTCCGCAAGCTCCGCCTGCTTCGGCGCGCAGACCAGCTCCACCGTTGCGCGGTGCAGCCCCTTCCCGGTTGCTTTTCCGTGAACACAGAGGTAGGTCCGCACCAGCAGCTCATACACCGCGTCGCCCAAATGCGCGAGGCCGATGCTGCTGACGGCGCACAGCTCGTCGCCGGACAGCGACGCGGAAAAATAATCGACCATCTGACGTCCTCCCATAGCTGCAAAAGCATAATCTCAGTACAGAAAAAAGCGAACATCTGATACTGAAATTTATTAAAACGATTGAAAATCGTTTTATAGCCGCGCAGCGGCGTTAAATTTCGCATGAGACGTGTTTTGCGCCTTTGGCGCAAAACCAGCGTGCGCAGCACGCGCCTTTCAAATTAAATCTTTTAATTTGAAAGTAGTATGAAGCCGGATGTTCGTCAAAGCCGCCCGGAACGAATGGATAGTAGCAAAATCACGCGCTCTTGTCAAGCCCGGCGGGGACCGTACAGAGGCGCGGGCGCGCGCAATCAAAACGGGACTGTGGAAAACTCGCGTTTTTCACAGTCCCGCTTGCTGCTGCAAGGATACTTTTTGCTCATTTTCCGGATGCCGTCGAAGCATCCTCAGGCAGGCCGGCGTCAGGCGTTCCGCCAACCATCGTTTCATAGAACACGGCGTCCACATTCACGCCCACCCGCTCGATGCCTTCAATGTTGTAGCTCGACGAATAGCGGACGTCGCCCAGTTTGCAGCGATACTCGCTCTGCGTCAGGCTGCTGAGGATCTTCTTTGCCGTCGCAAAGCTGTCCGTTGTGAACTGGAGCGAAAACTCCCTTCGTATCTGGTCGCCGTCTCGCTTCACGGCAGTGAAGGTGATGGAGTAATCCTCCGCATCGACCAGGCAGTTGTTGAGCAGCGCGATCTCCGCCTTGCTGTTGTTGTAGCTTTCCATACGGTCGACATGCTCGCCCATGCCGTCCAGCTCTTCACGCATTTTCGCCAGCTTTGCCACACGCGCCTGCACGGCGACCAGCTCGATCTGCAGCGCGTCACGCTCGGCGTGCGCGTTTTTGATGACCTCCTCGATGGGCCTGTAGACGAAATAGAAATAGGCAAGCCCGACCAGCAGCAGAGAAAGCGCAAGGATCAACGCCTTTTCCGCGGGGGTAAATTCACGACTCAGGGACATTACGGCTGCACCTCCTGCTGCGTATTTCTGAGGTAAATAATCAGCTTCGCCGTCACGATCTCATCCGGCGCCAGCTGGATCTTGCGCGGATCGTTCGTGGAAGCTGTGCTCACCGTGCAGTAGTCCACGATGTCCTCCGCCAGCAGCAGCTGCACGATCTGGTTGATCTCCTGCAGCGTGTGGCCGTTGATGTTGAGCTCCAGCTGATTCTCATGCACATACCAGTCGTTGACGGGCGCGGTCGGGAGAACGACCCGTTCGATCAGGCGCATCATCTCGATACGGTCGGCGCGGGTGCGCTCCTCCTCCGTCATGCCGGAATAAGTGTAATGCGCGTAGATCTCGTTGATGTCGCCGTAGTTCTCGATCGCGGCGTAGCCCATGTCCAGCTGTCTCTGCAGCTCGAGGACCTCCGCCTTTGCAGCCTCGGCAGCCTCCATGCGGTCCAGCACGGCAAACTTGCAAAACGCCGCGGAGGCACAGAGGATCAACAGGATCAGCGGGATCGCGAGCTTCCAGTTGATGTGCTTTACGTTGACCACAGCCAGATTGATTGTGCGCTTATCCGGCAGGCGTCCGCGGAATTTCACATGCCTGCCCTGGCCTTCTCCTTTTTCGACGGCCTGCGCAACGTCGTTCTGCACATCGTTTCTGTTCATCATATCAGGCACCCTGATCCCTCCCCTCAATCCAGAGTGATGCCGACGGCCATGGCAAAGTCGCTGGCATTATCGATTCCGTCCGCCGCGCCGGGCGGCAGCAGCTCGGTAATTTTGTGCAGCTCCATCCCAAGCGTATCCTTGATGGCCTTGCACAGCCCGGGGATCGCAACGCCGCCGCCGCAGATCCAGATATCATTCAGCTCGCTGTCCCGGTTGCTGAAGCGGTAGAAGTTCATTGCCCGCATCAGCTCCACGGCAATGTTGTTATACGCGTTCAGGCAGTATTCCTGATTCTGGCAGTCGTCGTAGTTGGTCAGGAGGTATGTATGCGCCAGATGCGTATCGATGCTCATCGCCTCCGCAATGATATCGTCCAGATTGCGAAGCCCGACCTCC
>CAMVAV010000067.1 GCA_947165595.1 uncultured Clostridia bacterium | reverse complement strand
ATCTCGCTTCAAACTTTGTGTGTTTTCCGACTGCACTTTTCTTGACAATTCCAGAGCTTGCTCAGCAGGTTTGTCGTGGGCGGAACCGTTGCATTCCCAATCAGACCCAGAAAAACCACAAAGAAATAGATGGAAAAAAGCGTCTTCGGCATGAGCAGAAACAGAATCACCGCAACAGGACGGAGTGCATAGAGCGTTCCCAGTACCCATTTGCAGCGTAGCTTGACACAGAGGAAACCGGCCAGGATAGGTCCGATCATCCCGAATATCCCATATACCGTGAAGGCAAATGCCGCCGTCTGACCGGAAAAGCCCAGACCGAGGATCTGTGCGTAAAGCTGCGTTTCGATGATGGCCATGAAAAAGCCGCAGGTGAAAAAGGCCAGCGCCAGATGCAGAAAATCCCGACTTTTCAGAATACTCAGGATCGCCCGGCCGGTGATGGGCTCGAACGCCGCTTTTGTCTGCACACGGCCGGTTTCCGCCCGTTTCTCCGCAGAACGGAGCCAAATACAGAGGCCTGCGATCAATGCG
This sequence comes from uncultured Clostridia bacterium, assembly GCA_947165595.1. Classification (GTDB taxonomy): domain Bacteria; phylum Bacillota; class Clostridia; order Oscillospirales; family Oscillospiraceae; genus Hominicoprocola. The sequence continues at coordinate 13,060 of CAMVAV010000067.1, read as the reverse complement.
GCAAGGGTGGAGAGCCCGACCATGAGCGTCTGCAGTCCGCCCAAATCGAGCAGTCCCTGTGAGACGGGTGCAAGGATCGAACCGCCGATTCCGCCGGCACCGTTGATGATCCCGGAGACCGCTATGGCCCGTTTCTCCCCAAGGATGGGCGTAACCGCGCTCATCACAAGGGCGAACGCCATCGCACCGGTGCCGCCTCCGATCAACAGTCCGTAAATCAGATCCAACATCCAGACATGAGTACAAAGCGGCGTCAGAAGGAACCCCCCGCAGAGCATCATCGCTCCGAGCGCCAGGACGCCGGCATTTGTCCTTTTCAGTGCCAGCACTCCGAATACCGGCTGAGCCACTCCATAAAAGAGCTGTGCCAGTGCAATGGCGAAACTGATCGCTGCCGCATCAAAGCCGGTTGCCTTCTCAATGGCTGAAGAGATCAGCCCGTAGTTGACCCGGACACCATTGTTCAGAGCATAGATCAGGCAGCCAACAAATGCAATGAGTATGACACTTCCTATATCGTGCTTCTGTTTTTGTCGGCTTGCATTGTGTTTCCTCCTTATACCTGCAACAGCTTTTGTCCGATCCGCAGCAGCGCTGCCGCGTCCTCTTCTCCCAATACAGCTCTTACGCTCTCCTGAGCAGACTTCCAGAGGGGGACTGCTTGACTCAAGGTTTTCCTGCCCTTATCCGAGAGCGTGAAGACTTTACCTCGCCCGCCTACTTCTTCAATGAAGCCTCTGGCTTCCAAGATCTTCGCATCACGCACCATTGTCGTGCGTTCAATTCCGGTCTTCTCTGCCCAGGCGGTCAGATTTCCGCAGCCCATACGCTCGAGATTGCGCAGAAGACAGAACTGTGCCGTGTTTAGACCGGAATCCGCTAAAGCGGTGTTATATATATCTGTCAGGATCCCTGCTATACGCCGTGCATTGGTGTTATAACAGGGACTTGTAAAATTCCTTGCCAAGATACTGTTCTCCTAACCGTGTACATACACTATACAGAAAATATCAGATTATTATATTTCTGTCAAGAGCTAAATGTTCGTCACATTTCGAAATGTCTCTGGTCTGCTTCGTTCGTTACACCTGAGCCGAACAAGCAAACCCATCTTCTGGGGCAACCAGTATCCCTCGCTTTCTGCTGTGCTCTTTCTTCGCCAGCCTCGCCAGCGCGTTATAGTGGCTGCGGTCGCTGTCGTAGGGCGTGACCGGCTCGATCTCTACAAGGTCCGCGCCCGTCTGACGTGCGATCTCCTCCGCTGTTTTCTTTGCCGTGCCGTATACCGAGAAGTAAAGCACCAAGTTCTTAGCCATGTTTTGCACCTCCAAAGTATCCTTGACTTGCCTGTTATGATACAGTAACAAATCGAAAAAGTGCAATGCCGATTTCGCATAGCGCTATGCGCTCAAGTTATAGCGTTTCATCGGTTTGCCTCCCAAAACGCCGCCGCGTCGTTGATCCAGCCCTCCGCGACGGTGCCTGCGCCGAGGCCGAAGCCGTGGGATAAGCCGTTGTAGCTGTGGAACTCGGTGGGGATGCCGTAGCGATTTGTCAACGTGTTCAGTCGGCTTTGCATTGTTCGCCAGTCAGCGATGCCGTCGCTCGTGCCGCAGCAGGCGTAGGTCGGCGCGTCGCTTTGCGAGGCTTCGCTGTGGCCCGTGTACTGCATGACGACTGCCGCCGCTTGAGGGATGTCGCTTCTGCCCGTGTAATAGGCAAGCTCGTCCGCGTTGCCCAGCGTCGCCGCCATCCGTGCGCCCGCGCTGCCGCCCCAGAGGGAGTAACCCTCCCGCGCGACGCCCAACGTGTCCGCGTTGTCCTCGATAAAGCTGATTGCGCGGCCTAAGTCCTCCATCGCCGTGTCCCAGCCGGGGCGGTAGATGAGCGCGAAGGCGTTGCAGCCCATCTTGGAAAGCTCCAGCGCGTGGGGAAAGCTGTCGTGCATCGCGCCGACGTAGGCAAACCCGCCGCCCGCGTTGCAGACGGCGAACGGCGCGCCCTCGTCACCTTTGAAGAAGAACAGCCCCGTGTTCCGCTTGGCGGGGTCTGCCGCCTTCTCCGCGTCGGTGTAAATGTCGTAGAAGACGGTTTCGCCCGATAAGGCGCGCTCTCTCAGCGTGTTGACCACCTCGACGCTCTTGTTGGGATCGATGTTGCTGTACCACGTCAGGCGCAGATCGCCCAGCGTATCGCCGCCATAGTAGCCGCTGTTCACAGGCAGGAGCAGCCGTCCGTAGTCGTCGAAGGCGGGGTCGCTTGTGACTTCACTCAGCTTGGTGTTGATCGTGAACGGTTCCACGGTTGTCTCCGTGTTCTCCTTCTGTGCGGGAAAAAACAGCGGCAGTGCGTTGTAGAGGTATTCCTGCACCGCGTTCATGTCATGGTACCCGCCGTCCTTCTGATAGAACACATAGTGCTCTGGCGTGAATGTGTCCCGCTTCAGCATCTCGTCCGCCATGTCGATGGACTGGCTTTTCACCGCGTCGTTCGTACCGACCGCGTGATAGATGAAGTAGCCGCGCTCGTCCAGGTTCTGCTCCTTGACCAGCTGCTCGATGAAGTCCACGTTCCGCTCGATCTGGAAGTTGCCGTAGCCGCCGTAGTACCACGATGAGCCGCTCATGGGCACGAAGTAGCGGATGTAGTCGTAGTCATAGCAGAACTGGAGCCACGTCGTCACCGAGCCAAGCGAGAATCCGCCAAAGGCGCGGTGGTCGCGGGAGGCTTTTAAGTCCTCGGCTGATGTGGATTCCGCATAGGTGTGGTACTTCCCCTCGACAGCGGGCATCAGCGCATTTTCAAAGTCGCTGTGGAATGCCCGCAGCGCCGCGACGGAGCTGCCGAAATCCGTATCGCTGCCGTCGTGGTAGAATGTGGCGGAGACCATAATGACCGGCTTCATATCGCCGCGCTCGATGAGTTGGTCGTAGGTGTTCTTCATGGTGCCGAGGTTGAAATACTCGCCCGCGGAGCCGCCCCAACCGTGCATGAGATAGACAATGTCATAGCGCGTGACGGTATCGCTCGGGTCGTAGCCATAGGGCAGGTAGACATACGCCGTCTTTTGGACGTCCCCGCCGCTTCCGGCATAGTCCTTCGTGGCGTAATCCAGCCGCTCCACCGTACCGGGGTGCTGCGCCGCCGCCTTGTATTCCGCGGGGACGGCGGTCGTCCAGCCGGTCTGGGGGACTTCGGTTTGTATCGTTTTTTCCATCATCGGTTTCTCCGGCGCAGTCTGTTCTGTGGTATTGCCCTGTGCTGTACAGGCAGCCAAAAGCGCGGAGACTGCCAGAATAAATATCGCTGCTTTCATTCTTCCCCTTTCAACAAGCAAGGGCGCAAAGCTCACCTTGCGCCCTTCTGTCAATGCTTTTGCTTACGGCTGTTCGTTGAAGTCCGGCGCGAATTGCAGATAGCCCTGCAATGCCTCCTCCGACGCCGTGTAGTAACGCTTGCCCTGATCGACCTTGGCGATCTCGGCAAGATCGTCGTCCGTCAGCGTGAAGTCGAAGATGTTGATGTTGTCGCGGATGTGATCGACGTTCTTGGAGCCGGGGATCACCACGTCGCCCACCTGCGTATGCCAGCGGAGGATCACCTGCGCGTTGCTCTTGCCATACTTCCGCGCGAGCTTCGTGAACACGTCCTCGTTCACGAGGCTCTTGTCGCCGTGGCCCAGCGGGTACCACGCCATGACCGCCGTACCCATCGGCTTCAAATACGCCTTCAGCGCCGTCTGCGGATAGTAGGGGTGCGCCTCCACCTGTACGAACGCGGGCTTGATCTCCGTCGCGGCGACGACCTCGCGGATCTGCTCCTCCGGGAAGTTGGACAGGCCCAGGCTCCTGACCTTGCCCGCCTTGGCCGCCCGCTCCATCGCTTTGTACGCGCCGACGTAGTCACCCACGGGCTGGTGCAGGAACAGGAGGTCGACGTAGTCGGCGCCGAGTCTCGCCAGCGATTCGTCGATGGCCTTGTCCGCGTCCGCGTAAACGCTGGGCCAGAGCTTCGTGACGAGGTAGATGTCCTCACGCTTGACGCCGCTGCGCTTCATGCCGCGCCCGACGGCTCGCTCATTCATGTAGGCGTTCGCCGTGTCGATCATGCGGTAGCCGCTTTGCAGCGCGTCATAGACCGCCTGCTCCGCCTCGTCGGGCTGCATCAAAAAGGTGCCGATGCCGCAAAGCGGGGCCTTTGTACCGTTGTTCAAAGTGATGTATTCCATGGTTGACTTCCCCTTTCAAATCTTTTATAGTCATACCATAGCAGAAGAAAGCACGTTTGTACAATGCCAATATCGCATAGCGCTATAACCTTGACGCATAGCAAACAGGAGGTGCTTCTATGTTTGATCTCCGTCAGCTGGAACAGCTGGTCGCCATCGCGGAACAGGGTACGCTGTCCGCCGCCGCGCGGGAGCTGCTGCTGTCCCAGCCCGCACTGACGCGCTCCATGCAGCGGTTGGAGGAGGAGTTCGGCGTCAGCCTGTTCACCCGCGAGAAGAACAAGGTCACGCTCAACGAGGCGGGGCTGCTCGCCGTCGAGCAGGCGCGGGGCGTCCTCGGCGCGGCGGAGGGTATGAAAAGCCGGATGCACGATTACGTCCGCGCCCAGAAGACCGTATCCGTCGGCTCCTGCGCGCCGGGGCCGATGTGGACGCTGGCGCCGGAGCTGATGCGGCTGCTGCCCGAAAAAACGATTTCCAGCGAGGTCGGCGAGCCGGACGCGCTGCTGGACGGGCTGCTGTCCGAACGGTATCAAATCGTCATCACCGACGCGCCCGTGGAGCAGGAGGGTGTGCTCTGCCGCGAATACGTCACGGAGCAACTCTTTATCTCCCTGCCGCCCGCGCATCCGCTGGCAAAAAAAGACAGCATCCATCTGTCCGATCTGGACGGACAGACCATGCTGCTTTTCTCCGATCTCGGTATTTGGGGGAAGGTGTGTGAGGAGCAGATGAAGCACATCCGCTTCATCGTGCAGTCCGAGCGCGACGCCTTTGTCGATCTCATCAACGCCTCGGTGCTGCCGAACTTCACGACTAACCTGACCCGCGCCTTTGCCGACGCGCTGCCGGACCGCGTGGAGGTGCCGATCCTTGACCCCGCGGCGTCGATCACCTTTTGGCTCTGCGCGCTCCGCAAGAACCGGAAGCTGTTGGAGCGTGTCCCGGATATGTCCGGCACCTGCTGATTGCAAAGCTGCTGAACTTGCTGGCAATGAATGGCAGCCATCGAAATCGAATCGTATCCCTACTCCTTGATGATCCGCTCGTACTCCGCCTGCGGCAGCTTGCCCGCGGCTATTTGTTGTCCATATTTCTGTATGTTAGACTTTTTGAAAAATTCAGGCTTTAAGCGCCTAAAGTCATACCCCTCCAAAAAACCAAAAAAATACCTGATTTCTTGACGAAATCAGGTACTTTCGTGGTGCGCGGTAGAGGACTCGAACCTCTGACCCCATGCACGTCAAGCATGTGCTCTACCAGCTGAGCTAACCGCGCGAGTCAGCATTTATTATAATAGCGCAGGGGATGTGAAATGTCAAGCCTTTTTTTCACGGGTCCGTGCCGCTATAATGATAAAGTCAGTATCATGGGGGAGAATGGGGTATTTGAGATGAAAATTGGGTTCGACAACGAAAAATACCTGTCCACACAGTCTGAACGCATCCGCGAGCGGATCGGCCAGTTCGGCGGCAAGCTCTATCTGGAGTTCGGCGGCAAGCTGTTCGACGACTTCCACGCCTCCCGCGTGCTGCCCGGCTTTATGCCCGACAGCAAGATCCGGATGCTCCAGCAGCTGCGCGACGACGTGGAGATCGTCATTGCCGTCAACGCCAACGACATCGAGAAAAACAAGGTGCGCGGCGACCTCGGCATCACCTACGACGACGACTGTCTGCGCCTGATGGATTCCTTCCGCTCGCTGGGGCTTTACGTCGGCAGCATCGTGGTGACGCAGTACGCCGGTCAGGGCGCGGCGGACGCCTTTTTGAAGCGGCTGAGCAACCTGGGCGTGCGGAATTACCGCCACTACCCCATCGCCGGCTACCCCTCCGACGTGGCGCATATCGTCAGTGACGAGGGCTTCGGCAAGAACGACTACATCGAGACCTCCCATTCCCTCGTGGTCGTCACGGCGCCCGGTCCCGGCAGCGGCAAGATGGCGACCTGCCTGAGCCAGCTCTACCACGAATACCGCCGCGGCGTCACCGCCGGATACGCGAAGTTCGAGACCTTCCCCATCTGGAACCTCCCGCTCAAGCACCCGGTCAACCTCGCCTATGAGGCGGCGACCGCCGACCTCAACGACGTCAACATGATCGACCCGTTCCACCTGGAGGCCTACGGCGTCACGACGGTCAACTACAACCGCGACGTCGAAATCTTCCCCGTGCTGCGCGCCATCTTCGAGCGCATCCAGAACGAGTGCCCCTACCAGTCCCCCACCGACATGGGCGTCAACATGGCGGGCAGCTGCATCATCGACGACGAGGTCTGCCGTCAGGCGTCGCGCATGGAGATCCTGCGCCGCTACTACAACACGATGGTCGCGCACGTGCGCGGCGAGGCTGACGACGAGCAGGTGCGCAAGCTCGAGCTCGTCATGCAGAAGGCGGAGGTCACGGCCGACATCTGCCCCGCCTATGCCGCCGCGCTCGAGAAGGCGGAGGAAACCGGCGCCCCCGCCGGCGCGATGGTGCTGCCCGACGGGCGGCTCGTCACGGGCAAGACCTCGTCGCTGCTCGGCGCGTCCGCCTCGATGCTGATGAACGCGCTCAAGATCCTCGGCAAGATCGACGACGAGCTGGACCTTCTGCCCGACGTCATCATCAAGCCGATCTCGGAGCTCAAGACGCGCCACCTCGGGCACAACAACCCGCGCCTCCACTCCGACGAGGTGCTGCTGGCGCTGGCGATCTCCGCGCTGACCAACCCGCTCGCCGCCCGCGCGCAGAAGCAGCTCGGCAAGCTCCGCGGCGCGGACGCCCACTTCTCCGTCATTATCTCGGAGGAGGATGTCCAGCTCTACAAGAGCCTCGGCATCCAGGTCACCTGCGAACCCCGGTATGAGGTCAAAAAACTATACCACAAGTAATTTTTGAAGCAAAGGATACTTTATGGACTCGATCATTACCATTCTGGCAAAAGAGCTCGGCCGCAGCGAGGCGCATGTCTCCGCTGTGGTCGAGCTGCTCGATGAGGGAAACACCGTCCCGTTCATCGCCCGTTACCGCAAGGAGCTGCACGGCTCCATGGACGACACGACGCTGCGCGCGCTGGAGGAGCGGCTCGCCTACCTGCGCTCGCTGCAGGAGCGGCGCGAGGCCGTTAAAAGCTCGATCGCCGAGCAGGGCAAGCTCACCGACGAGCTCGCCGCGGCCATCGACAACGCCGCGACGCTGGCGGAAGTGGAGGACCTTTACAGGCCCTATAAACCCAAGCGCCGCACGCGCGCGACGATTGCAAAGGAAAAGGGGCTCGAGCCGCTTGCGGACGCGATCCTCGCCCAGCCGCGCGACCTGCCCGACCCGCGCGTGCTCGCCGAGCCCTATGTTGACGCGGAAAAGGGCGTGGAGAGCGTGGACGACGCCCTCGCCGGGGCGAGTGACATCATCGCCGAGCGCATCTCGGACGACGCCGCCCTGCGCAAGACGCTGCGCACGCTCTATGAGAAAAAGGGAACGGTCCGCTCCGCCGCGTCGGAGGAGGAGGACTCGGTCTACCGCCTCTACTACGACTTTCAGCAGAGCGTGGCGCGGATGCAGGGGCATCAGGTCCTGGCGCTCAACCGCGGCGAGAAGGAGGGCTTTTTGAAGGTCTCCGTCACCGTCGAACGGGAGTTCGCCCTCAGCGCGGTCTGCGGCGCGTTTGTCAGGCCCGGCACCGCCGCGGCGGATTTTCTGCGCGGCACGTGCGAGGACGCCTTCGACCGCCTGATCGCCCCCTCGCTCGAGCGCGAGCTGCGCGCCGCCCTGACCGAAACCGCCGACGAGGGCGCGATCCGCACCTTCGCGCTCAACCTCAAGCCGCTTCTGATGCAGCCGCCCGTCAAGGGGCGCGTCACGATGGGGCTCGATCCCGGCTATGCCCACGGCTGCAAGGTCGCGGTGGTGGACGAAACGGGCAAGGTGCTCGACACCGCGGTCGTCTATCCCACGCAGGGCGCGCTGCGCAAGCGCCAGGCGATCGACACGCTCAAGGCGATGGTCAAAAAGCACGGCGTCGCGCACATCGCCATTGGCAACGGCACCGCCTCCCGCGAGACAGAGCAGATGGCGGTGGAGCTGATCGGCGAGGCCGGCGGCGGGCTTTCCTACATGATCGTCAGCGAGGCGGGCGCCTCGGTCTACTCCGCCTCGAAGCTGGCGGCGGAGGAGTTCCCCGACTACGACGTGAACCTGCGCTCCGCGGTCTCGATCGCGCGCCGGCTCCAGGACCCGCTGGCGGAGCTTGTGAAGATCGACCCCAAGGCGATCGGCGTGGGACAGTATCAGCACGACATGCCGCAAAAGCAGCTCGGCGAGGCGCTGGACCACGTCGTGGAGGACTGCGTCAACGCGGTGGGCGTCGACCTGAACACCGCCTCGGCGCCGCTTTTGACGCGCGTGGCGGGACTCAACGGCACGACGGCGAAGAACATCGTCGCCTACCGCGAGGAGGCCGGCGCCTTCACCACGCGCAGGCAGCTTTTGAAGGTGCCGAAGCTGGGACCCAAGGCGTTCGAGCAGTGCGCGGGCTTTCTGCGCGTGCCGGAGAGCAAAAACGTCCTTGACAACACGGGCGTCCATCCCGAGAGCTACGACGCCGCGGAGCGCCTGCTGGAGCTGCTGGACTATGAGAAGTCCGTCCTGCGCCGCGGCGCGGTGTCCGACCTCTCCGCGCGGCTGGACGCCTACGGGGCGGAGAAGGCGGCGGAGGCGTGCGGCGTGGGCGTGCCGACGCTGCGCGACATCGTCCGGGAGCTGCAAAAGCCCGGACGCGACCCCCGCGACGAGCTGCCGCCCCCCATCCTCCGCACCGACGTGCTGGAGATGAAGGACCTCAAGCCCGGCATGGTGCTCACGGGCACCGTGCGAAACGTGGTGGACTTCGGCGCGTTTGTCGACATCGGCGTACACCAGGACGGACTGGTGCATGTGTCCCAGATCAGCGACAAATTCCTCAAACACCCCAGCGACGCCCTCGCCGTGGGCGACATCGTCAAGGTCGTGGTGCTGGACGTCGATCCGGCGAAAAAACGCATCTCCCTCTCGATGAAGCAGGTGCCGAAGGGCGAAATCGCTGTTCATTGAGTTCGTTGGTCTATAGCCGGGTTTTCTAAATATAGACCGATTGGTGTGTTGTGCCAAAAGGACGCCATCTACATATTGTGTTATATACCATTATCAATCGCAATATATAGCGTCTATATTGACTGGGTGCGGCAGATTCCTTTGCTGTTGACAGACTCAGCGATGCGGGCGCACACTTTCCCGCTTCTTTTGTCATTGACTCATTTTATAAAATTTCTATTTTTTATGCCGCTGCGGAGTTTTTCGGCGCCGCAGCGGCATATTTTATTGTAAACCTTTTATTTTTGTTGTAAACCGTCGAAATTCGGTGCCTTTTGCCCGCAAAACAGCGTCCCGTGCGGAAAGAAACGCCGCCGGCGCAAAGCGCGATTGTCTATTGCATTCTGTGTCTCAGTCAATGCGGCGATTTTGCCTTTCGGACGTCAAAATCGGGGCCCTGCGCGCGCCGAAAAATGATTCCCGACAGAATGAGCGGTTTGGTCCGGATCGCACGGTCGGAGAAGGATGAACCGCTCCACGCGCTCCCCCGTGTGAACGGCCGTTCGTGGGGCAAGGCAAAGAGGGCGGGGGCCCAGAAGCCCGATAAACAGGGCGTTTGAGGGCAATTTCAGTCCGTTGTGACGATCCTGCGCAAACTCACACATTTTCTCCCGATCCATCAGTCTTTCCGCTTTCAGCCCCTATTTCCGCAAAAAACCCTTCGCCTAGGGCGAAGGGTTTTCGAGTTCTTCCTTTGTGGTTTTTCGGTCCTTCCACCGGGTCGGAAGGCCCTGCATGATGGCGGGAAACGCGTTCTCCTGTTCGTTGGTCGGCTGGATGTTGTAGGTGCCGTACTTGTTGATTAGGTCGAACGCGTCCTCCGGCTGGCCGAAGAAGGGGTTCATCATCGGGGTCTCGTCATAGGGAAGTCCCTCGCCGCGCCGCTCGGACATGGCTCTCACCTCCGGTGACAGTATGCCCCGGCGCGCGGATTTTTAGTCGCGCAGGCTCCTGGGATAGACGCCCGCGTCATGCAGCTTTTTGAGCTCCGCCTGCACGGTGGGCTTGTCCTCCTTGTAGGTCACGCCGAACCACTGCGCGCCGGAGTGGAGCACGGAGACGTCCAGCTCGCCCTTGTCGATCAGCTCGCCCACCATTGTCGGCAGCAGCGCCTCGCCCTTGATGTTGTCAGGCGCGAGCTTTTTGAGGAAATCGGTGAAGAACGCCTCCAGCTTGTCAAAGATCCACGGCGTGAAGCCCCAGAAGTTCATGGAAACCGGCGTCTCGGGCGGGATCAGCGGGCTGTCCTCGCCGTTTTCGATGTCGCGGATGTCGCCGTTGGGATAGAGCTTGATCTTGAAGGTCTCCACCACCTTCGTCAGCCTTCCACCCTCGATATGGCAGACGCCGCGCGTGACGGTGCCGTTTTCGCTGACGGTCTTGTCGACGCGGTAGCCCACCATCGTCGCGGCGCCGGCCTCCGGCAGCTTCCCGAGCTCCTCATAGACGGTCGGGAACGCGTCGACGCCGTAGTAATCGTCGGCGTTGATAACGGCAAACGGCTCATGCACCACATCTCGCGCGCACAGCAGGGCGTGCGCCGTACCGAAGGGCTTGACGCGCTCCGCGGGAATCTGATACCACGCGGGCACGCTGGAGAAATCCTGGAACGCGTAGGCGACCTCGACGTTGGAGCCGTCCTTCGCCTTCATCTGCGCGATGCGCCTGCCGCAGAGGTCCTCCATCAGGTTCTTCATATCGGGCTTGATGATGAACACGATCTTGGAAAAGCCGGCGCGTATCGCGTCAAAGACCGAATACTCCATCAGAATCTCGCCGTTGGGTCCCAAACCGTCCACCTGCTTGTTGCCGCCGTAGCGCGAGCCCATGCCCGCCGCCATGATCACCAGTGCCGCTTTCATAGTATATCCTCCATTCCTTAATAATCGCTTTTTTCCATAATATACCTGAAGTCGCGGCTCTTTTCAACACTTGTTTTTTTACCGCGCCGTGCTATACTTTTTAGCATCAACCGGCACGTCGAAAGGAGGGCATCCGTTATGAAACGCTCCCTTGTTCTCATGGTGTGCGCCGTCCTGCTCTGTCAGGCCGCCGTTTTTGCCGCGGCGGAGACCGACAGCGTCAGGATCGGCAGCGCCGGCGCCTCGACCGTCACCGTCGCCATGCACGACGGCGTCACCGCGGACATCCTGCTCCCGCAGGGCAGCATCAGCAGGGACCAGGCGGCCTCCGCCTTTCTGGAAGCGGCGGAGGAGCGGGGCGGGCTGCTCGCCGCCGTCAACGGTGGGTTCTTCAACGCCTACTACGAGCGCAGCCCCGAGGAGGGCTACGGCAAGGCGGCGCGCTGCCAGGTCAACCTCATCCGCGAGGGCCGCGTCATCAACGGCGGCGCGGGCGACCAGAGCGCCGTCTACCTCGGCTTCACGGCGGACGGCAGGGCGCTCATCGACGAGGTGGGCGTCACGCTCTACGTCGAATTCGCGGGGCGGAAGCTGCCGACCTGGGGCGTCAATTACTACTATCCCGAGCCGAACTCCCTGCTGCTCTTCACCCCCGAGGCGGGCGCGGACCTCCCCGTTCCCGCCAACGCCAAGGCGGCGAAGATCGTAGACGGCAGGGTGACGGAGATCCTGGACTCCGGAAAGATGGTCTGCGCGCCCGACACCTATTACTTTGTCTGCTGCAAGAACCTGCACGACCGGCTGCCCTCCGTCGGTGACGCCGTGACCTTCTCCACCGAATTCGACAAGAGCGAGTGGAACGGCGTCACCACCGCCGTCTCCTGCGGTCCGTGGCTGCTGCACGACGGGCGGAGCGTGTTCGCGGAGAACGCCAAATACAGCTATTTGCAGGATCAGAACATGTCCGAGACCGCCGTGGCGGGGCGCACCTTCGCCGCTATCCTCGCGGACGGCAGCCTGATGCTCGGCGCCTGCACGGCGAGCCCGAAGCAGATCACGGAGTATCTTACCTCGCTCGGCGCGCGGGACGCCATGCTGCTCGACGGCGGCGCGTCCTCCATGCTCTGGGCGAACGGAAGGACGCTCCGTTCCGCCGGACGCAAGCTCAACAACGTGATCTGCATTTACGAGAGCTCCTCTTCCTCCACACCCCCCGTCGGCGTAACGGTGGACGGCAGGCCGGTGCGGTGGACGGACGCTGCGCCGTTCATCGACGCCAACAGCCGCACGATGGTGCCGCTGCGCGCCGTGGCGGACGCGCTGGGACTTGTTGTAGGCTGGGACGGTGAAAAGCGCGAGGCAAGCTTCTCCGACGGCGAAAAAACGGTCTGGTTCCCCATTGACAGCTCCACCGCCCGCACGAGCAGCGGCGCGCCCATAGCGATGGACACCGCCGCCGTGATCGTGAGTGACCGAACCTATGCCCCCGTGCGCTATCTCGCCGAGTTCTTCGGACATAGGGTGGACTGGGACGCGGCGGCGAAAACGGTCCTGATCCGATAACGCGGCGCACCCAACCGAGCGCGAGCCGCAGGGCGAGCGCATACGCGCGCAATGCGGAGCATTGCAACGCGCGGCGCGCCCCGCAGGGCGCAAGACTCCCCTTGACACCCTGTCCGGTTTATGGTACACTTGTTCGAGTCAGAGCCGCATCGTGACGCGTCCCATTCGGAAAGAAAGCCCTCTCCGCCGGTCCCGGAGGGGGCTTTCGCTTGTCCGCTTTATCGGACAATGGCACTTGACAGGCGACGCGCGGCATGGTACGATAGCCTCACACGTTACGAAAGGAGAGCGACGCC
>CAMVAV010000066.1 GCA_947165595.1 uncultured Clostridia bacterium | reverse complement strand
GCGTCGGAGAGCGCGGTCAGGCAGTGCGGGCACCAGTTGATGATGCGGCTGCCCTTATAGATGAGCCCCTTGTCGTAGAGCGCGCAGAACGTCTCGCGCACCGCCTTGGAGCAGCCCTCGTCCATCGTGAAGCGGGAGCGCGACCAGTCGCACCTCGCGCCCATCTTCTTCTGCTGCTCGACGATGCGGTTGCCGTACTTCTCCTTCCACTGCCACACGCGCTGCAAAAACTTCTCGCGCCCGAGGTCGTAGCGGGTCTTGCCCTCGTTGACGCGAAGGTCCTCTTCCACCTTGATCTGCGTGGCGATGCCGGCGTGGTCGGTGCCGGGCAGCCACAGGGCGCTGTAGCCCTGCATCCGCTTGAAGCGGGTCAGAATGTCCTGAAGCGTCGCGTCCATGGCATGTCCCATATGGAGCTGCCCCGTGACGTTGGGCGGCGGCATGACGATGGAAAACGGCTTCTTCGCGGGGTCGACCTCCGCGCGGAAGCAGCCGCCCTTCTCCCACATCTGATAGATCTTGCCCTCGACCTGCTGGGGCTCATACACCTTGGGTAGTTCTTTCATGGTTCTCTCCTTATCAACAGATGATTATTTGATCGTTTGAAAGGTTTTGCCCGTCTTTTTTTCCAGAAACGAGCGAAAGGCGTCCGGTTCTCCCCACCGGAAGCCCTGCTTGTCGAACATCTGGCCGTGGCGCTTGCCGAGGAACAGAATGTAGTAGCGCTCCGTCTCGCAAAGGCCCGTGATGTTTTCATATTTCCAGTTTGTTTCCGTCGCGTCCGTCCTCACGGTATAGGAATCCTCGTCGAATTTCGTTACGGAATGCGCTGTGCCGGGCACCATCTGGCGTTTTGCGATCCACGCGTTCAGCCTGTCCTCAAACAGGAGCAGCAGCAGTATTGCGGCGTACACCGCAAACCACCATACTTTCGGCTTGCCGCCGTAAGCCAGCAGTACGGCGGAAAGCAGCATGCCTGCCGCAAAGATGAGCCAGCAGATCAGGCGAAGGATACCCTTCCACTTTTGCACCGTCTTGCGCGCCGCGCGGCACAGCACCGTAAGTCCCGCCAGGTCATAGGTCTGTTCTATTTGAAACATGCCGTCCCTCCAAAAAAAGCCCCAAGCCGATGAAGGCTCGGGGCGAATCTGCATCCGTGTTACCACCCGAATTCCGCGCGTATGCGGCGCGGCACTCTGATGCGCTGTAACGGGCGCTCCCGTCCGGCCTACTTTACGGGCGCACCGCTCCAAAGAAGGCGGCGTTCCGGTTCGATCCGGCGGCTCCGGGGCGACTTCCGCGCGCTTTCACGGGAACTTGCACCGTCCGTTCCCTCTCTTCGCTTCCAGCCGCGCGTACTGCTCCCCATCCCTGCGTTTAACAAGGTGGCATTATAACGGTTTTTTTGTGTTTTGTCAACTCATGCGCAGGATTTCTTTTTTGAGCCGCACAATGATGCGCTTCTCGAGCCGCGAAATATAGCTCTGCGAGATACCCAGAAGATCGGCGACCTCCTTTTGCGTCTTTTCCTCGCCGCCGTCCAGCCCGAAGCGCAGCGTCACGATCTCCCTTTCCCGCTCGGAGAGCGTCGCGATGGCGTCCCGCAGCAGCGTGCGGTCAACATCGTCCTCGATGGGCTTCATCACGACGTCCTCCTCCGTTCCCAGAATATCGGAGAGCAGCAGCTCGTTTCCGTCCCAGTCGGAGCCGAGCGGTTCGTCGAAGCTGACCTCAGACTTCTGGTTGGACGTCTTGCGCAGGTACATGAGGATTTCGTTTTCGATGCAGCGGGAGGCGTAGGTCGCAAGCTTGATGTTCCGGTCGCTCCGGTAGGTATTGATCGCCTTGATGAGCCCGATCGTTCCGATGGAGATCAGGTCCTCTATGTTGATGCCCGTGTTTTCGAACCGGCGCGCAATGAAGACAACGAGGCGCAGGTTGTGCTCGATGAGCTCCTGCCGCACCCAGGTCTCGCCCGCGTCGAGCCGCTCCAGCAGCTCCGCTTCCTTTTCACGCGAAAACGGCGGCGGCAGCGTGTCGCTCCCGCCGATGTAAAAGATCATCCTGCCGCGTACCGGCAGGCCGCGCTGCGCGAACCACTCCCGGAGTTCATCCAATATCTGCTTCCAGTTCATCTTCTGCGCTCCCCTCCTCATCTTCTCCGTACCACAGCCCCTGATACGCGCCGCCGAGCGGCCCCGGCGCCACGGCGATCAATCGCGCGCCGAGCGGCCGGTCTCCGACCGTCAGCGCGTCGCAGCGGAACGCGGGAAGCGTTCCGGCGCCGCTCACCGTGCCGATACGCAGCGACGTAAAGCTCCTATACGCCGCGCTGCCGCGATTTCCTTTTTCCCAAAGCGGCGCGAGCGCGTTTTTTTCGATCACCGGAACGCCTTCGCCCGTCAGCGGGTCGGTCAGGCAGTTGCCCGTGTCGCGCAGCAGCCGCAGCGTGACCGTCCTGCCACCGTATTCCACGCGCGCGGAGACGAAGTCGGACGCGCTGTGCCGCGCATCGCCGCGGAAGACGAACGCAAGCAGCAGATAGGACAGTCCGGCGGCCGCCAAAAAAACGCCCCAGGGGATCCGCGCGCAGAAAATTCCCGCCGCAAGCCGGTCCATACCGCCGCACAGCCGTCCAAGCAGCAGCACGGCGCCGCCGAATCCGCAGGCGAGCAGCAGGAACAGCAGCGTCAGCCTGACAAATCGCTCCGTACCGCCAAAGGCAACGCGGCACATAAGAAGCAGCACCGGCACCAATCCCCAGATCGCGTGCGGAAGCGCGAGCGCCGCAACGGACCACGCCGCTCCCAGCGCCGCCCCCAGCGCAAGCCGGCGCCTGTGCGGCGGCCGTCCCGCAAGAAGCATCGTACCGAGGAGCAGCAGATAATCCAGAGCAAAATTCCACAGCGCGGCCAAATCCCAATAGACGACCAACCCCACTCACCGCCTTCGGGATGATTATAGCCCCCGTCCGACGTAAAAAAGCGCGAAAACAGCCCGCCGTATCCCGGTGGGCTGATAGACTTAACGGTTTTTCCGTGCGTTTAAGGAATCGCTGAATACATTGGCCTGTGCGGGGATTGAATCACCGGTTCCTTAAATATAGGGAAGGATCATGGATCCCAAAAACGACAGCACCATCACCACTACGATAACGATCGCAATGATCCGTGTGGTTTTCTTGCTCATGTGTTCTCCTCCCTCATGATTTTTTTGATTCCCTTTTCCGCCCTTGCCCGTGGGAGCATCACCTCACGGCCGCAGCGCGTACAGCGGAGCTTGACGTCCATCCCCACGCGCGTCACGGTCCAGACGCGTTCCCCGCAGGGGTGCGGCTTTTTCATCTCGACGCGGTCATTCAGCCTCAGGTCCATCGGCATTTTTGATCTTCTCCCAATACTGCGCGGCTGCCTGCTCGGTCTTGTTGTCTCCGAAGCGGTAATACTTTTTGTTTTTGATCGCGTCGGGCAGATACTGCTGCTTTACCCAATGGTTTGGGAAATTGTGAGGATACCTGTAATTCTGCCGGTTGTCCGCACCGGTCGAATCGGCGTGTACGTTTTGCAGCTGCCGCGGGATATCGCCCGTGTGTCCCGCCTTTACATCCGCCCACGCGGCGCCGATCCCCTCGACGACGCTGTTCGACTTCGGCGCGGTGGCAAGCAGGATCGCAGCCTCCGAGAGCGGCAACTGCGCCTCCGGGAGTCCGAGCTGCATCGCCGTGTCCACGCAAGCCTTCACGATGGCGATCGCCTGCGGATAGGCAAGGCCCACGTCCTCGCTCGCCGAGCACAGCAGCCTTCGGCAGGGCGTGATGAGATCGCCCGCCTCCAGAAAACGCGCCAGATAGTGCAGCGCCGCGTCCGGATCGCTGCCGCGAAGGGACTTCATCAGCGCCGACGCGCAGTCATACATCGCGTCTCCGCCCTTGTCGTACCGCATGGCGCTGCGCTGGGAAAGCTGTTCGGCGTCCTCCATCGTCAGCCGCAGCTCCCCATGCTTCGCGACAGTCGACTCATACAGGAGTTCGCAGGCGTTGATCGATTTTCGCACGTCCCCGCCGCAGCCTGTTGCGATCCGCTCCGGCACGCCGTCCTCCCAGGAAAGCGGCAGCTCGCTGCGCTCCTTCAGGATATTCAGCGCACGCAGCACCGCGGGAAGCGTCTCCTCCGGCGTGACCTGCTTGAATTCAAACACCGTCGAGCGCGAGAGCAGCGCGCCGTAGACGTAGAAATACGGGTTTTCGGTCGTCGAGGCGATCAGCGTGATCGAGCCGTTCTCCATAAACTCCAGAAGGCTTTGCTGTTGCTTTTTATTAAAATACTGGATTTCATCGAGATAGAGCAGCACGCCTCCGGGAGCCAGCAGCGTCCCGACGTCCGCGATGATGTCCTTCACATCCGAAAGCGACGCGGTCGTCGCGTTGAGCCGGTGCAGCGTCTTATGCGTTCTGCCGGCAATGATGTTCGCGATCGTGGTCTTTCCCGTACCGGACGGGCCGTAGAAGATCATGTTCGCGTTCGTGCCGGACTCAATGAGGCGGCGCAGCAGACCGCCCTCGCCGATCAGATGCCGCTGCCCCACGACCTCGTCAAGCGACTGCGGGCGTATCTCATCCGCAAGGGGTCTGTCCATGCGCGCCGTCCTCCTTTGGTGCAGCTATTTTAATAGACTGAACGATCAGTCGGTGTAGTTATCGAAGTATCCCTGCACCAAAACGACCGGCGTTCCCTTGTCGCCGCTGCCGCTCGTGAGGTCGCAAAGGGAGGCGATCAGGTCCGTCAGCTGCCGCGGCGTCGTCCCTTCAGACGCCATTTTCCCAATAAGAGCGCCTTCCTTGGCGCGGATATCGGCGCTGATCGCGTCTTTCAAATCCTGGCCTGTCAAGTCTTTATACTTGTCGTCAGCGAGGAATTTTAGCTTCAGCTCGTTCGGTGTGCCGATCAGTCCGGCGGTAAAGGCAGGAGAGGTCACGGGGTCGGCAAGCTCCCAGATCTTTCCCTGCGGGTCCTTGAACGCGCCGTCACCGTAGATCATGACCTCCACATGCTTGCCCGTCGCGTCCAGTATCTGCTTCTGCACGCTCTCGACCACGCCCTGGCAATCGCGCGGGAAGAGCTTCACCTTGTCCTCGGTAGACTTATTGGAGCCGAGCAGTCCATATTTTTCGTTGTAACCGCTGCCGTTCACCGGGGCGGAAAGAATCTCGTCAAGGCCGAATACCGTCCCGGCGCCCGCCGCCTTGAGAAGCCGCTTTGTGCGCGCGCGGGTGTGGATATCGCAGGCGAGCACCTTGTCCGCGTACTTGAGAATGTCCGTCGCGTGATTGGCAAAGACGATCTCCGCCTCCGCGCCGGCCTCGCGGATGATCTCCGTATAATAGGCGACGTAGTTGACGCCGGTAAACTCATGCTTCGGCTCGCCGAAAAGCTCCGTGAAGCGCGCCGCGCTGAGTACGTCGCTGTAGGGATTGACGCGCGCCTCGTCCACCTGATCCAGCGTGACGAGCGCGTTGCCCACCTCGTCCGAGGGATAGCTCAGCTGGACGACGACCTTGTCGCAGCCCCTGGCGATACCGCGCAGCAGGATGGCAAAGCGGTTGCGCGAGAGGATCGGAAAGACCACGCCGACCGTTCCTCCGCCGAATTTTGCGCGCACGTCCGCGGCGATATCGTCCACGCCGGCGTAGTTGCCCTGCGCACGCGCGACCACCGACTCGGTGACGGCGATCACGTCGCGGTCGCGAAGCGCGAAGCCCTCGCCCGCCGCGGCGTCCAGCACACTCTGCGCCACGATGGCGGCAATATCGTCGCCCTGGCGGATGATCGGGCAGCGAATGCCCCGGGATACGGTGCCGACGCGCCGTTCATTGTTGTTCATGTAAGTTTCCTCCTCCAACGGACTGATTGCCCGATATTATTTCTCCGCCCTGCGCAGCACCAGCAGATACTCCACGCCGCTGCTCTTGTCCTGCACGGCGTCGATGCGGTACTGCATCAGCACTTCCTTCCCGCCGGCGCCGCGCACCTTGAACGCGGGCGAGAAATCCTGCATCTGCGTGCCGGATTGCCGCAGCTTTGACAAAATATCCTCCGCCGTCTTGTCGTCCATGCGCTTCCGGAACTCCCCTTCGTTCAGCTCATGCTCAAGCATCTCACGCGAGGCGGCAAACGCGTCCTCCAATCCGTGGACCGAGACCTGGTAGAGCAGCCCGCTGTCGCGCTTGCGCACCAGGATCACCTCGTCGTTCGACAGGCGCGAGATCATGCGCAGCTGGCTGTGGAGCTTGTCAAGATGCGTGATATCATGCACGGAGCCGTAGAACCGCATTCCGTTTTCATCCTCGTCGAGGAAGAAGAATTGCAGGCGGAACTGCGAGATCACCCCGTTCTTGCGGCGAACGCGCACCACGTCCGCCGCGCCGCCCAGCGGATCGTGCATCGCCTGCTCCAGCAGGCCGTAGAGGATCGGCAGATCCTCCTCCAGCACCAGACGCTGCGCGGAGTGAAGCAGCAGATCGAACTGGTCGGAGTCGACCTCGTTGTAGAACTGCTGGTTGTAGCGGATGCAGTCCAGGTCCTCCCCGTGCAGCAGGAAGAACGCCACAGGACCGAGAATGTTGTTCAGCATGACGTCGCTGAACACGTTCTGATCGAGGAATTCGCGGGTGTGGAACTCCTCCTTCACCTTGAACACGAAGCCGCCGGTGTCGATGTTCTCCTCGTCTCCGATAAGCGCTTCGAAGTCGGCGACGGGCATCGGACGATAGAAGAAATAGCCCTGCACGTAACGGCAGCCGAGGTTGGAGATAAAGTCCGTCTCCTCCTTGGTCTCCACGCCCTCCACGATGATCGGCACGCCCATCGTCTTAGCCATGTTGACAATGGATTCCAAAATGTGAACGCCCTTGCGGTCGGCGCTGTTCATCCGCAGGAACTTCGCGTCCAGCTTGATGATGTCGACGTTGATGCTGCGCAGCATGTTGAGGGAGGAATAGCCGCTTCCGAAGTCGTCCATCAGCACGAGAAAGCCCTTGTCGCGCAGGCGCTTGACCGTGTCAATGACCGCGCCGTCGCCCACGTAGGCGGACTCGGTGATCTCCACCTTGACGGCGTCCGCCGGCAGGTCGTACTTCTTGATCAGGGCGTCAAAGTAATCTGGCACGTCGATGGAGAAAATGTCGATCTGCGAGACGTTGACGGACACGGGCAGCGCCGTGTGCCCGCTGTCGATCCATTTTCTCTGCCACGCGCAGACCTCTTCCCAGACGAATTTATCCAGCTCCGTGACGAAGCCGTACTGCTCGAGCACGGGGACGAAGATGCCCGGGGACACCATTTTCTGCTCGTCCTTCTTCTTCCAGCGGACCAGCGACTCCGCGCCAACGATCTTGCCCGTGTCGATCAGGCACTGGGGCTGAAGCATGATGAACAGCTCGTGCTCCTTGACCGCCTTCTGGAAGTCGGATAGGATCTGGTAGTCGCGCTCGGTCTTCTTGTACATGGATTCCTCGAAGACGCGGATACGGGTATGATAGTTCTCCTTTGCGTGGTGAGACGCGAGCGAGGCGCGGTCGTAAAGCTCCTCGATGCTGTTCTCCGCGTCCGTCATGCACACGCCGAACGCCGGCATGAAGCCGATGGAGGTGCCGCGCTCCATGATCATCCCGTGGATGTCGGAATAGAGCGAGCGGATCTTCTCCTCATTGTAGGGAAACAGCAGGCAGAAGTCGTCCTGGCCCATATAGCCCGCGAGGCCGTTCTCCGTTCCCTCGGCGGCGGCGAGCCGTTCGCCGATCTGCCGGAGCAGCTGGTCGCCCGCCTCTCTTCCGTACCACTCGTTGAAGAGCTTGAAATGCTCGAGGTCCATGGCGATGACGCACCAGCCCTCGGAGCGGGTCTTGAGCATATCCCGCCCGTGAACGAAGAACGACGCCTCCATATAGAGCCCGGTCAGGTCGCTGCGAAGGTCCTGATCCTCGTTGTTGCTCACGTCGATGATCAAATGGCGCGGATCGTCCGGCCGGCGGGTCGCCTTCAGGCTGGCATAGGAGGGCTTTCCGTCCATCATCAGGCGATAGGAGAGCGTGAATACGCCGCAGTCGTCCACCGTCCGCAGGATGTTTTCCTTCGTGAACGCCTTCAGAAACTCGTCCTGATCCTCCTCGTATATTATGGTCAGCGCGTTCTGCCTGCTGGCGCGGAAGAAATCGGTTCCTTTGGTGCCGTTTGTGCCGCTGTCCTGCGTGCCGGAGCTGTAGGTCGTATAGTCGTCCGTCTCCAGATCGACATAGTAGATTTGCGAATAGTTCGTGGAAAACGCGTTGGCGATATGCGCGTAGATGGCGTTGATGCTCTGCGCCCTTTCGTACGCCTCCTTCGCCTCCAATGTCTCCTGCTTCGCGCGCATCAGCTCTGTAAAGTCAAGGCACATGCCAAGCGTGCAGAGGCGTCCTGCGGCGTCCGTAAACTTGAGCTTCGTCGTCTGGAACTGGCGCGGGTTGCCCTCGGCATCCAGCACATCCTCGTAGAACACATACGGCCCGTCCATGGACAGCGCCTTTTTGTCATCCTCGGCAAAGTGCTCCGCCGTCTTTTTGTCAAACAGCTCGAAGTCCGTCTTGCCGACGACCTCCTTCGGGTCGGCCTTGTGCGCAAACTCAGCGTACGCCTGATTGCAGGCGAGGTATTTTCCGTTGTCTGCGTCCTTTGAGTAAGTAAGTCCCGGCATGTTGGTCAAAAGCGAGGTGACCGACTGCGTCAGCTCCGCGATCTTGATCGCCGCCTCCGCCTTCTCCGAAAGGCGAGCATTCTCCTCCTCCGCGCGGTGCGCGCGCTCCTCAGCCGAGGCGGCGTCCCCGACCTGGCTCTTCATCTCCTCCGAGAGCTTGACCATCGCGTCGATCAAAAGCCTGACCTCGCTGTTCGCCTCGATCCCCTCCGCGTCGAAGGAGAGCTGTTCGGCGTCCTTCACCTCGTGGGTCATGCGGGCGAATCGCAGCGCGCTCTGCTCCAGCGCACGGATCGGGCCGGTGACATTCTTGCGCAGCCACCAGGCCAGGAGCGCGCCGAAGAAAACGCAGACGCAGACGATCAGCAGCACGTTCCGTATGACGTAGTTCGCCACGGCCTTTTGCATCTCGTCGATGTTGTATTCCGCGCAGACCAGCGCAAACGTCACGCCCTCCGAATTCTTCAGCGGAACGCAGCCCGTGTAGCAGGCGCCCCATTCGGAGGTCTCCTCAAAATAGGAGATATCGTCCCTGTACCACGCCGCCGCGTAGGGAGCAAGCGACTCCTCGGTGTAGTATTCCGTCACGTCCTCCAGAAGCGCGAGGTCCTCCGCTCCCTCCGCCCGCTCCGCCTCGCTGGTGGCGGAAACGGCGTTGACCATCTGCGCGTTTCCGTTCTCGTCCACGGGAACGGCGATGAACAGATAAAACAGCTCGTAGTCGTCGACCATTCGGTTGAGCTGCTGCTGCAGCGCGTCGCGCTTGGGCGAGGACACGCCGGTCTGAAGGCACTGCTGGAGGTCGTCCGCGTCCGTAAGATGCGTCACGGAGGTGGCGACGTCCCGCAGCCGCGCGTTGTACTGCTCGTACATCGCGTTCGAAACAGACCGGTAGGTCTGCAGCGAAAGCAACAGGCTCAGCACCAGGATCAGTGCCGAGCAGCCGATCAGGATACTGCGATTGATCGGGCTTTTGTATTTCTTCATGAAAAAAGCTCTCCTTTTCCGTGACGCCAATCATCCGATGATTCGAGTGTGTGCGGCAATCGTATAACCCCCCTGTTTTGCGCAGCGCCCCAAGCTCGCATGGGATGGGCTCCGGGAGGGAGGGTATGCCCCTCCCGGCTTTTCTGATTGATTCGCCGCGCAGGGGCGAAACCAAAAATTCGACGTGTCGAATTTTTGGTGCGGGTAACAGGACTTGAACCTGCATGGTTGCCCACCGGAACCTAAATCCGGCGCGTCTGCCAATTCCGCCATACCCGCATACCATTTTTTATAATAGCACAAAATCAGCCATACGACAAGAACAAATTTCAAGTTGAAAAGATTGTTTTACTCCCGTATAATAGCCCATGCTGCCCGAATCGCCAAATAGCGCCGCGGGCGCCGCTTCGGCGCATTCGGAGGGCAGCGTGGGGGTGAATAGCTGTGAGAAGAAATGTTGTCGTCGGTATCCTCGCCCATGTCGACGCGGGCAAAACCACGCTGTCCGAGGCGCTGCTCTACGATTCCGGCGCGCGGCGCACGCTGGGGCGCGTCGATCACGGCGACGCCTTCCTCGACACCGACGCGCAGGAGCGCGGGCGCGGCATCACCATCTTCGGAAAAACCGCTCTCTTTTCTGCAAAGGAAACTGACTTTACACTTATTGATACTCCGGGACACGTAGACTTTTCCGCCGAGATGGAGCGTGCGCTTTCCGTGCTGGACTGCGCCATTCTCGTCATCAGCGGAACGGACGGCGTGCAGAGTCACACGCGCACGCTGCTGCGCCTGCTGGAACGAAACCGTGTTCCCGCCTTTGTATTTGTGAACAAGATGGACCTCCCCGGCGCGGAACGCGGCGCGCGTCTGGAAGCGCTTTCCGCCGTTTTGCCCGGCTGCGTGGACTTTGACGCCCCCGACCGCGACGAAAACGCCGCCATGTGCGACGAGGCGGCGCTGGAGGAATATCTGGACGCCGGCGCTCTCTCCGCGCGGACGCTCCGCCGGCTCATTCGCGAGCGGCGCCTCTTCCCCGTATTCTTCGGCTCTGCTCTGCGTCTGGACGGCACGGCACGTTTTCTCGACGCGCTGGATCGCTTTGCGCCCTCCGCTCCGGACGGCGGCGCGTTCGGCGCGCGGGTGTTCAAGATCAGCCGCGACGCACAGGGCGCGCGCCTCACCTGGCTGCGCGTCACGGGCGGCGTGCTGCGGGCAAAAACGCCGCTGCGCTACCGTGCAGGCGGTGAAGAGGTCGAGGAAAAGATCGACCAGCTGCGCCTCTACTCGGGGGAAAAGTATCAAAGCGCCGCCGAGCTGTCCGCCGGAACGGTCGCCGCCGTGACCGGACTGACGCGGACGCGTCCCGGCCAGGCGCTCGGCGCGGCGAAGGATGCGGAGCCGCCGCTGCTGGAGCCGGTGCTCGCCTACCGTCTGTTCCTCCCCGACGGCGTGGACGCGCACGCGGCGCTTCCGAAGCTGCGGGAGCTGGAGGACGAGGACCCGATGCTCCGCCTCGTCTGGAACGAGCGGCTGCGGGAGCTGCACGTCCGGCTGATGGGTCCGATCCAGCTCGAAATTCTGCAAAAAATTATCCTCGACCGCTTCGGCTGGGAGGTGCGCTTCGGCTCCGGCGGCATTCTCTACCGCGAGACGATCGCCGCGCCCGTGCTCGGGATGGGACATTTCGAGCCGCTGCGCCACTACGCCGAGGTGCAGCTTTTGCTGGAGCCCGGAGAGCGCGGCAGCGGCGTGCAGATCGCCTCTGCGGTGTCCACCGACGACCTCGCCCTCAACTGGCAACGTCTGATTTTCACGCACATCCTCGAGCGCGAGCATCCCGGCGTGCTGACCGGCTCGCCCCTGACCGACGTAAAGATCACGCTTGTCGCGGGGCGCGCGCACCTCAAGCACACCGAGGGCGGCGATTTCCGTCAGGCAACCTGCCGGGCGATCCGCCAGGGGCTGATGCAGGCGGAAAGCGTGCTGCTGGAGCCCTACTACGACTTTGTCCTTGAGCTGCCGGCGGAAAACGCGGGGCGCGCGATGGCGGACATTCAGAGCATGGGCGGCGCGGCGGAGCCGCCGCAGTCCGGCGGCGACGGGCAGGTCCTGCTCACGGGCTATGCCCCGGTCGCTTCCCTGCGAGGCTACGCGCAGCAGCTCGCGGTCTACACCAGAGGCGCCGGGCGGCTGACCTGTACCGTGCGCGGCTACGGCCCCTGCACGGATCAGGGCGCGGCGGTCGCCGCCATCGGCTACGACGCGGAGCACGACGTGGAGAATCCCGCCTCCTCCGTCTTCTGCGAGCACGGCGGCAGCGTTACGATCCCGTGGAACGAGGCGGCGGAGCGGATGCACCTCGACAGCGGCATCCGTCTCGGCGAAAAAACCGAAGCGGCGCCTCCCGCGGAAAAGCCGCGCCGCGTCTCAGGCTCCTTTGAAAACGACGCGGAGCTGCAAAGCATCTTTGAGCGCACCTACGGCAAGGTCGAGCGCAGGGCGTTCGAGCCGGCGAAGTCTCCCGCGCGCCATTCGCTGGACGACCGGAAATACAACATAGACCTACAGAATATTGGCCCTGAATATCTGTTGGTCGATGGTTATAACATCATTTTCGCGTGGGACGAGCTGCACCATCTCGCCGCGCAGGACATTGCGGCGGCGCGCGCCGCGCTGACGAGCATCCTCTCCAACTATCAGGGCTTTCGCAAATGCGTGGTGATCCTCGTGTTCGACGCCTACAAGGTCAGGGAAAACCCCGGCTCCGTCGAAGCGGTGGACGGCGTGAAGGTCGTCTATACCAAGGAAGCGCAGACCGCGGACGCCTACATCGAGCGCGCGACCTATGAGCTGCGCAAAGAGCGCCGCGTCCGCGTCGCGACGAGCGACAATCTGGAGCAGGTCATCATCCTCGGGCACGGCGCGACGCGTATCTCCGCAGCGTCGTTCCGCGCCGAGGTGGAGGAGGCGAACGTCGAGATCGCGGCGCTGCTTGCGCGCTGCAACGAGCGCAACCGGCGCGACAACCGGCTGCGCGACGTAGCGACCTTCCGGGAGTGAGCGTGTCCCCGGCACGGATCGGGAGCACCGCGGCAGGAAAAACGATGGGGCGCGCTCCCCTTCACAGCCGCCTTTGCCCGCCTCGTTCACAAAATGTTTGCTTGCTTTTGTCCTGCGCCGTTATATAATGATTAGCCAGCGATATCATCACCGGGAAGGAGGCGGCGTATGCTGAAAAAGCTCTCCCGCTGCGTGCGGGAATACAGGGTGCCCGCTCTGCTGACGCTGCTGTTCATCATCGGCGAGGCGGTCATAGAGGCGGTCATCCCGTTTCTGACGGCGCGCCTCGTCAATGAGATCAAGGCCGGCATCGACATGGGCGAGGTGCTGCGCATCGGGGCGTTTTTGATCCTGCTGGCGCTGATGTCCCTCTCCTGCGGCGGACTCGCCGGCTTTACCTCGGCGCGGGCCGCGACGGGCTTTGCCAAAAACGTGCGCCACGATGTGTTCCACAAGGTGCAGGAATTCTCGTTTGAGAACATCGACAGATTCTCCTCCTCTTCCCTCGTCACGCGCATGACCACCGACGTCAACAATGTGCAGATGGCGTTCATGATGCTCATCCGCATCGCCGTCCGCTCGCCGCTGATGCTGATTTTCTCGATCATCATGGCGTACATCATGGGCGGCGCGCTGGCGACGAGCTTCGTCGTCATCATCCCCGTGCTGGTGTTCGGGCTGGTGCTGATCGCGCGCAGGGCGATGCCCGCCTTCCGCGCGGTGTTCAAGAAGTACGACCGGCTCAATGAGTCTATCGAGGAGAACGTACGCGCGATGCGTGTCGTGAAGGGGTTTGCGCGCGAGGACTACGAAAAGGAAAAATTCGGCAGGGCGTCCGATGACATCCGCGACGACTTCACCCGCGCCGAGCGCATCGTCGCCTGCAACATGCCGCTGATGCAGCTTTGCATCTACGGCAACATGGTGTTCGTGCTGCTCTTCGGCTCGCGGCTGGTCGTCACCTCCCGCGGCTCGCTCATCGACGTGGGGCAGATCTCCGCCATGCTGACCTACGGGATGCAGATCCTCATGTCGCTGATGATGCTCTCGATGATCT
>CAMVAV010000065.1 GCA_947165595.1 uncultured Clostridia bacterium | reverse complement strand
CCATTTCTTCCTTTTGGCAAGACAAAAGGAAGAAACGGTGTCAGAAACCGCTCCCCCACAAGGGGCAAATGCGGTGTCAGAAACCGCCGCGCGCGGTTGTTATCCCGCCGAGGCGCGCGGGGAAATAGGCGCACGCAGCCGCGGCAAGAGGAACGAGCGCGTCAGCGCAAGGCGGCGCACCGTCAAATCGTCAGCAGGACCGCGCCGACCGGTTCAATAGGCACCGGCGGCAGACGCGACAGCGCTTTTCCTTCTACGGAAGCCTGAAACCATTTCTTCCTTTTGGCAAGACAAAAGGAAGAAACGGTGTCAGAAAACGCTCCCCTGCAAGGAGTCTGGCGGTGTCAGAAACCGCTCCCCCACAAGGGGCAAATGCAGTGTCAGAAACCGCTCCCCTGAGCTCCGCCGGAGAGCATAATGAAACCCCCTCCCGCATAGGAATCACAGAGGAACGCCTGTGAGGGGAGGATGCGGGATGAAACGGCTTTTGATCGCGCTTGCGGCGATTTTGACGCTCAGCGGCTGCGCCGCGCGGGAGACGGAGGATCGCGCCGCGGCGCTGCAGGAAAGATATGCCAGCGCGGAGGGCTGCACCGCGCGGTTCGAGGCCGCGGTCGCGAACGGGGAGGAGACGCAGCGCTATACGCTCGAAGCGGAGCGCACAGCGGAGGGGACGCGCGTCACGGTGCGCGAGCCGGAGGCGCTGGCGGGCATCTCCGCGCTCGTCCGGAGCGACGGCGCGCTGTCGCTGGAGTTCGACGGCATGGTGCTCGACGCGGGCAGTGCCGACGCGGATGTGTCCGCCGTGAACGCGCTGGACATTTTTCTGCGCGCCGCGGCGGAGGGCTATGTTACCGAGCGGAGCGCCGAGCGGCTGGCGGACGGGAGCGAGGCGCTGCGGCTCTGCTTTGAGACGGAGCACGCCGGGAAAAAGCTGCTCGTCACGGCTTACTTCGACGGGGAGGACCGTCCCATTCGCGCGGAGCTGGAAAGAGACGGCACAATTTTAATAAATTTGGAGTTTACGAATTTCGGATTCGGTGCTATACTGCCTATGGCGCAGGCGGACGCGTCCGACTGACGCCGCGCGCCTGAGCGGCGAGCGAAAAAACATGGTTGGACCATGCCACAAACAGAAAGAGAGGCTGTTTTTGATGGAAACTTCGCTGAAACGCACATGGGCAGAGATCGACCTGGATAATCTGGAGCACAATTTCAACGTGATCCGCAAGCAGGTGGGGCCGGACGCCAAGCTGCTTGGCGTCGTCAAGGCGGACGCCTACGGACACGGCGCCGTGCGGATCGCCAAAAAGCTGGAGCAGCTCGGCGCGGCGTACTTCGCCATCTCCAACATTGAGGAGGCGGCGGAGCTGCGCGAGGGCGGCATCACGCTTCCGATCCTGATGCTGGGCTACACGCCCGCCGAGCAGGGGGAGCGCATCGTGCGCATCGGCATGACGCAGGCGGTGCCCAACCTCGAGATCGCGCGCGCCTATGACGAGGCCGCCGCGCGCGCCGGCGGGAAGATGAAGGTGCACATCAAGCTCGACACCGGCATGGGCCGCCTCGGCTTCCAGTGCGACGACGCGCATTTCGACGCGAGCCTGAAGGACATCCTGGAGGTGATCAAGCTCAAAAACCTCGACGTGGAGGGCGTGTTCACGCACTTCGCCGTCTCCGACGAGGACGCGCCGGAGCATGTGGCGTTCACCAAAACGCAGCACGACCGCTTCGTGAAGATGATCGGCGCGGTGGAGAGCGCGGGCGACTTCAAGTTCCGCATCCACCACTGCTGCAACGCCGGCGGCATCGCGAGCTATCCCGAGTGGGCGTGGGACATGGTGCGCTGCGGCATCATCCTCTACGGCACGGGCGATCTGGCGGAGCGGATGGGCATGAAGCCCGTCATGCGCGTCAAGACGACGGTCTCGACCATCAAGAACTTCGATCCCGACACCTCGGTCAGCTACGGGCGGACCTATTACACCGACAAGCCCAGCCGCATCGCCGTGCTGCCGATCGGCTACGCCGACGGACTGCATCGGGCGCTGTCCAACAAGCTCGTCGTGCGCACGCCCTACGGCGACGCGCGTCAGGTGGGGCGCATCTGCATGGACATGTGCATGATCGACGCGACGGAGCAGCCCGATCTCAAGCCCGGCGACGAGGTGGAGGTCTACGGCGAGAACATGCTTTGTGAAACGGCGGCGAAGCAGGCGGGCACGATCTCGTACGAGCTGTTGTGCGCGATCTCCAAGCGCGTGCCGAGATACTACTTTGAAAACGGCAGGGCGGTCGACTGAGCGGAACCGCCGGCGCACGCTGTGCATACGATAAAGAGGGGCGGGAAAAACAGGTATAAATTCCGTCCCCGCGTGGGAGAATGATAACAGCCTTTCCGGGCCGTCCGGCCCAAGGGACTTCTTCCGCTCGGAGTGTGAACAGCGTGGATACCAACGTGAGACGAGGAGATATTTATTACGCCGATCTCTCTCCCGTGGTCGGGAGCGAGCAGGGAGGCGTTCGCCCGGTGCTGATCGTGCAGAACGACACCGGGAACCGCTACAGCCCTACGGTGATCGCGGCCGCGATCACCTCGCAGACGAACAAGGCGAAGCTGCCGACGCACATCTCGCTGGCGGCGCCGGAGAGCGGCCTGCCGCGCGATTCGGTGGTCCTGCTCGAGCAGATCCGCACGCTCGACAAGCGGCGGCTGCGCGAGCACATGGGCCGCGTCAACGGCGAGCTGATGGGCAAGATCGACGCTGCCATCGCGGTGAGCTTCGGCCTGCAGAATACACAGCTTGTTTGACAGCCCCCGGAGCGGGCAGCGATTGTCTGCTCCGGGGTAAGAAAGAGGTACGGTACATGAGGAAAAATCACTGGCTCGCAAGGCTCTCGAGCCTGCTGCTGGCGGGCTGCACGGTCTTTGCCGTCACGGTGCTGGCGACCGGCAGTCCCGGCTCGGAGGGCGATCCGCTCGTGACGCTGAGCTATCTGAACGAAACCTTTATGGCGCAGCTTCTCGGCAGGGTGGACGACACGCTGGAGCTGCGGGACCGGGAGCTGTCGGACAAGCTCGACCGGCAGATGCGCGAGGAGCTTTCGGCGCTGCCGGGGCAGCAGGGTACGGCGAACACCGGCGCGGACGCCGCACGGGATTTTACCGTCGTGACGCTCTCAAACGGGCAGACGCTGCGCGGCGAGATAGGCTGCGAGGTGATGCTGCGCGTCGGCACGGCAAGCTGCGTCGCGCCGTCGAGCCCCGGCCTGATCGACGAGACCGACGCCTCGACGCTGGGCGGCGGGGGCGAGCTGGTGAAAAACCACCTCTACATGATGACGATCGACGAGCGCGGCGTCAAGGCGACCGCCGCGACGACGAAGCTCCTCGTGAGAGGAAGCTATACGATTTCCTGAATATAAAAAATCCCGCCCGAGGGGCGGTGTCCGTAAAACAGTAATATGCGAATTTCTTGGAACAGGCATGATTTCGGTCATGCCTGTTCCGCTTTTATCAGTTCATCCACGGGGATGTAGCCAACAAGGTCATATTCGATATGTACCTTCTGTTTGCGCTTGCCGCTGGACTTATCCGGTGCCTCTACATAAACCGCCTTTACAAGCTCTCTGAGGGCGTATGGCGTGAGTTCTGTGAGGTTGGTGTATCTGCGTGCCCGCTGGATAAACTGTTCAAGGTTTTCTATCTGTCGTTCCTGTACTTCGACTTCTTTTTGCAGATTTACGATTTCAACTTTAAGCTGCGTCTGCTCGTCCTCGTAGGTCTTGCTCATCATGGCAAAACGGTCATCGTTCAGCTTGCCCTTGGCATTGTCCTCGTAGATTTTGATAAACAGGCGGTCAAGCTCCCCTATACGCTTTTCTGCCTGCGTCAGACGCTTCTTATATACCCTTATGGTTTCCTCGCTTTGTAGGCGGAGTTTTTGCTCCATTTCCACCCTAAAATGCGCTTCATATCGAGTCACATACGAGATGACTTCTTTCATGTGTTTCCAGACCAAATCCTCCAAGACCACGGCACGAATATAGTGACCGCTGCACTTGTCCTTGTTGGCTCTATGGGTGGAGCAGATAAAGAAGTCCTGTCGCTTTTCAAAATAGTTGGTGGTGGAATAGTAGAGCTTCTGCTTGCAATCGGCACAGAACACCAAACCCGAAAAGGGACTGCTCTTGCCCGTTGCCGTTCTCCTATGTCGCTGCTGACGAATTTCCTGCACCTTGTCAAAGACTTCCTGCTCGATGATGGCAGGATGGGTGTTGTAGAAAATCTTCTGATTTTCTTCGGGGTTCTCCCTCTGCTTCTTATCCCAAATGGAGTTGGTGTAGGTCTTGAAGTTGACCGTTGCGCCGATATACTCTTTTCGTTCAAGAATATTGACGACAGTGCTTTCGTGCCAGCGGTAAGGATTCTCCGGCTCGGAGTGCGGTGTTTTCACGCCTTGCTTCGTTTTGTATGCGGTAGGCGTGAGTATCTTTTCCCGTTCAAGCTGGTCTGCGATTTGGCTCGGTCCATGCCCGTTCATGCAGAGCGTGAAAATCTTTTTGACCACACGTGCAGCTTCTTCGTCGATAATCCATTCCTTTGGATCTTCGGGATTCTTCATGTAGCCATACGGCACATTGACGGTCAATCTCTCGCCACGCTCGCCCTTCGCTTTTTGCACCGCACGAATCTTTCGGCTCGTGTCCTTGGCGAAAAATTCATTGAACCAGTTCTTTATACCGGCAATGTCGCTGTCGGTGCTGTTGGGATTGATGCTGTCAAAGTGGTCGTTGATGGCAATGTATCGTACATCGTTCTGAGGGAATGTGTAGTTGATGTACAGTCCCGTCAATGCGGAGTTTCGACCAAGTCTTGAAAGGTCTTTCGTGATGACCGTTGCTACATGACCGGATTCGATTTCGTCAAGCATTTTCTGAAAGCCTGGGCGGTCATAGGTCACACCGCTGTAACCGTCGTCGATGAAAAACGTCGGGTGGGGAAGGCGGTGGTCTCGTGCGTATTGGAGTAACATAGCCTTTTGATTTTGGATGGAATTCGACAAATCCTCTTTGCCGTTTTTCTTCTCATCCTTGGTGTCCTCTACGGACAATCTGCAATAGAGTGCTGTGATTTTATCGGTTGCCCTTAACATTTCGTTATCCTCCTTCGGTTGGGCAACTGTCTGTACAGGATTGGAATTTGTATTTATATCAAAAGAGGTGTCGTTGTTCATTCGCCATCCTCCGTGATATCAGATTCATCATCGGCAGCGTTCTGCTCCATAATTCGTTTGAGCTTCTTGTCGAGAGTTTCCGTTCCCTCGTAGCTGCCTGTTACTGTGTATTCTGTGCCGCCGATTTCGTCAACGATTTTCACTTCGGGCAGCCAGAACGCAGACGGATTTTTTACAACAATGTTGCCGTTCTCGTCAAAAGAGAAATTGCGTTTGGGTGCATCATCGGGACGAGGCTCGACCTTTGCATACGGGTCAGGATTGGAGAAATAGTATTCGGGAACTTCCTCATTATACTCTCCACTTGCAATCTGTTCTTGAAAAATAATCTCGTCTATTTCTTCGGCGGTGAGTTCGAGAACTTCATCCTCTTTGCGTTTCTCATCCATCGTGTCGAACCTCCTTTTCTTTCATTCGCTTCGATTCGTTTCCTTCAAAAATATCGTGGGATAGCAAAACGGACAGCCGCCGTCAATGGTCAAGATGAACGGCTTCGCCGCCATTGACAGCGTCCGTCCGTTTCGCTTTTGGGCAGACAAGGCGGCGGTTGCCGCCAATTTCCATTTAGGAAATGGCACTTGCCATCTTGGGATAAGGACGAATAGCAAGCACAGCAGGTGTATGTACACTCTGCAATTTTTCGGATAGCAAGCACAGCCTGTGTTGCCACACACGCCACTTGCATCCGTTGCTTGCAAAGTTCAAAACAAACTTAGCAAGCAGTGCACGTGTGGACACACTCGTGCTTTTTGCAAATTTCAGCGATGCTGCTCTTTGCAAAAACTTGTTGGGAAACATCCCAAACCCTTGAACGATTTTTTCAAAATCGGCTACGCTCCTGCGGAGCTGAACATCACTCTATCTTGGAAAGTGAGATAAGGATTTTTCGGATTCCCTCATAAATTTCCTCTTGGTTCTTTTTGATTTCCTCAATGTCGGCTTCATAGATATTGCCGGTTGCGTTAAGGCGTTTGGCAATTTGGTTTTCGCTGTTGGCGATCCGTTTCATCTTGGAAGTCAGCTCACGCAGTTCGGGCAATTCCAGCTTTACAACATACCCGTCGATTACCATTTTGCGGATATAGGCACTCATGTTGTCTGTTCCCATCTGTGCCATTTTCTTTCTTATCAATTCGTATTCTTTATCGTTTACAAAGAATTTTATCTGCTTCGGACGGAGTCTGTTTCTGTTATCTGGCATTTCTTTTCACCACCATGAACTGAATTTTGTGATATTGCATTAACTTCTTACAATTTTCTTGCTGATGGATTTTCAAGGAAACACAACTCCAGTAAATCCTTTAAATCGCTCGCTTTTACATCCGACATATTTTCGTATTCCAGTTCACTGACAGTGAAAAATTCGAACTCTTTTTCACCATAGGTATTCCAAAGTTCTTGCAATTTCTTATTTCTATGGTTGCCGCTATTTAACTCAAAGCCATGACGGTTAAACCATGTACTGCCATCACGAGAGCTATCAAAGAATTGCTCTCCAGTTGCAATGCACTTAACAGAAAATACACCCATCACTGGATGACGTTCTTTCCATTCGGACAAGAGTTCTTTCTTTTTTGATTTATCCATTATTCTTTCTCCTCATACTTCTATTCAACGAGTCAACATATCAATCGCTACATCCTGTGTTGCAACAAAGAAAACATCTTTGCCCTTATTGCTTTCATAGATAAAGTCTTTCAAAGGTTTGCTTGTGTAATGTGAGTAATCGCCGTAAATTGCGATGCGACCGCCATAGTTCACATACTTCTGTAAAATCTCGCCTGCAAGTCCTTTGCTTAGGATGAAGAAATCTTCAACTATCAGCTTTTTGTCGATAACAATATTTTCGGTTCCTACATCGTACTTAGCAGACATCAGCACATCCAAAGCGGATTGCGTATCCGTAATAACCAAATCCTCACTATTTACAACGGCACAGATAATGCCGTTTTTCTCAATTTTAGATAATTCCATTTTTCTCTCACCTCAAAATTAGATTATTTCTTTCGAACACAATCCAATGTGTGTCCACACATTATTATACACAGTTTCTGCTGTTTCTTCAAGATGGTACGTTGAAATTTATTGCATTAAGGTGTAACATTTTTGAAAACACGCCCCAAGATTTCCTTGGAGCGTGTGAAAATCAATCAAGCGGTTTGTATTCTGTTACTGCCTTTAAGTAGGCTATGGGATTGCCGTTGAGTATCAGATCGGCGTATGCAATCGGGTCATTATAGATAAGATAGTCCAGCTCTGACCGCTGATACATATTGTCTGCGACCTCGTTTTCAACGGCAATGGTATCAATGGCAATCATGCTGCCGTCCGAGAACTTCAGCTCCACGCAGACGGTATCCATATTGAACTCACAAGATAAAAGACGCTTCATACTAAAACCTCCGTAATTTCAATGATTTTGAGATAGAAAAAGAACGATGTTAAGCCTTTCGACTCGACATCGTTCTTTTCGTTGTTGTTTCCAACCCTGTCAGACAGATGCCGCAAAATAGTAATTTTTTAGAATTACTGTCTTACGAGCACCCATCCGAGGGCGGGATTTTTTATGTGTGGGAAGGGATTACTTGCTGTAGTCGTAGAAGCCCTTGCCGCTCTTCCTGCCGAGCTGGCCGCCGCGGACCATCTTCTTGAGCAGCAGCGCGGGACGGTACTTGGGGTCGCCGGTCTCGGTGTAGAGAACGTCCATGATGGCGAGGCAGACGTCCAGACCGATGAAGTCGCCGAGCTCCAGCGGGCCCATCGGGTGATTCGCGCCGAGCTTCATTGCCTTGTCGATGTCCTCGACGGAGGCAACGCCGGTCTCGACCAGGCCGATCGCCTCGTTGATCATCGGGATGAGGACCTTGTTGACGACGAAGCCGGGAGCCTCGGCAACCTCGACGGGATCCTTGCCGATCTCCTTGGAGAGGTTGAAGATGAAGTCAAAGGTCTCCTGCGTGGTGTTGGCGCCGCGGATGACCTCGACGAGCTTCATGCTGGGCACGGGGTTGAAGAAGTGCATGCCGATGACGGGGTGCTTGAGGCCGAGGCCCATCTCGGTGACGGACAGGGAGGAGGTGTTGGTCGCGAAGATCGTGGACTCCTTGCACATGGCGTCAAGCTCGTTGAGAAGCTCCTTCTTGGTCGCCATATCCTCCTTGACGCACTCGATGACAAGATCGGCGTCGGCGGCGGCGGACTTCTCCTCGACCAGGACGTTGGCAAGAATGGCGTCGGCGGCGGCCTGATCCATCTTGCCCTTGTCCACGCGCTTTTGCAGCGACTTGGCAAGGTTGTCCTTGTGGCGCTGCGCGGACGCGACGGAAGAGGCGTACATCAGGGCGGTGTGGCCCTTTGCCGCGAAGACCTGCGCGATACCGCTGCCCATGGTGCCGGCGCCGAAGATTGCTACTTTCATTGTCGTGTTCCTCCTGTAATGTATTGTGATTCAGGGAATCCTCAGTGATTGGTGAAGGGCTCGTGCTTGCGCTTTTCCAAGAACGCGCCCATGCCCTCCTGCTGGTCGCCCGTCTGGAAGCAGGAGCCGAACGCCTTCTCCTCGCAGACGACGGCGTCCGCGATCGCCAGCGCCGCGCCCTCGTTGATCGCCTTCTTGCAGGCGCGCACGGCGATGGGGGCGTTGGCGGCGATGGTGCTCGCCAGCTTCTCTGCGGCGGCGTAGAGCTCGCCCGTGGGATAGACGGCGTTGACAAGGCCGATGCGCAGCGCTTCGTCCGCCTTGATGTTGCGCGCGGTATAGATCATCTGCTTCGCCATGCCGGGGCCGACGATGCGAGCCAGCCGCTGCGTGCCGCCGAAGCCCGGCGTGATGCCGAGGCCGACCTCGGGCTGTCCGAAGACAGCGGTGTCGGAGCAGATGCGGAAGTCGCACGCCATGGCGAGCTCGCAGCCGCCGCCGAGCGCGTAGCCGCCGACCGCCGCGATCACGGGGATGGGGAAGCTCTCCAGCTTGAGGAACACGTCGTTGCCCTGCTTGCCGAAGGCTTCGCCGCCGGCGGGGTCGAGGTCCTTCATCTGCGCGATGTCCGCGCCCGCGACGAACGACTTTTCGCCCGCGCCGCGCACAATCAGGCAGCGGATCAGGTCGAGATCGACCGCGTCCAGCGCGGCGTCCAGATCGGCGAGGACCTGCGCGTTGAGCGCGTTGAGCGCCTCGGGCCGGTCGATGACCAGATAGGCGATGTCGCCCTTGGGTTCGTACTTGACGAAAGGCATGGGAATCCCTCCTTCATAAAGTTACTTTCATTATAGAATAGAGAGGAAATTTTTTCAACCTTAACTTTTGCACTTGTTTTGCCGCGGGTTATCGGTTATGATACCGCTTATGAGAATGAGAAAAAAGAAAAACTTAATACCGCGTATGGAGCGCTGCGATTCCTGGCTGATCCATGATCCCCGCGAACACAGGGGAAGCTGGCGGGCGCTGATGCCCGCGGCGCGGGAGCTGCGCGTCGAGCTCGGCTGCGGCAAGGGGCGCTTTACCGCCGAGACCGCGAAGGCGGAGCCGGACGTGCTGTTCCTCGCCATCGAGCGCGTGCCGGACGCCATGGTCGTCGCCATGGAGCGCGCGGCGCGGGAGAAGCTGGAAAACGTGCGCTTCATCGACGCGGACGTCAGCCTGCTTCCGGAGTTCTTCGCGCCGGGCGAGGTGGACCGCATCTACATCAATTTCTGCGACCCGTGGCCCAAGAGCAACCAGGCGAAGCGCCGGCTGACGCACGGGAACTTCCTGCGCCTCTATCGCCGGGTGCTCGTGCCGGAGGGACAGATATGGTTCAAGAGCGACAACGCGAAGCTCTTTGCCTTCTCTGTGGAGGAGATCCCGCGCTTCGGCTTTGCCCTCAGCGAGGTCACGGACGATCTGCACGCGGACGGCCCAAGAGGCGTGATGACCGATTATGAGGCGAAGTTTTACGAGCAGGGCGTCCCCATCCACCGGCTCGTCGCAACGATGGAGCCGTTGGAGGAGCCGCGCGCGGACGGGGAGGGTCAGGCGCCCAATCCCGCCTGAGAGGCATTCTGCCGCCTGAGCTGCGCGGCAAGCAGCAGCAAAAAGGGAAACAGCACCATGCCCGCGACGCCGAAGGAGCGGAAGCCCAGATACATCGCCAGCAATGATGCAATGGGCGGAAGCCCCGCCTGCGTGCCGAGCAGACGCGGCTCCAGCACGTTGCGCACGGCGAGGGTAACAAGGTACAGCGCCGAGAGGGAGACCGCCTTCGGCGCGTTTTGCAGCAGCAGCTCCGCGGCTGCCCAGGGGAGCAGCACCGTGCCGGTGCCGAAGACGGGCAGCGCGTCCACGAGCGTGATGAGGAAGGCGAGCAGGAGCGCGTAGGGCTGCCGCAGAAGGACGAAGCCGGCCAAAAGCTCGGCAAAGGTCAGGCAGCACAGGGTCAGCTCCGCGCGCAGCCAGCGGGCGAGAGAGCGCTCCATCCCGCTTTGCAGCGCTTTCAGCCGTTCGCGCGTTTTGACGGGGATACGGCGGCGGTAAAAAACTCGGAGCTCCGGCCACGAGGACGATGTAAAGTAGATCGCCAGTACAGTCGTGGCGACAGCGAGAAACAGCCGCGGCAGCGCCGCGGCGAGGGAGGCGAGCAGTCCCGGCACACGCGCGAGCAGCGCGTCGAGCAGCCCGCCCGCCTCGCCGGCCAGCCGCGCGAGCGAGTCCGCGATCCAATGCCGCAGCCAGGGCGGACAGCTTTCGCAGCCGTCCACGCGTTCGAGCAGCGCGTCCGGCACGCGGGGGATCGCCGCGAGCAGGGCGGGGGCGCGCGCCAGCAGAGCGGACGCCTCGCCGGTGAGCGCCGTGCCGAGCAGGGCGGACAGCCCGCCGAGCACAAACAGCAAAAAAAGCGTCAGCAGCAGCGAGGAAAAGCCGCGGCGAAAGCGGAGCCTCCGCTGCAAAAAGCGCACCGCGGGCTCGATCAGCGCCGCCGCGCCGGCGGCGAGCAGGAAGGGCAGCAGCCAGGGCAGCAGGCAGCGCAGCGTGAGGGTGAAAAGCAGCACCGCTGCCGCCGCGCAGGAGGTATGGAGCAAGAATCGCTTGAGCGTGGCGTCGGACATAGGGGAGTTCCTTTCAGAAAACGCTTGCCAAGGCGGCGTGTTTGTGATACGATGACTTCTCAATGAAGACAACTGACCGTGGAGGGCGTACAGCCATGCAGACGAGCAAATACTTTCTTGTGGCGTCGGAGGTGCTTCCCGATGTGATCCTGAAGGTCGCGGAGGCGAACCGGATGCTGCGCGCGGGCGAGGCGCGGACGGCACAGGAGGCGGCGAAGGCGGTCGGCATCAGCCGCAGCGCGTTTTATAAGTACCGCGGCGCGGTGCAGCCGTTTTCCGATATGCGGACGGAGCACATCGTGACGTTTTACGCGCTGCTCAAAAACCGCCCCGGCGTGCTTTCCAACGTATTGTCTATTTTTGCCGCCTCGGGCGCAAATATACTGACGATCAACCAGAGCATTCCGACCAACGGCTGCGCGGCGGTCACGGTCTCGGCGGAGACGAGCCCGATGGACGAGTCGGTCGAGCGCCTGATCGCGGACGCCGCGGCGCTGGACGGCGTGGTGCGCTTCGAGATCCTTGCCGGCTGACGGCGAACCCCAGGGCACATGGATTCATAACATGGATTGGCAGACTGTTGGAAGCGGCTTGCCAATCCATGTTTCATTGAGAAGGGATAACCATGAGCCTGATCGTGCAGAAGTTTGGGGGAAGCTCGGTTGCCGACGCCGGGAAGCTGCTGCACATTTCCCATATTGTCAAGGCCGCCCGTGAGAAGGGGCGGGATGTGATCGTGGTGGTCTCCGCGCAGGGAAACGCCACGGACCGGTTGATCGAAAGGGCAAGGGAGGTCTCCGGGGAACCGCCGGAGCGCGAGCTGGACGCGCTGCTCGCCTGCGGAGAGCAGGCTTCGGCGGCGCTGACGGCGATGGCGCTCGCGTCCTCCGGCGTGCCGGCGGTGTCGCTGTGCGCGTGGCAGGTGCCGATCCGCTCCGACGGCGCGCACGGGGACGCCCGGATCGCCGGGATCGCGCGCGAGCGCGTCGAGGCGGAGCTGGGACGGGGCAGGGCGGTCGTATGCGCCGGTTTTCAGGGCGTCGACGACGGCGGCGACGTGACGACGCTGGGCCGCGGCGGCTCGGACTACTCAGCCGTGGCGCTTGCCGCCGCCTTCCGCGCGGAGGATTGCCTGATCTACACGGACGTGGACGGCGTATACAGCGCCGACCCCCGCGTCTGTCCGACGGCGCGGCGGCTGGAGCGCGTCTCCTATGAGGATATGTACGCGCTAGCCCGTGCCGGGGCGCGCGTGCTGCATGACAAATGCGTCGCGCTGGCGCAGGAGCGCGGGGTCGAGCCGGAGGTGCGCTCCTGCGAGACGGACGCGCCCGGCACGCGCGTCGGGCCGGCGGGCTCTCCGCGCGGCGTGACGGGCGTGACGCGCCGCGAGCGCGAGGGGGACGCCTATGCGGCGGTGACGCTGGTCGGCGGGGCGCTTCCCTCGCTGGAGGCGGAGAAGCGCGCCATCCTTGCGCTGGACGCGTCGGGCATCGCCGTGCGCGGTATCGACGCGCAGGAGCGCTGTCTGACGCTCTATGTTGAGCGGGAGCGGTCGCGGGAGGCGGTTTGCGCCGTGCACGACGCGTTCTTCGGGGACTGAGGGACGGCGCGCGCTTCGGCGGACGTTTTTGCCCTTGCAAAAGAGGCGTCGTCTGTTTATAATGGGAGCGGAGACCCCGGTTTTCATACCGCCGATAAAAGAAGGGAGCAGACGATGGACAAAAAGGAAGTGAGGGCGGCCGCGAGAGAGGCCGCGAAGGAGCTCAAAAGCGGGATCAAGGCAGGGATCGCGGAGAGCAGGGAGAATGTTCGCGAGGTCAAGGGCGAGCTGAAGAAGATCAAAAAGGAGCTCAAGGGCAAGGCGGACAGCGACGAGATCAAGGTGCTGCAGGCGAAGAAGGACGCCGTGATGATGGAAGGCGCGATCAAGAAGGAAAAGGTCGAGGCGGACATCAGAAAGCTCAAGGAGGACTCCGAGCTTCGGGCGCAGGTCATGAAGGAGGCCGCCGAGCACAAGAAGACGAAGGA
Organism: uncultured Clostridia bacterium; assembly: GCA_947165595.1. Taxonomy (GTDB): domain Bacteria; phylum Bacillota; class Clostridia; order Oscillospirales; family Oscillospiraceae; genus Hominicoprocola. The sequence goes on along the minus strand of CAMVAV010000065.1, from coordinate 1,168 downwards.
ATAAAAGAAAAAACCGCGGCTTTCCCGGGAAATCTCCCGGAGAAGCCGCGGCTTTTGTATTTTGCTTTTGGGAAATACGCTTATTTCCCGGACAGCTGCTCGTCGATGCCCTTTGCGCCGAGCTTGCCGGCGCCCATCGCGAGGATGACCGTCGCCGCGCCAGTGACGGCGTCGCCGCCGGCATAGACGCCCATCTTGCTGGTCATGCCTTCCTCGTTGACGATGATGCCGCCCTTCTTGTTGACCTCGAGGCCCGGGGTCGTGCTCTTGATGAGCGGGTTGGGGGAGGTGCCGAGCGCCATGATGACGCAGTCGACCGGCAGCTCGAACTCGCTGCCCTTGATCTCGATCGGACGGCGGCGGCCGGAAGCGTCGGGCTCGCCCAGCTCCATCCGCACGCAGGTCATGCCGGAGACGTAGCCGTTTTCGTTGCCGTGGATCTCGACGGGGTTGTGCAGGGTCTTGAAGATGATGCCCTCCTCAACCGCGTGCTCGACCTCCTCCTTACGGGCGGGCAGCTCCTCCATGCCGCGGCGGTAGACGATGTAGACCTCCGCGCCGAGACGCTTGGAGCAGCGCGCCGCGTCCATCGCGACGTTGCCGCCGCCGACGACGGCGACCTTCTTGCCGGCAAGCGCCATGAGCGGGGTGTCGGAGCCCTCCTTGTACGCCTTCATCAGGTTGATGCGGGTGAGGAACTCGTTGGCGGAGTACACGCCGCAGAGGTTCTCGCCGGGGATGTGCATGAACATCGGCAGGCCCGCGCCGGAGCCGACGAACACCGCCTCGAAGCCGTACTGCTCCATCAGCTCGTCAATGGAGACGACGCGGCCGACGACCATGTTGGTCTCGAACTTGACGCCCATCTCCTTGAGGCCGTCGACCTCCTTCTGCACGATCTTCTTGGGAAGCCTGAACTCGGGAATGCCGTACACCAGCACGCCGCCGGCGAGGTGCAGCGCCTCGAACACGGTGACCTCGTAGCCCTTCTTGGCAAGGTCGCCCGCGCAGGTGAGGCCCGCGGGACCGGAGCCGACGATCGCGACCTTGTGGCCGTTGGACGCGGGCTTGGAGGCGGCCTCCTTCACATGCTCGTTGTGCCAGTCGGCAACGAAGCGCTCCAGACGGCCGATGCCGACGGGATCGCCCTTCTTGCCGCGGATGCAGT
>CAMVAV010000064.1 GCA_947165595.1 uncultured Clostridia bacterium | reverse complement strand
CATGGTCATCACCCAGCACATGCCCACGGGCTTCACCAAGATGTATGCCGAGCGCCTCAACCGCCTGTGCAAGATGGAGGTGCGCGAGGCGAAGGACGGCGACGAGCTGCACCGCGGCCTTGCGCTGATCGCGCCGGCGGACCTTCAGATGCGCGTCGTGCGCTCGCCGCGCGGTTATCATGTGAGCTGCCAGCCGGGCGAGAAGGTCAGCGGCCACCGCCCCTCGGTGGACGCCCTGTTCTACTCGATGGCGGAGAACGTGCAGTGGCCGATGGTCGGCATCATCATGACCGGCATGGGGCAGGACGGCGCGCACGGCCTGCTGGAGATGCGGAAAAAAGGCGCCTACACCATCGGACAGGACAAGGAGAGCTGCGTGGTGTACGGAATGCCGGGCGTGGCGAACGACATCGGCGCCGTCATGACGCAGGCGTCGTGCAAGGACGTCGCCGGCGTGCTGCTGCGCCATCTGAGGTCGGGAAAGTAGGAGAAAATGCGGCCGGGTCTCCGCGAAAAGCGGGGGCCCGGTTTTTTTCGGAAAAAAGTTTTTTCGGACTATTAATTTTTCTCCCGCCGTACCGATGATAAGGATGAAAGACTACGCGCATAGCCTGAAAAGGCTGATGCACGTTGGCCATGACAACAAGAAGGGGGCGTTCGGGCATGAAAATCTCGGGAGCCAACATTTCCGCCGCGGAGACTGCCGCGCGCATCTATCAGGGCCAGTCCGGCACCGCAAGGACGCAGCGCAGCGATGTGAGCCGCCGGTTCGACAGCGTGACCCTTTCCGGAGGCGACGGCAGGCGCAGCAGCTTTGAGATGGAGCTGCGCAGCAAGATCTCCCAGGAGGTCCGCACGGCGACGTCATCCGGGCAGGTGGCGGCACTGCGTGAGCAGGTGCAGAACGGGACCTATCAGGTCGACGCGCGTGAGATCGCGAGAAAGATGCTTCTGATGGAGGCAGTTTAACATGGAAGAGGCCTACCGGGAATATTTTGCCTTCATGGAGCAGCTTGGCCAGCTGCTGGATCAGTTGACCGAGCTCGCGAAGGAGAAGACCGCAGCCGTGCGCTGCGACGACCTTCTCGGCGTGGACAGCTGCATGAAGCAGGAACAGGCGCTGAGCCTGAAGCTGCGCGCGATGGACAGGAAGCGGGATACGCTGCTGGCCGGCATGGGCCTTCAGAACGTCACGCTTGCCGAGCTCCCGCAGCGCTGCCCTCCGGAGCTCCGGCAGGATGCGAAGGACGCCGCCGGAAAGCTTCGTAACCGGTATGTGCTTTACCGAAGCGCGGCGGACGTCGCGCGCACCACGCTGGAGTGCAATCTCCACCAGATCGAGCGCCTGTTGGCCAATGCGGCGGACGCTCGCGTCGGCGGGGGCAGGATCGCGGATATCCGCGCCTGAAACACAGCGCGGCGCAACAGGCTGACAGAAAGGAGTGTCGGACAATGGGAAGCCTTTCGACATTCGGCACGTTCACAACGGCGCGTCTGGGCATCTTTGTCGCCCAGCATGCGCTCAATACGACGGGCAATAACATTTCCAATATCAATACCAAGGGCTACAGCCGCCAGCAGATCGACCAGACGTCCATGTACTACGGCTCCGCGGACCGCTACCAGAGCCGCTATGATATCCGCGGCAACGGCGGCGTGCTCGCCACGGGCGTCAACCAGCTCCGCGACCAGTATCTCGATATCCGCTACCGGAACGAGATGACCAAGGTGGGGCAGATGAAGTCGAAGGTCGGCGGACTCAACGAGATCGGACAGATCATCGACGAGGTTGCCAAGGGTGAGGACGGCGAGGGCGTGCTGGAGGCGCGCATGAACGACTTCATCCAGCAGCTGGAGAATCTGCACGTTCCCGAGAATTCCAACAAGCAGGATTACGATTCGATCGTCCGCTCCTCGGCGGAGGCGATGGTCGTCCAGTTCAACGACTACGCCAAGCGGCTCGACGCGCTCATGCAGACCAAGACCACGGAGTTCCACACGGAGATCGACGGCGTCAACACGACCTTGGAGAAGATCCGCGATCTTAACGAGTCCATCCGCCGCCAGCAGGTGTTCGGCGGCAGCGCGCTGACGCAGAAGGACGAGCGCAACCTGCTCATCGACGAGCTCTCCGAAAAGATCGGCATCAACGTCGTCTATGAGATGGAGGACCTCGGCGACGGCGTGCAGGTCGAGAAGCTGAAGATCTCGACCAGCGGCGATCCCGAGAGGCTGCTCATCAACGGCATCTACGGCGCGCAGCTGTCCGTCATGCCGAAGAACACCAGCGAAGAGGTGACCGATGAGAACGGCAGGGTCGTCAACGAATGGCAGGGGGGAGACAACGAGAACTTCAACCTGATGATCTCGGAGCTGGAGGATTCCCGCGGGAAGAAGGACCCCTCGGCGCCGAATGCGCTGGAGACGGTTTATGAGCTCAAGATGTACGGAAAGGACCAGAGCGACTGGAGCAGCGTCAAGGAGAGCGTTACGACCGGCAAGCAGGCGGAAATCGAGGAGATCGTCAATTCGCTGAACGAGCAGTTCGGCTATACCCAGGGTACCGTTCCCTATTTCCACGCGGATAAGGCGACGGATGATCCGGACAGCGACTACGTTGTGCATTATCATTATTTCGGGACCACCGACGAAGAGAAAGCGGCAAACTATTCCTTCGTGAACGTCAAGGAGCTGAGGGTGACCAAGCTGGGCGATACCGAGCTCACCGGCGGCCTGCAGGCGATGCGCGAGCTGCTGACGGAGTCCGGCGAGTACAGCGATGCGGACTCCATTGCGAAGGATGACCTGCGGTACGATCCCGACGCCGGCGTCAAGCGCGGCATCCCGTACTATCAGAAGGCGCTCGACACGCTGGCGAACACGTTCGCGCGGCTGATGAACGAAGCGAACACCATGCAGGACAAGGAGATATTTGAAACGGACGGAACCGGAAGCCTGAAGCAGGATTCTGAAACCAATATGTATGTTCCCAGGCACGGATTTGAGAAGTATTTCGAACAGATGCCGGACAGCACGGAGGATAATCCGAAATATAAGGCGGACCCCACCGATCCCAGCAGGCCGCTGCTGAAGGAAGAATACAAGCAGTATATGGGCGGCCCGCTGTTCAGCAACGGCAACAACTCCAACGAGACCACCGGCATCACGGCGGGGAACATCGCGATCTCGAAGGACTGGGCCGACAAGCTGGGACGCGTGCTGCGCTCGAAGTCGCCGAACGCGCCCGAGCAGAGCGATCTGCAGGAAAACCAGCGCCACATGATCTCGGTGCTCACGAACAAGCATGACTTCACCACCGCCAGCGACGGCGAGGACGCGGATGCGTATTTTCAGGGCACGCTTCAGGAGATGCTGACGGACATTATCGCCGGCACGCTGGCGAAGGACCAGAACATCACCGAAACGATGCTCAACAATTACAACGTCACCGCCGACGAGCTCTATGTCGACCGCGATTCGGTCATGGGCGTGGATCTCAACGACGAGGCGATGAACATGATGCAGTTCCAGAAGGCGTATTCCGCCGCCTGCCGTCTGATGACGACCTACGACGATATGCTGGAACGCCTGATCAACGGCACAGCCGTGTGAGGACGATAGACGCGGCGCAGCATTCCATTTGAAGCAGAGGGAGAGGGGGAGGCAGAAATGTCGATTACCCGAATCACAACAAACGGGCTCTTCCGCAATTACCGCACAAACCTGACGAAGAGCACCAATAAGCTGAGCGATACGCTGGAGGATGTCCAGACCCAGCGCAAGTTCAACGCCTACGCGGAGGACCCGGTCGCCGCGAGCAAGGCGTGGCGCCTGCGCCGCTCCTTCTGGCGGACCGAAGATCAGATCGACAACAACAACCATGTCGTCAGCAAGTACGAGAGCGCCTATTCGGCGATGGCGGCGGTCGTCGACGGAGACAGCGAGAACCCCGGGCTCGACGGCATCCTGTCCTCGGTGGAGGGGCTGAACGGCGCGGCGGGTTCCTCGCGCGTCGCGCTGGGACGGCAGCTGGTCTCCACGGCCGAGTCCATCGTCTCGGTGATGAACAGCCGGTACGGCGACGACTTCGTCTTCGCGGGAGCGGACGGCGAGCACATTCCCTTTGAGTGGGACGGCGACAAGCTGCTCTACCGCGGCATCGATGTCAGCACACCGAAGACACTGTACAGGACCTCCGACTTTATTGACTCCGACGGAAACTTCAACAAGGACCACTTCAACGATCAGAAGGCGATCTATGAGGCAGTCTATTCCGACTATAAGTTTGAAGACGCCGTCAAGCTCAACGACATGGCGGAGGAGGCGACCTACGTGGACATCGGACTCGGCATGAAGGAAAACGGAAAGGGAGAGCTGATTACCGGAAGCGCGTTCAATTCCTCCATCTCCGGCATCAACTTCCTGGGCTACGGCGAGGACAAGAATCTGCCTGTGCTGCTCAGGGAGCTGGGTCAGATATTCTCCAACGCCGACCCGGAGACCGGAAACTATGCCAGCGATACGGACAGGGAACGCGCCGACGAGCTGCTCGACAAGATCCACTCCGCCGTGAACAATTCACAGGGAGAGCACGTGAAGCTCAGCGCGGATGCGAAATACCTGAAGACCAATCTGGAACAGCTCAAGGCCAACAAGGATCAGCTCAACGAGCAGATCCTGGACACCGAGGGAATGGATCCCGCCGAGGCGATTACCGAGATGAGCTGGGCGCAGTATTGCTACAATGCCGCGCTGCGCATCGGTACGAATATCCTCTCGCAATCGTTGATCGACTACATGAGCTAGTATTGATATAAAGCCGCGAAAGGAAGTGCTTTTCATGAACCAGTTGATTGAGATCACCAGCGTGCCCATCGAGATTCGCATGAAGACGACGAATGCCTCGCTGGAGTACACGCGCGGGACGGCGGAGATGGAAATCAGCCGTTCCGACAAGGGCGTCGACATCAAGAGCCGCCCCATCCGCGTACAGCTTGACACGTTCGAGCAGCGCTCCCGCGACACTGCCGCGAACGCCGGGCGGAGCGTGCCCCAGCCGCAGCAGACGGCGCCGGTCACGCAGCCCCCGCAGGTCGATCGCCCGGTCGCCGCATATGAGGCGACGGCGGCCTATTCCGACCAGGGGCAGATCATGCTCAACGCACGCTTTGGGCAGGAGTTCCTGGAGCAGAGCGCTCCCGCGGCGGCGCCGGCGCCCGAGAATACGGTGCAGGAGAATGTCGCGGCGGATACCGAGAAGGCGTCCGAGCTCGAGGACGGGCAGATGGAGATCCGCTATGAGATGGATAAGCTGAACTTCGACTGGAAGATCGACAAGGGCGAGTTCAAGTTTACCCCCGGCGACATCGAGATCTCCGTCGAGCAGCAGCCTGAGATCATCATCAAGTACACGGGCGGGCCCATCTATGTGCCGCGCAGCGCAGATCCCAACTACGAGCCGGTTGACGTGAAGGCGTAAACGCTGTATAATGTGATCGGCGGAAGCGGTTTCGCCGATTACATAAGCCGGGAGGGGTATTCTTTTGAAGACGCTGACGAAGTATTTTGGCGAGGTCGAGTACACGAAGGATGAGCTCCTGACGTTCTCCAAGGGGCTGTTCGGCTTTGAGGACGAGCAGGCGTTCCTGCTGCTGCCGTTTTCGGACGCGGGCACCCTGTTCAGCCTGCAGAGCGTTAAAACGGGCGAGCTTGCGTTTACGCTGATGCACCCCTTTACGCTCGACGCGAGCTATGCGCCGGTGCTGCGGGAGGAGGAGCTGCGCGCTCTGGAGGTCGACAAGAGCGAGGATCTCTACTTCTATGTCATGTGCACGGTCAAGAAGCCGGTCGACGAGAGCACCGTCAACATGAAATGCCCTATCGCCATCAACCCCGATACGCGCCGCGCCATGCAGGTGATCCTTGACGACGACGCGTGGGAGATGCGGCACAAGCTCCGCGAATTTGAGAAGCGGGGGGACGAAACATGCTGATCCTACGCCGTAGGGCCGGAGAGACGCTGTTGATCGGCGAGGACGTCAGGATCACTGTGATGGACGTCTATGAGGGCGGCGTTCGTCTTGCGATCGACGCGCCCAAGAGCATTCCCGTTTTGCGCAGCGAGCTGCTGCAGGCTGTGGACGCCAACCGAGACGCCGCGGCGGAGGAAACGGCGCGTCCGGACAGCCTCCTGGGCCTCCTGGGCGACGTGCCCGAGGAGAAAAAACAGCCGCTGTGAACGTGGCGGCAAGCAGAAAAAACGACCGCGGCCGGACGGACCGCGGTCATTTTCCTGTTCGGGGGTATCCCGCTCACTTTTTTTCGCGCTCGTGGTGCGGGCGGTCGAGCACCTTGCGGCACGCGCTCATCACCTGCGTGACGACGGCGGCGTTGTACTTCTGCTCGTACATGGAAAGGCGCGGGATCAGCTCGTCCGGCTTCGCCACCACATACTTGGGCGGAAGATTGGACAGCGCCAGCGCGATGACGTCGATGCGGCAGCGCGGGCAGGAGCACAGATTGAACATCTTGATGTATTTGTCCGCCTTGTCCTCCACCAGCGCCTGCGTCACGTTGAAGCAGATATAGGTGTCCGGCTTTTCCTCGCTGACGCTGCGCAGCTCGTTGAAGGTGTTCTCCAGCGTGCGCTGCGTCTGCGCGGGCACGGAAAAAGTCGGCTCCGGAGGCGGAAGCTCCACCTCGGGATCGTCGGCAAAGTCCGGCAGGGGCCCGGTCTCCTTGACGATGCGAAAGCCTGTTTTGGGGTCAATGATGGCAGGAGGAGAGGGAGGAGAGGACGGACGGGGATGCGCCGGGCGCGCCGGCGCCGCCGACTCGGCGAGCTCCATCTCCAGCGCGCCGCGGATCTTAGCCTGCGTCCTGCGGTCGTCGGCGAGCTTCGCGCTCTCCGCCGCTGCCTGTGCCGCCGCCTGGGGATCGGCGGCTTCGGCGGTCTCGGGGTTCGTCAGCAGGCTCAGGACCCGCGCGGTCTTATTGCTCTTTCCCTGTTTCGGCATGATCGTTCCTCCCTTTTCAGTCCGCTTCCATCATCTCGTCGAGAAGACCGATGAAGTCCTGCGCCGGACGCGAGCCCGGAGAGTAGGTCAGGACGCTTTCTCCGTAGGCGGGCGCCTCCGCGACGGCAACGCTGGCGTGTATCTTGTTTCGGAACACCCCGGTGTCAAGCTTGCGCGCGACCTCCTGCGACATCTCCTCGACCTCGCGGTTGAGCACGAGGCGCGCGTTGTAGCGGTTGAGCAGGATGCCCATCACCTTCAGATCCGGGTTATAGTAGCGGCGCACGGTCTCCACCGTGTCGCGCAGCTGGGAAATGCCCAGCAGGCTCAGGATCTCGGGCGCCATCGGGACAATGAGCCCCTGCGCCGCGACGTAGGCGTTCACCGTCAGCACGTTGAGCGCGGGCGGCGTGTCGATAATGATGTAGTCGTAGTCGTCCGCGACCTTGACCAGCTGGTCGCGCAGCAAAAACTCGCGCGCGGGCATGTTGAATTCGAGCTCCGCCGTGGACAGCAGGATGTTCGAGGGGAGGAAGTCCCCGATCTCGGTGTCCACGATGACGTCGTCGATCTTTTTCTTGCCCTTGAACACGTCGTAGATCGTATCGGTGTTTTCAATGTCGAGTCCGGCGCTGAAGCCGAGGGAGCCCTGGGGGTCGAGGTCGACGCCGAGCACCTTGTATTTCCGCAGGCTCAGCGCGCCGATGAGGGACAATGCGGTGGTGGTCTTTCCGACGCCGCCCTTCTGGTTGGTGATGGCGATGATCTTCTTCAAAACGGCTCCCTCCAAAAATTTGTTCCGCCCTCTAATCTTTCTTGCGGAACGGTCGATATAAATTATAAGAAAAATAACGGCATAGGTCAAGTCTTTTGTGTAAGAAAAGGAGTTGAGCACAGATGGCTAACGTAAACAATATCAGCAGCAACTCGTATAGCAGCACCAGCAGCATCTATGGGAACCGCAATGTGCTGACGGGTCTCGCGAGCGGGATGGATACCGAAGCGATGATCCAAAACAGTGTCACGGGCTACCAGACGAAGATCACTCAGCTTCAGCAGAGCCAGACGAAGGTGGAGTGGAAGCAGGACGCCTATCGTGACCTGATCGACCAGATGCAGAGCATTTCGATGAAGTACACGTCCTTCTCCTCGAAGACCAACCTCGCGAGCAACGGCTTTTTCACCAGCAATGTGACGACGACGGCAAACGGCGACAACGCCGAGGCGGTCAGCGCCACCGGCGTGCCCAAAAGCGACGTCAAGATCAACGCCGTGACCCAGCTTGCCACCGCGGCGCGCTATGCCGTGGACGCGAGCGCGCTGGACGTCAGGGCGACCGAAAAGGCGGCGGGAGACGCGATCGACTGGGCGAACACCAAGGATGCCGGACAGGTCAAGGGCAGCTTGACGCTCAAATACGGCTCACAGGACATTACGCTTGATTTCGACGAGAAGGACAACGATATCAACACGATCGACGCGCTGCGCGACAAAATTGTCGAAAAGCTGGGCGAGGTCCAGATCAAGGCCAAGGACGGCGGCACGATAAAGGCAAGCAGACTGTTCAACGTCGAAGCCGCGGAAAACGGCACGATTACCTTCTCCGTCGACCGCAGCAGCTCCAATGACGACGGCAGCGCCTTGTATATTTCGAGCTTCTCCGGAAATCTGGGGACGACGCTCGGCGTGCAGAAGGCCAATTCTTCTGAGCTTTCGGATAAGTTTTCCAATACCAGCTTCACAGTCGGGAACGTCGCCGCGCTTGTAAAATCGCAGAGCGCGGCGGAGTATCTTTCCGGAAAAACGGTCGATGTTACGCTCGACGGCACAACGAAGCAGATCAAGCTCGGAGATCTGACAGGCAAGAGCGTCAAGCTCGGCGATACGACGATGCAGCTGTCCGAGGCGGTCGACAAGCTGAAGGCGGAGGACACGGCCTATGACGAGAAGCAGAGCATCCGGGAAGCGCTCACGGGCGTACTGAGGGATGAGCTGCAGGAGTCGATCGACAAGGCCTTCGGCAGCGGCAAGCTGACGGTTGGGACCCAGAACGGCGGACTGAAGTTCGATGTGGCGCCCAACTCCGGTTCCACGGTAAAGGTCAGCTCCTCGGTGGGCGAAATGATGGGCATCGGCACGAGCGGCGTATCCAATTACTTCAATACCAGCCAGAGCCTCGGCAATTTGATCGACAAGAACTGGCTCAATGCCAACGCGCGCACCGCGGTGGACGCCGCCGCCGTTACATCCAGGGGATCGGGCGACGATGTGAAATACTACGACGCCGAAAACAAGCTGGTCAAGAAGGATGATGACGGGAACTGGTACCGTACCGACAGCGACGGAAACTGGCTCTACAGCATGAAGATCAACGGCGCGACCATCGACGGCCTGACCAAGGACAGCACGCTTGAAAGCGTGCTCAACAAGATCAACAGCAACCCGGACGCCGGTGTCAACGTGAGCTACTCCAACCTGACGAGCCAGTTCGTCTTTACCGCCCGGGAGACGGGCGCCGCCGGCAACATCAGCTTTGACAGCCCGCTGGCGCAAAAGCTTTTCGGCGTGTCGAACGCCCCGAAGAACAAGACGCTCGGCGACATGTTCGGCGACGATTTCGGCTGGGACGAGAACGGGAACCTCTCCTTTACGCTCAGAAGCATAGCGATCGGCAGCGAGAAGCTCGGCACGTTCAACAAAAATGATTCCCTGGATAAGCTGATGACCGCCATGAACAGCGCGGCGGGCGGATTGCACAACGACTGGTTCAGCTATGACGCTGAAAACGATTCCTATGTTCTGAAGAATGCGAGGGGCGAACCGCTGAACGACAACTTTGCGGCGCTGATCGCCGTCGGCAACTCGACCGACGTCACGCGTCAGCTGGACTTCAAGCAGCTGGCGGAGCGCGCCAACAGCACCGGCGCCTCCGGCGTGACCAAAACGGCCGGACAGGACGCGGTCATCAACGCCACGGTCAACGGCAAGGACCTGACGCTGCGGCGCGCTTCGAACGTCGTCGACATGGACGGCATGAAGGTCACGCTGAAAAAGGCCTTCACCACGGAGGAGGGCGGCGAGGCGGTCAGCTTCACGAGCAAGTCGGACGGCGATACGATCGTCGAGGCGGTCAAGTCCTTCGTCACGGACATCAACAAGCTGATGAACGACGTACACAGCGCCTACACCACCCAGCCGCTGAAGAAGGGCACCTCCAAGAATTCCTCCGGTTACGATCCGCTGACCGAGGAGGATAAGAAGGACATGAGCGAGAGCGCGGTCGCCGCCTATGAGGAAAAGGCAAAGACCGGCCTTCTGTTCGGCGACACCGACCTGTCCCAGCTCTACGGCAGGCTGCTCAACGCGATCCAGTCCTTCGGCAGCGACCGTGTCGATATGGATTCGATCGGTCTGAAGACCACATATTCCAACGGCGTAACGACCATCTCGCTCGACGAGAGCAAGCTGCGCGCCGCGCTGGACAGCGACCCGGACAAGGTGCGCAATGTGTTTGCCAAGACGAAGGACGGCGGTTCGGCAACCGACGGCCTGATGTCGACGCTCAAGACGACGCTCAACGCCTACTCCTCGACCTCGCTGGGCTCGCAGGGCATTCTGGTGCGGAAGGCGGGCACGAAGCTTTCCTCCGTCTCGCTGCTCAACAACACGCTGCAAAAGCAGATCGACAACTTCACGAAGCAGATCGAAAGCTGGCAGGATAAGCTGAGCGACAAGATCGACTACTACACCAAGCAGTTCACGCAGCTCGAAAAGCTGATGAGCACGATGAACAACCAGAGCTCGATGCTCTCGGACCTGATGGGCTACTAAGCCGCAAAACGCGACCTCCCGAAGCGGACGGAAGCGAATCCAACCATAAAGGACAGGATGTAGATTTATGGATGCTAGAGGTCTTCAGAACTACAAGGCACAGTCCCTCAATACCATGACGCAGGGAGAGCTGCTGCTCCTGCTGCTTGACGAGCTGGTCAAGCGCCTGATGCGCGGCGATATCGCGCTCGAGCAGAAGGATTACAAACTGTTTGAGGCGTCGATCCAGCGCTGCATCGACATTGTCCGCTATCTGGACGACACCCTTGACCGCCGTTATGAGGTGAGCCAGGGGCTGCACAGGCTTTATGACTTCTTCTGTTACGACCTCAACCGGATCCTGATCGGACGGAACAAGCGCGAGCTCGACAAGCTCCGCCCGATGATCACGGACCTCCGCGATACGTTCCGCATTGCGGAGAAAAACTCACAGGGAAGGTAAAGCATGGGGAAGATCGAGTTGGAAGAGCTTCGGGGGCGGAAAAAAAGCGAGGTCGTCAAGCTGATCGAGGTGGCGGATGTCACGCGCCAGGTGGCGGAGGCTGTGGAACACGGGGACGCCATGGCGGCGCAGATGCTCCTCGGCGAACGCGAGGCTCCGGTCCGCGCCCTGAGCGAGATGGAAGAGGGCATTCGCACCTATCTGGAGGAATTGCCGGAGTCGGAGGCGTATCGGCTCAACGAGCTGCTGCACGGCGCCGAGCCGGAGACGGAGGAGGAAAAGCCCTTCGCCGAGCAGGTGGCGCAGTTCCGGCGCATCCTTGCCTCGGTCGTGGCGCTGGACGAGCAGGTGAGCGTCCGCATGGGCGGGAACCGGTCCTTCTACAAAAAATTCAAATAGAGCATATTATGAGCGGAAACCCGCTCCATCCTGGTGATTGGAGCGGGTTTCCTTAAAGTGCTTTTATGGGGAAACGGCGGACCTACAGCGCGAGCGGCGGCGAGAGCAGCCAGAGCGGCGCGCCGTCGTGCCGGCTGCGGGACAGCTCGTCCACAATGGTCTGCGGTTCCCACACCGCCAGCGAGTTGTCGCGGCTGTTGGGGTCCGCGACGAGGATGCCGCCCGAAAGCGTGACGCCGTGGAGCAGGATGAAGTGCCCGCGCCCGGTGAAGTGGCCGGGGCCCATCAGCGCGACGATGACGCCCCCCTCGGAGAGCGTGGTGTAGAGCGCGTCGGCGTCCAGCGCGCCGAGGGCGGTGTAGTCCAGCCCGTAGTGCGCCGCGGCGCCCTCCACGATCGAGAGGGCGGAGCCGCTGTGCAGCGAGCAGTAGCCCGCCGACGCCGCCCAGGACGCGACGTTCGCGGGCGTGGCGGTCTCGTCCACCGTGGAGGCGATCACCATCGCCAGCGCGGTGGGACCGCAGCCGTAGCCGCCGATCCGGTCGATGCCGAAGAGCTGGGACGCCCAGAGTTCGTCGCCCTGGTTGAAGTAGGTCAGCGACAGATTGCCGCCGGTGAGCACCTCGCGCCCGTCCTCCTCAATGAATTCGGTGATCGTGGGATCGGCGAAAATGAGCTTTTCACGGATCGTCGGAGCGCTGGCAAGCTGCGCGGCGAGGTCCTGCGCGGCAAGCTCCTCCAGTTCCAAGTGGAGCTCCTGTTCGCGCAGACGGTCCAGCTCCAGCTGGCGGGACAGCTCCAGCATGCGCTGGCGCTCGCGCTCCGCCTCCCGCTCCGCCTCGCGCTCGGCGGCGTACGTTTCCACGCGGGTGCGGATATCCTGATAGGCCTCCCGGGCGGGCGCGGTCACGGTATCGTACAGCTCGGGGTCCTCAAAGCGGGCGACGGACAGCTCGGCGACGCCGACGCACAGCGCTGCCATGAGCAGCAGCGCGAGAAGCGTCGCGATCGGATGCGATTTCGGCGGTTTCGCCATAGCCGTCCCACCTCCCGTTCCCCTTTGAAAAGGACAGACACAGAAAATTATAGCAAACGGCGGAAACTTTGTAAAGTGGAGGGCGCAGCCATGCCCGGGATTCGTTTGGAACATGTTGCCAAGGTCTATAAAAACAGCAGGCGCGGCGTATCCGAGACGCTGGACGTCGATCTGGCGGTAAAGCAGGGGGAGTTCGTCTTCATCACCGGCCCCCGCGGCTCGGGCAAGACGACGCTGATGGAGCTCATCGCGGGCGAGATCGAGCCGGACCGCGGCTCCGTATGGCTCGGCGGCGCCGACCTGACGCACATGCGCCGGGGCGAGGCGGCGCGCTTCCGCAGCTGCATGGGCGTGGTTTTGGAGGAATCGGAGCTCAAGCGCACGGAAACTGTATTCAAAAACCTTGCATCTACCGGACATTTGGAGTATCTTAAAGACAAGCTTTTCAACCGGCCCAAGATCGAGAAGGCGCTCTCCCTCGTCGGCATGGCCGACAGCGAGGAACGCTACCCGCCGGAGCTGAGCAGCTCCGAGTGCCGCCGCGTCGAGCTGGCGCGCGCCATCTGGCGCAGCCCGTCGATCCTCGTGCTCGACGCGCTGACCGAACGCGCGGACGACGACACGGTGTGGGACATGCTCCATTTGCTCACCGCGCTGAACAAGCGGGGTACGACCGTCATTATGACCACCGGGGACGGCAGCTACGGGAACATGCTGAACAAGCGGGTCGTCACACTGACGGACGGGAAGGTCGTAAGCGATATTCAGAGAGGATGACGCGGCGCATCCGATCGAGTCATACGGGGGGTAGGTGCGGTTATGGCGGAAGCGAAAAAGGAACAGGAAAAAAATGTGATCTTCGCGTTGGATATCGGCACCCGCAGCATCATCGGCGTGGTGGGCGTCGTCGAGGGCCGGCGCTTCCACGTTTTGTCCATCGAAAAGCAGGACCACGGCCAGCGCGCGATGCTGGACGGCCAGATCGAGAACATCGAGCAGGTCGCGGAGGCTGCCGGCGAGGTGATCGCGCGCCTGGAGAAGCGGACGAAGATCCATCTCTCGCGCGTGTGCGTCGCGGCGGCGGGACGTGCGCTCAAATCCGAATCGGCGAGCTTCACGCTGGAGCTTCCCGGCACGCAGACGATCACCGAGGACCTTGTCAACCAGCTCGAGGCCGGGGCCGTGTCCGAGGCGGAGCACGCCCTGCGCGAGCAGTCCACCGCCCAGCACGACCAATACTACATGGTCGGCTACACCGTGTCCGGCTACCGCATTGACGGCTATCCGATGTCCAGCATCCGCGACCACACCGGCAAGACGCTGGAGGCGGAGATCGTCGTGACCTTTCTTCCCCGGGAGGTCGTGGAGAGCCTCTATGCCGTGGTCGGGAAGGTCGGGCTGGAGGTCGCGAGCCTCACGCTCGAGCCGATCGCCTCGCTCAACGCGGCGATCCCCGGCGACATCCGGCTGCTGAACCTTGTGCTTGTCGACATCGGCGCCGGTACGTCCGACATCGCGATCTGCCGGGACGGCAGCGTCGTGGGCTATACGATGGCGACCATCGCGGGCGACGAGGTCACCGAGCTTCTGATGCGCGCGCTGCTGGTGGATTTCCCGCAGGCGGAGAAGCTCAAGATGGCGCTCGCCGAAAAGGGAAAGATCGGCTATACGGATATCCTCGGCATCACGCACGAGACCACGCCCGACGAGCTGCGCGAGATGATCGCCCCCGCGGTCACGTCGCTGGCGCAGGAGATTTCCAAGCGCATCCTCGACCTCAACGGCAAGGTGCCCTCCGCGGTGTTCCTCGCCGGCGGCGGCAGCAAGCTCGTCGGACTGAAGGAGCGCGTGGCGGAGGAGCTGAAGATCGAGCCCACGCGCGTGGCGATCGCGGGCAACCACTTTGAGAAGAACGCCTTTTCCGAGGAATACGACCTCAACGACCCCGAGTACGCGACGCCGCTCGGCATCGCGATCTCGGCGGGCTTGGGGCTCATCAACGACAGCTATGTGATCCTGCTCAACGGCGAGCCCGCGAAGCTGTTCCGCAGCGGCGTGCTCATCATGCGGGA
>CAMVAV010000063.1 GCA_947165595.1 uncultured Clostridia bacterium | reverse complement strand
TGCTGGGTCGGGAGATGGGGCGGGACTGCTTGTTCGGTGCGCTGTGTTCCTGCTCGCCGGAGGTATTCCGCCGCCTGCTCGACCATGTGCCGCGCGGAGAGTACGCGGGGTACTGGGAGGAGCCGCCGCTGTTATCCGACCTCCAAAAGTCATGGAATAGCGAGGCGCACCGGGAATGCCGCCGCCTCGTCCGCGCAAGGGCGGACGGCGCCCTGCGCCCGCTTCTCCTGTGGGCGGCGATCCGGCGCATGGACGCGGTCGCGCCGCTCGCGGAGCTGTGCCTCCGGCGCTTCGGTAAAAAACGGCGCCTCATGTTGAGCCGGGACGCCGTCTGCTCGTATTCGCCGATCACGGCGAGCTATCTGCGCACCCTAATGAAGTATGTGGAGTTCCGCGCGCCGTCGCTGTCCGTCGGTATCAGCGGCCTGACGCGCGCGATTTTGCAGACCGGTGACGTGCGGCTGCTCCGCTCCGCGCTTGCTCAGGGACTGATTCCGGCGGAGGAGCCGATCGAGCGGCTTTTGCAGCTTGCGGGCAGAAATACGGCGGCGCGCGCTGCTGCTGACGCACTCGCGCCTGTCTCTCGGTATTATCCCGGCGGGCGCGGAACGCGGCTCCCACCGCGAGCTGGGAACGTATCTGGAGGGGCGGAGGCTGGAAAAGAGCTGGGACAGAACAAAAATCTGGACTTTTGCGGCGGCGTATGGTACGATTTTTGCGGTAAATCAGAGAAAACAGTCGGCGGCAGGGGAGGCATGATCCATGGCAGAGCAGGACGACAAGAAGAAAAGAGCGGCGCAGCAGACGGCGGCGGAGAAGACGGCGGCGCAGAACGGGGAACAGGAAGAGGAAGAGGTGAAGGACGAGCGCTACAACAGGCGCCTGGACACGCAAATCGCCATCTGGAGCGTTCTGGCAACGGAATCGAGTCCGGATCACCCGCTGGGCGCGACGGAAATCTATCGTTCGCTGAAAAAACTGAAGGAAGAGAAGGAACGCGTCGCCAGCGCCTCCAGAACCACGGTGAAGCGCTATGTCGGCGGGAAAATGAACGCGGTGGCCAGTCTGGACCGAACGCACGTTCTCAGGGAGGCGGGCGTCGAGAGCGCCAAATTCGCGTACTTTGACGCGGAGAGGACGCTGCACGTCGTGCTGGAGCGGGAGCCCTCCGATCCGGTCTGGTCGCGCGACGGGGACGACGAGCCGACCTCCGATCTCAAAGGCGGCAAGAAACGAAACAAAAGGGAAAAGATTGCGGCGCAGGGCGACCGGGTCCTGTGGGACGGGGAGATGCAGGTGATCTTCGAGGTGAGAAAGCCGGTCGATCCGGATTGCAGGCAGACAATCTCGAACATTCTCAAAAGCTATCCGGAGGATAACGAGACGATCTACGGCACGGGGCTGACCCCGCTGAAGCTCAAGTGCGTGATGGCAAAGACCAGAAACGGGAAAACCGTATACCTGCCTTACCAGACGTTCGAGGAGGAGGAGGATGAAAAGAACGGAAAGATCCGGGGGGCAGAGACGCGGGACAAGGCCGCGGAACAAACCATGGCGAACAAGGGAAAACGCAACAACCGCGCCAGACGCTACTACCTGGAGAGCATCCTCAGCCCCGCGGAATGGCGTATTTTCGCGGATCTGGTCAAGGTCTACCCCTACATCACCCGGAATACGACGACAAAATTCCTCAACGCGCTTCGACAGATGAACCCGGGCATGGAGAGCGACGTCTGGTCGATGGACGACCGCTACGCGTTCAAGCGGGAGGACGGGGAGACCGGAAACAGGGATTTCTTCGATATCATCCATACGCTGGACGCGGCGATCCGGGAAAGGAGAACGGTCGGCATCCAGTACGGCGAGTATCGGCTGGAGAAGCGGAAGGACGGAACGTGGAAGCCGGTTTTGCGGCAGCGCAGGAACACCAGGCTGAGCACACCCGAAAAGGACGTCTACCGCTGGCAGCTCCAGCCCTATGCGCTGATGTGGTCCAACGGGTACTATTACCTTGTGGGGCACAACGACGAATACGGCATGATGAACCTGCGCGTCGACCGGATCCTGCGCGCCGTGCCGATTCCGGGCGACGAGGCAAAATTCGACCCGCCCCCGGGCTTCAATCCCTATGAGTACAGGGACAAGTCTCCCGTGATGTACCCCGGCGAGCCGAAGGAGGTGGTCCTGCGCTGCAGGGAGGACATGGTGAACACCCTGCTCGACTTCTTCGGCCCGCAGGCAAGCTTCGGCGAGCCGGAGGACGGATACACCGACGTGACGATGTGGATCGCGCCCAAGGGTGTGAAGCTGTTCGCCCTGCAGTACGCGGACCGCGTCGAGGTGCTCAAGCCGAGCGACCTGCGCGACGAGGTGCACAAATCGCTGGCGGAGGCGCTGGAGAAGTATCAAACGAAATAAAACACCGGGGATATGAAAAAACTCGCGTTTTTTCATATCCCCTTTTTATGCGCCGCTTCCAAAAATTGATACCCAAAAGCGGTATACTGAACGTGAGATCACACAGAGGTGGTGCGGGAATGGGTTTTATTTTTGACATGCTGAGCGATTGGCCCGAGATCATTTGCAGCAGAGAGCGCAATCCGGAAGAGGAGCTTGCCGGCGCCGTCAGCGAGCGGAATTATCCCGCGGCTTACGGGGCGCTGCGCAGGCTGAAGGAGCCGTTGGGCGGCGCAGCGGCGGCGGAGTGCCTGTGCGGCGCGCTGGACTGTACGCCGCGGCTGTTTGACGCGATTCTGGAGCGCTGCGAGCCGGGAGAGTACGCGGCGGAGCAGGGCTTGCCGGCCATGCAGGGGGACGGCGTCAATCTGCGGGCGGCCGGGACGATCCTGACGCTGGCGGCGGCGATGGACCGGCCAAAACACATGGAGGCGCTGCTGCAGCGCGGCTGGGACGTCAACGGCGGCTCGTGCGTCTCGGCAAAGGCGCTGTACGACAAGCACTGCAGCAGCTTCGTTTCCCATCCGGGGCTGACGGATTGGAGGGTCCGGAACGCGACGCCGCTCGCCGCGGCGATCGCCTGCGGGAGCATGGACGCCGTGCGGGTGCTGCTGCGGCAGACGGGCGTGAAAAAGCTGGAGGACCCCTCCGTCTCCGCCGCCGCGCTCGCGGCGCTGCACGGCACGCGGAGGCAGCGCGCCGCGCTGTGCCTCGCGCTGGGACTCGCAAGCGGCGCGGACGACGCGGAGGGCATGGCGCGGGAGCTTTTGGTCGACCGCGCGCCGGACGCCGCCGCCGCGGCGGAGCTGTGTACGCCCGGCGAATTTGACCAGCTGCTGACGGGGACGCCCCGCTCGCCGGCGCAGTGGTACGCTGCGGCGGAGGCGCTGACGGAGCCGTGCGGAGACGATCACGCGGCGAGGGACCGCGGGAAAAAGCTGCGTCTGCTGCTGGACCGCGTCCCGGAGCTGGCGTCCAACCGGGCGCTGCGCGACAGGATGCTCAACGCGGCGGTCACGCGCCTGCTGAACTATCGCGCGTGCGAGGAGGAGCTGCTGGACTGCTGGAGGAACGCCTGCGGGGACGAGCGCGACATCTCGGGGATCAGAAGCGACCATCGGCTGGTGGGGCAGCCGCCGGACCGGGTGCGCGTCCTTCTGGACGAGCTGGGCAGGGACGGCGCGCTGTGCGCGTCGGCAGACAACACGTGGCTCTGGGCAAACGCGGAGCCGCGCACGCTCTCCGTGCTGACGGAGCGCGTTCGCTTTTACCGCACGGTCACGGACGGCGTCAGCGTCCTCGCGAAGCGGCTGATCTGGACAAAAAACGCGAAGCTGCTGCGTGTCGCGGCGGCAAACGGCGCGCTTCGCTTCGACCAAAAAGCGGAGCTGCTGGCGTATCTGCTTGCGTGCGATCTCCCGCCCGGGCTGCGGGCGGCGGTGCTCACCCTGCCGGAAGAGCAGACCGGCGCGGAGCTGCAGACAAGGGAGGCGAGGTCGTGGCGGCGCTGGAGGGCGGGCAATCCGGACCGGCGTGCCGGCGATTACATCAGGGAGCTGTGCCGGAAGCCGCTGAGCGCGGGCGAGTGCCGGCTGCGGCTCCGCTCGGTCGGATCGTGCGCCGAGGACTATATGGATTCCGGCAGCTGGGCGGAGGACGTGGACGGCCTGTGCTTCGACGGCCTTGCCGCAGCGGCGTGCTGCGGCAGGAACCCCGCGCTGCTGCGCGTGCTGCTGGAGGATCACCTGATGGACCCCCGGGAGCGGCAGAGGCTGGGCTGGACGGACAGACCGGAGGAGCTGACCGGCACGCCGCTGTGTCTCGCCGCGGCGGCGGGACGGACGGAGCAGGTGCGGCTGCTGCTGAAGCTGGGCTTCGACCCGGATGAGGACGACGTCCCCGCGCGCTCTGTCTACAACGCCCACGACCCCGTCTGGAACGACCGGGTCGTGACGCCG
Organism: uncultured Clostridia bacterium; assembly: GCA_947165595.1. Lineage (GTDB taxonomy): Bacteria > Bacillota > Clostridia > Oscillospirales > Oscillospiraceae > Hominicoprocola. The sequence goes on along the minus strand of CAMVAV010000063.1, from coordinate 10,386 downwards.
CTCGGCATGGCGGTGGAGCTGGGACACGCCAAAACGGCGGCGCTGCTGAGACGGTACGGCGCGTGCGTGCTCGGGTGCGATAATCCCGTCGGACGGATATGAAAAAGGAGGAAAACCGAATGAAAGGAAAGACAGGGCATCAGGGAGCCGCGCGCGCGGGGGAATACGCCTGACGGCGGAGCGCGCTCTTGCAAAGGCCGCGCGCGCATGGTACAATCACGGCAGCAGGACGGCGGGAGGCGATGCGCGTGACGGAGCGGCGGGGACGGCTCGGAAAGGACCTCGGAGCCACGGCGGCGGTGATCGCCGCCGCGGTGCTTTGCCGGCGTATCGCGCTGACGACCGGCAGCGACAGCCTTTTTTTGGACCGGCTTGCCAATTTTACGCGCATTTTCCTGTATTTGGGGCTTTTCGCCGTGTGGGGCGTCTCCGTTCGGCGCAGGGTCATGCAGACGCAGGTGCGCCGCTATCTGATTGCGGTTGCCGTGCTGATGGAATTCTGGCTGACGGTGCGCGAGTTCCGCTGGCACCTCGTTGTGAATGCCGACGTACGGCGGTTTTTGTGGTATCTCTACTACGTTCCGCTGCTGCTGATCCCGCTGCTGGCGCTGTTGGTGTCGATGTCCCTCGGCAGGGGGGAGGCGTACCGTCTGCCGAAGCGGACGACGCTTCTCTATGTGCCGACCGCGGCGCTGATCCTGCTGGTGCTGACGAACGACCTGCACCGGCGGGTGTTCGCCTTTCCGGAGGGGACCGCTTCGCAGGCGGCGCTGGACTACCGCTACGGCGCGGCGTACTATGTCGTTTTCGCGTGGGGCATTCTCTGCTCGCTCGCCGCGTTCGCGGTCATGCTCGTCAAGTGCCGCGTGCCGCGGTCAAAGCGTTTTCTCCGGCTGCCGTCGGTCCCCTTCGGCATTGCCGTGGCGTATGCCGCGCTCTATCTGGCCCGCGTGCCGTTTGTGGTCAACGCGCTGGGCGATCTCGCCGTGGTCGACTGCCTGGTTTTCACCGCGTTTTTCGAAAGCTGCATCCGATGCGGACTGATCCAGTCCAACACCCGCTATTTCGACCTGTTTCGCGCCTCCGTCGGCGTATCCGCGCAGATCACGGACCGGGACTACGCCGTGCGCTACGCCGCGAGCGGCGCCGCGCCGTTTCCGAGGGATGCCATGCTTGCCGCGGAGACCGCGCCGGTGACCCTGCCGGAGGGTATGCGCCTGCACAACATGCCCGTGAACGGCGGGCATGTCGTCTGGACGGAGGATATCTCGGAGCTCCTTGCGGTGCAGGAGGAGCTGGAGGACAGGCAGGAGGAGCTTCGGGACCGCAACGGCTTTTTGCAGTATTCGTACGAAAAGGAGAAGGAGCACCGGCTCGTCGTGGAGCAAAACCGGCTCTATGACCTGCTGCAGGACAAGACGCAGCCGCAGCTTGACCGCATCGGGGAACTGACCGAGCGCTGCCGGACAGAGACGGACGCAGACGAAAAGCGGCGTATTCTCGCACGCATAGTCGTTCTCGGCAGCTATATCAAGCGGCGCAGGGACTTCGTGCTCTCGATGGACTCCTCGCCCGTGCTGGCGGAGGGGAAGCTGGCCAACGCGCTGAGTGAATCGCTGCGCTCTCTTGAGCTGCTGGATATCCGCGGCGGATGCCTTGTGCGCACCGGACGGGAGTATCTGGACGGCGAGACGCTGACTCTCGCTTACGACTTCTTCGAGCGCGTCGCGGAGAGCGTATGGGACGCGGCGCGGTATCTGAACGTCGGCGTCTGCGTGGCGGAGGGAACGCTGCGCTGCGCCGTGATGACCGACCGCGCCGGGGACGACACGGAGCTTCGGCGCGCGTTCCCGCAGCTGCGCGTCGAGCGCGACGGGGACGGCGGAGCGTCCTACCTCCTGCCGCTGGAGGGGGGCCGGGGCGGATGAACGAGCGTTATCGCGTCCTTGCGGAGCTGCTGTTCTTTGCCTCGGCGGCGCAGCTCGCCCTCTGCCTTTTTCGCGTGTTCTGCCGGAGCAAACGGGCGTGGCGGCTCACGGACGGAGCGGGCTTCCTCGCGCTTTTGCTTCTGACGTCCCTCGTCTCGGCGGCGTCCGTCGGCGAACGCTGCGGCGCGCTGCCTTCTCCGCCGTTCCTGCTGCCGCTCGCCGTGCTTGTGACCGCGCGCGCCTTCGCTGAGATGCGCCGCGCTTATCGCGCGAGCCGGGAGACCCTGTCCCCATCCTCCGTCAAGCAGGCGCTGGACAACCTCAATTCCGGCGTTCTCTTCGCCGACGGCATGGGTCGTGCCATCCTTGTCAACCACACGATGGGCCGCCTTGCGGAAGCGCTGACGGGCAGCTATCCGCAGACGCTCGATGAGCTGGAGAACGCGCTTGCCTCTCCGCGCGGCGGGAGCGGTGTGGAGCGGCTGAGCGGCTCGCCCGCGCTCTACCGCTTTCCGGACGGGCGGGTCTGGCGTTTCCGGACCGTGCCCCTGACCGACGCGGCGATGGCGGGATACACGCAGACGACCGCCCAGGACATGACGGAGCTCTATGAAGCGAATGCGAGGTTGGAGCGCGAGAACGAGGCGCTGCGCGAGGCGATCGGGAAAACACGCCGGATGATGGACCGCATTGCCGACCGCATTCGGGAGCAGGAGACCCTGAACCTGAAGATGCGCATCCACAATGACATCGGAGCCAGCCTGATCGCCCTCACGGAGATGGCGCGCGGCGGCGCGAGGGACGACTTCGACAGGCAGCTCGAGACCCTGCGCTTTGCCGTCGGCTGCTTTTCCCGCCGCGGCGAAACGGTGCCGGACGCTTTCGCGGACGTTTCCCGTCAGGCGGCGGAGATGGGCGTTGCGCTGAAGCTGGAGGGGTACATCCCGCAGAATCAAACGGTGGAGCGCCTGATCGCCGCCGCCGCCCGTGAGTGCGCGACGAACTGCGTCCGGCACGCGAAGGGCGGCACGGTGGCCGTCCGGGTCAGCGAGCGCGGCGGCGTCTGCACGGCGGAGTTCACCAACGACGGCAGACCGCCGGAAGGCCCCATTGCGGAGGGAGACGGCCTTTCCGCCCTGCGCAGGAGCGTGGAGCGGGCGGGCGGCGAGATGCGCGTCTCCCATGCGCCGCGCTTTCTGCTGATCCTGAATATGCCCGAAAAGGAGCCTGAGCCATGATCAACACGATCATTGTCGAGGATAACCGCATGATCCGGGACTATCTCGCGCGGATGCTTGCCGAGGATGAGCGTTTCCGCCTCGCGGGCCGGTTTGACGACGCCTTTGAGGCGGAAAAGGTCTGCGCGGGCGGCGGGATCGATCTGGTGCTGATGGACGTGCAGACGCTGCACAACCATTCCGGCCTCGCCGCGGGCGAGCGGATCCGGAAGCAGGGCTGCGGCACGAAGGTCGTTGCCGTGACCAGCCTTGTCGACCCGGACGTGCTTGCCCGGGCGCGCTCGGGCGGGGCGGACAGCCTCTGGTACAAGGACCACGGCAGCAGCGAGCTGATGGAGGTCATTGATCTCACACTCGCCGGGGAGCGCGTGTTTCCCGACAGCGCGCCGAACATCGAGCTCAAGGAGATGCTTGCCGGCGATATTACGCCGCGGCAGCTTGCCGTTCTGCGCCGCTTTGTGAGCGGCATGACCTACGACGAGATCGCGCGCGAGCTCAAAATGTCCAAGGTCGGCGTTCGCTGGAACATTGACCAGATCGTTCAGAAGGGCGGGTTTGAGAGCAAGCATGAGCTGATGGCGACCGTCCTGTGCAACAAATACATCGTGACCTCTCTGACAGAGACGGAGTGATCTGCGCGGCCCCTGTCCCGGTACGGGACGGGGACCTTATTTATAATAACGGCTTCGGTCACTATCACATGTGATAGTGACTTTTTTGTCGGAAACGCTACAATAAAAACTGGGTGCAAAGCAGGTGCAGCCCAGATGGCCCGGACGGAAAAGGAGGGGGAAGAACGGACATGAGAAACAAATACCTGGCGCTTTTTTTGACCCTCGCGCTTGCCTGCTCGCTGCTGGCGGGCTGCGGCGGCACACAGAGCGCGCCGCGGACCGCGGAGCCGGACGGGCCGAAGCAGCAGAGCGAGGTCTCCGTCGACGGCGGGGCGAAGGACAACAGCGACCCGAACGCCCCGAAAACCATCCGATCCACCGAGATCACGGAGTTTGCCTGCCACTTCTCAACGGAGGCCGCCGTCGAGCCGGGCGCGCTGGGAAATCACGTCTACGATTTCAGCGCGAAGCTGGAAAACGGCGCCGTCACGGGCGGCTATGAGACCCGGGACGGCGGCGTGCGGCGCGAGCTCAGGCCGGACGGCGCCTTTGACCCGGACTTTATGGGCGAGCTGTTCGCGCTGGTCGACAGCTATGAGCTCGCGCGGTTCAACGGCCACAGCTACGAGGTCTCGGGGCTGCCGGACAACTTCGGCGCGACGCTGGACGTCCGCTTTGCCTCGGGCGAGAGCATCTGCGCGTACGACAACCAGGACTGCTTCCTGCCCGCCGGCTTCCTGAGCGAGCTGCTCCGGCTCTTCGAGCGCGGCACCGCGGCGGCGCCGGAGGTGCTGGATTTCTCCGTGAAGACGGAGTATCGCATGGAGGAGCTGGACGGCGGCTTCGCCTCGGTGCAGTATCCCGTCTGCGCCCTCGGGTATCGCACCCCGGACGGCGAGCCGGTGCTGCCGGACGGATATGACGGGCTCGGGAGGGCGATCGACAGCTTCAACGCCGAAAGCGAGCGGCGCGCCGGGGAGGCGTGGGAGAGCTTCGGGAAGGCGTCGTCCGAGCGTCCGCTCTATTGCAATACCGAAGTCTTTGTCACGCGCGCGGACAGCGAGGCGCTCTCGTTCTACGAGCGCGTCAGCCGCTTTGAGGACGCGTCGCAGGACTATGACCTGACCGAGATTCGCGCCCACAATTTCGACGCCGGAACGGGTGAGGAGCTGCGCTGGGAGGACGTGTTCCGCGACATGGAGTACCTGCCGGACCTGCTTGCGATGACGTTTGAGCAGGCGTATCCCGATCTTGCCTTCCATAACGATATGCCCGACGAGATCCGCCGGAGCGTCGAGAGCGGCGACGGAGGCGTCGGCTTTGCCCTCGGCTACGGCTGCGTCCACGTGTTCGCGAGCGAGTTCGAGCTGTGCGACGAGCCGTATTCGCTGCATACCACGCTTTCCTGTGTGCTCCGGCCCGACCAGGTCCGGGCGTACTACACGACCATGCCGGAGCGCTGGGTCATGCCGCTGGACTACGGCGTGACCTACTGGCCGAACGATGTCAGCCTCGGCTTTCGCATGGACTGCCGGGAGGAGCCGGGGACGGCGGGCGTTTTGTGGACGGTCACGCTCGACGGCGGCGACGCGGAGCCCTACGAGGAACCGCTCTACGGCTACGCGCCGCGCTGCTGGCTCGTTCACACGGGCGGCAGGAATTTCATCTATCAAAACGTACCCACGGGCGACGTGTCGATGCTCGCCGACGTCTACGAGGTCAGGGGCGACGGCGTGGAAAAGCTGTGCGGCAAGCCGCTGGAGCTGGCGGTCCGCGACGATACGACGCTCGATCCCGACCGGCTGCTGATGAACTTCAACAAGCCCGTGTTTTCCCGGTCCGTGCAGCTGCTGCCCTACGCCGCGTACCGCGTGGACGACGAGGGCTCGCCCGAGATGGACGGCAGCGTGTTCGGCCTCGACGGGCCGTGGGTGCGGCTGCGCGAGGGCGGGCGCTATAACCCCGACAGCCGTGAAAACGCCGCCGTTTCCGGCGGGATGTGGACGCTGATCGCCGGCGAGCGGGTGCGCCCCTGTCAGACCGATATGGCGACCTTCCTCGACTTCATTACGGAGGACGGACGCGTCATCCGCTTCGGGATCGAGCGCTTTGCCGACGACATGACGCTGGACAATTTCGGCACGCTGGACGACGTGTTCATGCAGGAAGCGGCAGGTTGACAAAGAACAGATACGGTTGACAAATGAAAAAAGGGAGGGATGCCGGGGGGGCTGCCCCGCCGAGGCGCCGGACAGCCTGCGGGCAATGACAGAAGACGGCAACAGGCAAAAATCAACGGCAAACAGCAACAAAGGATCGGTAAATCAACAACAAGGAGGAAATCAGACATGAAAAAACGCGGCTTTTCTATCCTGCTCTGCCTCATTCTTGTGGTGGGGCTCCTGCCCACGACGGCGCGGGCAATCCCTCGAAGAGAAATCGCGAGTGTTTCGGTGAGCATCTCCGCTCCCGTCCACGGAGGAACGCCCGCCTACACCGCGACCCGCGAGGGCGATGAGCAGCGCTATCAGGTCTCGCCCGACACGGGCAGCAGCTTTACCAACGGCATCTATTGGTACGACGAAACGGCAAGCCATTTGATGCGCTCCGGCAACTCGTTTGTCGGCGGGCATCAGTACAGCGTGCACATCAAGCTGGTCAAGACCGGGGAGGTCGATTTCACCTCCGATGTGAGCGGGAAGATCAACGGCAAGACCGCGGAGGTGGAGAAATACAGCGATCACATTGTCATTTCCGCCGCGCTCGATTGCCCCGCCATGCCCATCAACACGGCGTCCGTGAAGCTCACCGCCGCCGCCGTGGGCGCGAATCCGTCCTTCTCCGCGACCGCGGGCGACGCGGCCTACACGGTCAACGAGGTCAAATGGTATCAGGTCAGCAGCCAGAATCTGTCCAGCGTTGAAAAGACCCTGAGCGCCTCCGACCGCTTTGAGGCGGGCAAGACCTATGTGGTCAGCATTTCGCTCAAGCCCGCCGAGGGCTATGCCTTCTCCGGCTCCGTCAACGAGTCGTCGGTCACGCTCAACGGCGCAAATCCCACCTTCGTCAGGAATAAGCTGCAATACGGCATAGAAGTTCAGCACGCCTACGCGCTGCCGGCGGAGGGCGGCGCGCTGTCCAGCGTCGCTCTGACGGTCACGGCGCCCGCCGCGGGCGCGGCACCCTCCTACAGCGTTTCGGTCACTCCGTCCTCGATGACCGTCGCCAACCGGCAAATGGGCGCGAATGAATATTCGGAAAACGGCGTTTCGTGGTTCGATCAGAACACGGGCAGCTACCTCAAGCCCAGCGACACCTTCCAGGAGGGACATGTTTACAAGGTTTCCGTCGGCTGGCTCAAGCCGGGAGCGGGCGAAAAGCTGACGACCGACAGCTACGGCAATCTCAACGCGACGGCGACGGTCAACGGCGGCAGCGCGGAGCTCTCCGGCAGCAGCTCCAACGCGATCGCGAGCTATACGTTCCCGGCGCTGGCCGCTTCGGGAGCGGCGGACAAGCAGATCGATTCGGTCAGCATCACCGTCACGCCGCCCACGATGGGCGCCAAGCCCGTCTACAGCGCCGCCGTTGGCGGAGCATATTACCAGGTCAATACCGCCTGGGGCGCCGATGACACAAGCAATGGCGTCGGCTGGGCACGGATGAACAGCAAGCAGTGGGACGATATCGACAAGCCGCTGAAATCCACCGACACGGTGGAGGAGGGCAAAATCTATATGGTGGCCGTCGCGCTGAAGCCGGACAGCGGCTACAGCTTTGCTCCCGGTCTGGTGTCGGATACGTCCAAGGTGCTTGTGAACGGCTACGCGGCTGCGCATGCCGCCAAGAACGGAGACGGGCTCATCGTCTATTACGTTTTTCCGCCGGCCGCTCCCACCGCCGTCAAGAAGCTGGAGAGCATCGCCATCACAACGCCGCCCGTCAAGACCGTGTATCAGGCGGGCGAGACCTTCGATCCCAAGGGCATGGTCGTCACCGCGACCTATACCGACAAGACGACCGCGGTGATCACCGGCTACACGGTTAACCCCAGCGGCAAGCTGACCGAGGGCAACAAGAACGTCACGATCAGCTATACCGAGAATTACATCACGCAGAACGCGGTGCAGGCCATCACCGTCCACGCCGCCGGCGCAAAGGTCAACCCGTTTGCCGACGTCAAGGAGAGCGATTATTTCTACAACGCGGTGCTCTGGGCCTATTACGCGGATCCGCAGGTGACCAACGGCATCGACGCCACGCACTTCGGACCGTCCAGCACCGTCACCCGCGGGCAGGCGATGACCTTCCTGTGGCGCGCCGCCGGCTGCCCGGAGCCGAAGTTGGCAAGCAACCCGTTCGAGGACGTCAAGGCGTCGGAGTATTATTTCAAGCCGATCCTCTGGGCGGTCGAGCAGGGCATCACCAACGGCACGGACGCGACCCACTTCTCGCCCAACCAGACCTGCACCCGCGCCCATATCGTCACCTTCCTGTACCGCAGGGCGGGCAGCCCCGGCGCCGCGCCGAACCCCAACAACGAATGGTACACCGACGCGATGGACTGGGCGTACAGCATCCGTCTGGTGCAGGGGACCGACCAGATCAACATTGACCCACTGGAGGATTGCCCGCGCTGTGACGTGGTGCTCTACCTCTACCGGCAGATGGCTGAGTGAGAACCGGAAAAAGCAATACAAACCGTAATATAAACCATAAAAATCACCCGCTTTTATCAAAAAGCGGGTGATTTTATCAGCAATTCTTTAAGGTTGGGAGGGATCCGGCGGTTTGCGTCCTCCGGCGCGGGAGGAACAGTGCGCGCAGTCGCCCCGGCAGCCGCCGCAGCGCGCGCCGGAGCGGAGCAGATGCACGACCGCCCACGCGACCGCCGCGAGCAGCAGCGCGAGCAGCAGGAGATCGAGGCCGTTCATGCCCCGACCCCCAGCAGGATCAGCGCCGCGCGGATCAGCATCGCCGCCGCCCACGCGACGACGCACTGCCAGACCACGACGCCCAGCGCCCATCGGACGCCCAGCTCGCGCCGGATGGCGGCGATGGACGCCACGCAGGGCGTGTAGAGCAGGGAGAAGACCAGCAGCGCCGCGGCGGAGAGCGTGTCCAACGCGCTGCCGACGCTCTGCGCGAAGAGGACCTCCAGCGTCGCGACCATGCTCTCCTTCGCGAGAAAGCCGCTGATGAGCGAGGTGCAGATGCGCCAGTCGCCCAGCCCCAGCGGGCGCATCAGCGGCACGAGCACGCCGGCGATCAGGGCAAGGATGCTGCCCTGCGAATCCTTCACCAGGTTGAAGTGCGTGTCAAAGCTCTGCAAGAACCAGACCGCGACCGTCGCGATCAGGATGACGGAGAAGGCGCGCTGCAAAAAGTCCTTCGCCTTCTCCCACAGCAGCTGCGCCACGTTCTTCGCGGTGGGAAGCCGGTAATTCGGCAGCTCCATGACGAAGGGCGCCGGCTCGCCGCGGAAAAAGGTGTCCTTGTAGAGGAAGGCGGCGAGGATGCCAAAGAGGATGCCCAGCACGTAGAGCCCCGTCATGATGAACCCTCCCCTGCCGGGGAAGAACGAGGCGACGAAAAACGAGTAGACCGGGAGCTTCGCGGTGCAGCTCATGAACGGCGTGAGCAGAATGGTCATCCGCCGGTCCCGGTCGCTGGGGAGCGTCCGCGTTGCCATGACGGCGGGCACCGTGCAGCCGAAGCCGATGAGCAGCGGCACGATGCTGCGCCCCGAGAGCCCCAGCCTTCGCAGCAGCTTGTCCATGAAGAACGCGACGCGCGCGATGTACCCGCTGTCCTCGAGAATGGAGAGGAAGAAGAACAGCGTCACGATGACCGGCAAAAAGCTCAGCACGCTTCCCACGCCGGCAAAAACGCCCTTGATGATCAGATCGTGCAGCGCGGCGTTGACGTGTCCGGCGGTCAGCGCGGCGTCGGCACGGGCGCACAGCGCGTCGATGCCGGACGCCAGCAGCCTTTGGAGCCACGCGCCAATGACGTTGAAGGTCAGGAAAAACACCAGCGCCATGATGCCGATGAACATCGGAATGGCGGTGTACCGGCCGGTCAGCACGCGGTCCAGCCGCTCGCTGCGGGCGCGCTCCCGGCTCTCGCGCGGCTTTTTGACGGTGCCGGAGCAGACGCGCGCGATAAAGGCGAAGCGCATGTCCGCGATGGCGGCGCTGCGGTCGAGCCCGCGCTCCGTCTCCATCTGCAAAACGATGTGCTCGAGCATCTCCCGCTCGTTGGGGTCCAGCTTGAGCTGCGAGAGGATGAGCGGGTCGCCCTCGACCACCTTGCTCGCCGCGAAGCGCAGCGGGAGCCCCGCCGAGAGCGCGTGATCCTCGATCAGGTGGCAGATGGCGTGCAGGCAGCGGTGCACCGCGCCGCCGCTGTCGTGTTCGTCGCAGAAGTCCTGGCGCAGCGGGCGCTCCTGATAGTGCGCGACGTGGACGGCGTGGTCGATCAGCTCGTCGACGCCGGAGTTCTTCGCCGCCGAGATCGGCACCACCGGCACGCCCAGCGCCGCCTCCATCGCGTTGACGTCGATGGAGCCGCCGTTGGCGGTCACCTCGTCCATCATGTTCAGCG
>CAMVAV010000062.1 GCA_947165595.1 uncultured Clostridia bacterium | reverse complement strand
GGAGGGCTATAGCTCTCCGAGTTTTATTTTGCCAACGTTTATTTTACACTATGCCTGTTCGCCGTCCGCGCCCCCGCCGGTCAGGCGACGGGGACATAGACCGACTTGAGCGGGATCAGCCTGCGGTAGCGCTCGTGCAGGGAGGGGTAGTATTCCAGCGTCAGCGCGGCGAGCTCGCGTCCGTCCACGCCGCGCAGGTTCGGCGCGGCGTCCAGCGCGGCGCGCACGTCGCCGGAGAGCCCGGACAGCGAGAGCAGCACGCCGTAATCGCCCTGCTCCTGCGCGCGGCGCAGCGCCTGCACGTCGGAGACGCGCGCCTCGCCCTCCGCCACCTTGACCAGCACGCGCGGCAGCAGCGGGTCGCGGTGGGCGATCATGTCGATGTCGTCGCGAGCCGACGCGAGCAGGGTCACGCGGTAGCCCATCGCCTGCAGCAGCCCCGCGGCAAACTCCTTGAAGCCGTGGTACGCGCTGTAGCGCCCCAGCTCGTCGAGCACAAAGCGCTCCAGCAGGGGGTCCGTCACATGCGCCGGCGCGGCGGAGGACGCGCGGGCGGCGGGACGCGCCGCGCGCCCGAGCCCCAGCGCGTCGAGGAATTCGTCCGCGTGACACTTCACGGGAAACAGCGGCGCGGGAGAGGAATAGCCGATCTCGCGCAGCGCCGCCGCGGAAAAGCGGCTCTGCGGCAGCGTCTTGCGCCAGGTCACGTCGCGGCGGTGCTCCCCATCGCCCAGATAGGCGTAATCGCCCGTGACCTCGCCCAGACGCACCTGCGCGTCGGCATAGGAGCGGTATACGATCAGGTCGCCGCGGCGCATCTCCCGCGCGAAGCGGTAGAGCAGGCTCACCGCCACGGTCTTGTCCAGTCCCGCGCGCTCGGGAAACGCGGCCTCAAAGCGCGCGCGAAACGCGGCCTTGTCCTCCCCCTGCACCAGCAGGCTGCCGAGGCGGGGGCACTTGACGACGAGGGAGCCGTCCTCCGTGGGGAAGATGGCGTCGGTATGATAGATCGACCAAAGGGTCCTGATATTGGCTGTATTCATGAAAATGCCTTCCTTTCTTGTCTGCCCGGGGGGGGCAGGGCACTGTGCCGCACAATAGGCGCGCGCCGTCATGCGCGCACAATATTATTGCCAGATTTGTGGCGTTGGAAACGTTTTCACCTGGTATATTCGGTATTTTAGGGACGAATTCCCCGCGCGTCAAGCGTCAAAAGCGACAAATATCTTTGCGCGGGGAACGGCGGATTTATGCCAGACAACCCTTGACGGCGGAAAAAATTTTCCGTTTCCCTGCAACATTTTGCCTTCCCCGGTTGTTTACAGGGCAGAAGGGCAAAACACCCCGAACAAACAAATTTGAAATAAGGATGGTACAAAACAATGAAAAGAATTCTCACTCTGGCGCTCAGCGCCGCCCTGGTCCTCTCCCTCGCCGCCTGCGCTTCCGCGAAGGCCTCGAACGGCGGCGGCAGCGCGGCCGGCACCGCGATCTGGACGGACGGCGGCTACAGCTGCGCCGTGATGTCCGACGTCCCCATGTCCGCCGACGCCATGGCCGCGCTCATCGCGCAGGTCAGATAAACATTCATACGTGAAAAACGGCGCGTACCCCTGTCAGCCAATGGGGTACGCGCCGTTTTTTCAGATTTACGTTTCCGCCGGGCAGCACAGCGCCTCGCCCGCGCCGCCGAGGCACATGCCCTGCGTGACACGGAACTCCCGCCCCGCCGCAAGCTGCTCCCGGATATGCCCTGCCAGCGATATCCTGTTCTTCTGGAACAGCAGCACGACGGTCGAGCCCGCCAGCTCGAAGTGCCCCTTCTCCTCGCCCCTGCAAAACGGGGCGTTTTCCCGCTCGTTCACGATGCCGCCCACCACCAGCGCGCCGACCTCCGTCTGCACCACGGGACCGAAGCGCTCCGTCTCCAGCAGCGTCCAGCAGCGGCGGTTGAGCGTGTAGACCGGATAGCGCTCGCAGGCGGCGCTCTGCACGCTGTGCAGCTCGCCCTCGATGTAGTGGTTCTCGCCCTGCACGCCGTCGTCGATGTAGCAGTAATGGTGATAGTCCGCCGGCGTCAGGCGGATGATGAGGCAGTCCCCGCCGTGAAAGGTCTCCGCCAGCGCCGCGTCCTGCAGCAGATCGCCGAGCCGGTATCGCTTGCCCTTGACGGTAAAGCTGCTGTCCTCGCGGATGGGATACGCGCTCAGCCAGCCGTCGCAGGGGCTGATGAGATGCTCCGGCGCGGTGTCCACGCCGAGCCCGTTCCGCGAACGGATGAAAAACTCCCGGAAGCTGCGGTAGCCGTGCCCGCGCTCCAGCGCCACGCCGTTGCGCTTCGCGTACCAGCGAAGGAACGGCCTCGACGCGCCGGAGCAGAGATAGCGCACGGCGATGCGGTCGGCGTGCGTGCGCATCACGCCCCTGAGCAGCGCGCGGCCGACGCGGGTGCCGTAAAAGAACCGCACGGCGCCCGTGCTTTCCTGCTTCCCCTTCACAGCACCGACCTCGTTACCAGCACCGCGAATTCCGCCGCGCCGGCGAGCAGCACGACCGCCTTGCCCGGAAGCTGCGGCTTGCGGAGCCTGAACGGCGTCAAAAACGCCGCCGCCATGATCAGCAGCGCCAGCGGCGCGAGCCGGCCGACCGGACGGCCCAGCTGCCCGCCCAGCTCCAGCAGCGCGGGCAGCAGCAGCGCGGAGGTCGTGACGGGCAGGCCGAGATAGACCGTGCGCGAGCCGCTCTCATGCTCCTGCCGCTCCTCCTCGTCCACGTTGAACCACGCGAGACGGATGAGCGCGCAGAGAAGATACAGCCCCGCGAGATACAGACTCGCCGTGCTCTGTCCCGCCGCGGCAAACGCGATCACGGCGGGCAGCACGCCGAAGCAGACCAGGTCGCTGAGCGAGTCGATCTGCACGCCGAAGCGCTTTTCCTGCTCCGTGCGCTCCATGGTCGAGGCGACCGCGCCGTCGAACATGTCGCACATGCCCGCGACCATCAGGCACACCAGCGCGCCGTGGATGTCGCCCTTCATGGCGCAGATCACGCCGTAAAAGCCCGTCAGCATCCCTATGTAAGTCAAGATCACCGTATAATTGTAAACGCCCAGCATCCGTTTTCTTCCTTTCTGATCTTTCTGTTCGGCAAAGGCGCATATGGCTGCCGGAGCCCTGTGGCTGCCGCGAGGAACGCCTTGTTTATATATTGAGTGTTGAATTGTATCACAAAATGCCGTCCGGCGCAAGAGAATTCGTAAAAATCACAGCTCGGGAAAATCACAGCGCCTTTGGGAATTTCTGTGTCGGAAGAGCGAAAATGTACAGAAAAGAATCAATGAGAAAAAGCTGTACATTGTTGAAAGCCGCCCGCGGAGTATCGCCCCAACCAGATCACGGACGTGACGACGAGCGGCGGAGGCGCGTCGGAGTCCCGCCCCTCCGGCGGCTCCGGCGGCAGCCCGTGGGACGTCCCGGCGCAGACGGGCGGTGCATCGAACACGGGCTGTACGGCAGCTATGTGAGAAACTTCAACGGCGGCGGAAGCTCGGGCGGTTCGGGGAGCGCGGGCGGCGCAATCAACGTGACCGTCGGCGGCAAAAAGGTGCAGTGGACGGACGCCGCGCCCTTTATCGACCAGAACAACCGCACCATGGTCCCGCCGCGCGCGGTGGCGGACGCGCTGGGGCTTGAGGTCGGCTGGAACAACGTCTCGCGCGAGGCGAGCTTCTCCGACGGGACAAAGACGATCTGTTTCCCCATCAACACCAGGTACTACCGCACCGGCCCCGGCGAGCACGACTTCGGCTCGATGGACACCGCCGCCGTCATCGTCAACAACCGCACCTACGCGCCGATCCGTTATCTCGCGGAGTATTTCGGCTATCAGGTGGGCTGGGACGTCAATACCCGCACCGTCACGCTCACGGGCGGCAGCGCGGGCGGCAGCGCGGGCGGCAGCACCGGCGGAACGGGCGGCGGAGGCCAGCAGAGCCAGCTTCCCGCGGATTTCAGCACACACATGTATATCACCAGCGAGTGGGACGGCAAAACCGGCGGCGGAAACACCAACCATCCGGACGCGTTCGTCACGGTCAAGGGGAGGCAAGCTCGAGCTGGAGTCTCCGCCTCGCCGATCGGGTAGGCGGAGAAATACCTCGCCGGGCACGACGCCGCGTTCGTTTTGCGCGGCTGACCGCTTGTCCCCCGATCGCCGCCGCTTGTCCCAAAGCGGTTGCAATCCGCGGGAAAAGCACTTATGATGCTGACAATATTTGTACTTGGGACGCGGGAAGGAGGCCGGGAATGCCGGACGAAGACCGGCTGGCCGCATCAGCACTGGTGCGGTCTCGCCGGCGTGACGGACCCGTCGTGCGCGGAGTGCCGTTACCGGAGCGCGGCGGGAGGCGCGTGCGCCCATCCCCGTCACAAAAAGGACGGTGCTGTGTATTGAAAGAGATCGTACCTCGCTTTGAGCGGGATGAAACGCTGGACCGCATCGAGGTGCTCGTGCGCGCGCCGGAGCGCGACGCGCAGGTCGACGCGCTGCTCGCGCGCATCTCCGGGGAGGAGCCGGAAAGGCTGACGGTGACGGCGGAGGACGGGACGCGGCGGAGGCTCGCCGTGGACGACGTGGTGACGGTCTCCGTGACCGGGAATGTGACGCGCCTCGTCACGGAGGACGCGAGCTACGCCCTGCGCCAGCCGCTGCAAAGCCTCGAGCTGTCGCTGCCCGCGGGGAAATTCGTCCGCGTTTCGCGCTATGAGCTGGTCAACGTCGACAAGATTCTCCGCTATGATTTCACGCTGGCGGGCACGCTGCGGCTGGAGCTGGCGGGCGGCATGGAGACCTGGGCGTCGCGCCGCTGCATCCCCGCCATCCGCAGGCATCTGAATGGAGGGGGGGCACAGAAGGCATGAAGGGTATGAAGCGGTTTTTCCGCCTCGCCGCGACCGGGTATGTGCTGGGCATGGCGGTCGGAAACATGATCGCGGCGCTGACGGGGCATTTGAACATTGTCTCGCCGGAGCTGCTGCAAAAGGCGGGCAGCCTGTCCGCGGCGCTGCTGTGGCAGACGCTGCTCTCGGGCCTCATCGGCGCGGCGGGCTTCGGCGGGACCCTGCTCTACAAGCTGGACCGCTGGCCGCTCGCGGCGTGCGACGCGGTGCACCTCGCGCTGGTTTTGGCGGTGTTCCTCCCCGTGGGGAAATTTCTCGGCTGGTTCCCGTCGGCGGCGGGAGCGCTCCTTATGGCGATCATCATGAGCGCCGTCCATTTCCTGATCTTTCTCATCATGTGCGCGCACTACCGGGCGCAGGTGCGCGAGCTGAACGAGCTCAACGAGCGCCGTATGCTCCGAAATCAATATAAAAACATAGGAGGTACCGTATGAAACACAAGACAAAAAGCGCGCTTTCCCTGCTCCTGAGCCTGGTGCTCTGCCTGAGCCTGCTGCCCGTCGGGGCAAGGGCGGAGGGATGGGACGATCATGGGTGGACGATTACTGGCACCGAAGGAGAGGATTATAACAGTTCTGTTTTTGAGGGCCTCCCTTGTCTCACGGTAAAGACCACCTCATGCAACAAAGCTACGATAGCGAACCCGAACGAGTTTACTAACGCTTTAGGCCTTCTGATGTTTACGTCGTCAGGTCAGTCGTTGACGTTGAATAACGGTTCCGACGATATCGCCACGTTGGCGCCGGATGAAAGCGCTTCGCTGAGTGTTGACAGTCCCTTAACGGTTATGGTTGCGGTTTACAAATCGGAGGGTAACGGCTGGCGGCTCCTCGTCGGCAGCGCCGGCAGCTTTACGCTGACGCCGAAAGCTGGCTTGACCCTTTTGTCCATAATTTCCGGCGATGTGACTGTTCCCGCGACGAGTCTTGCTTCCGGTGTCGATTTGGGAGTGTTGCCAACGGATACTGGTACGAACGTATCTATTACCATCTTAGACGGTACCGCTACAATTTGTTCTCTCTCCGCAAATGCCGAGGAGGAAGGTTTTGACGCAAACGTAAAATGCAGCGGAAACACCGTGACGCTGTCGGAGCTTTCGAATGCGTCTGCCAATATGCTCGGTGTCCCAGATGGCGAACCGGCTATCTTCCTGCAAAACGCCAAGCTGACGCTGCCGAACGAAAAAACATTGAAAGCGGAACTTGCCGAGGGAGATTTCATGTCCCTGACCGCCGGCGTCGGGCTGTTCGACACCGATTCTTACCAATCCGGCGGAACCCCCGCAACGGGATTGACCGGATATCTTTCGGCCGATATGACGAGCGGCGTGACGCTGTCGGTCAACAAGAAGCCGGCGGCGCAGGCCGCGGCCCCCGTTCCGCGCGCCGCGGACGTGTACGCCTCGGCCTCCGGCAGCGCCGTTTACGCGCGTCCACTTTCTCCCGGCAAGGTTTATGCCGCGGTGATAGAAAACACCTGCGACGGCTTTGGCACGCAGTTCCTGATGCATCTCCACAGCTCCCTGCCGGCGACGCTGATCGGCGGCAGCACGCAATGCGAGATTCACAACTGCGGCACGGAGTCGTATCTTACCTTCAGCTCGCAGCCGGGCGCCGCCCCGATCCTCTCCGACGCAAAGAAAAGCGACGAGAGCTTCGTTACGGCGGGCGGCGTCGCAGCGGGGAGCTATATCCTGAATCCCGCTGGGAAGAACCTGACCCTCAAAGAGCTTCTTACCGGAGCGCCGCTCACAACGCGGCAGCTGAGCGGCAAGGCAAAGTATACCTTCGGCTCTGCGCTGGCCGAAAACGCCGTGGATCTGCAGAGCACGTCCTCGAAGCTAACGGTCTGGCAGTTAGAGGGCGAGACTCAGGATCCTCTGTACGCGAATAACGAGGCGGGAAAGATCACATCCGACTTCGGCGAGATCGTCAGGTCGGAGGAGGATAGCGGCGACTTCACCAACGCGGTTTACAGCGTCAAATCATCTACCCCCGCTCCCGCCCCCGAGCCCGCGCCGCAGCCCCGCCCGCGGCCGCAATATGGCGGCAACAACGACGACTACGAGCCCGCGCCGACGTTCACGCAGTCGCTGCCCGGCACGCAGGAGTTCCCCGGCGGCGTCCTCCGCATCAGCCCGACGAACGTCGCGGCGGGCGACACGGTCACGGTGACCGCCGTCCCCAACGAGGGCTGCGAGCTCAGGAGCCTCACGGTCAAGCGCGTGAACGGCACGGTACCCGTTCCGGCGACGGAAACGGGCGTCAACGTGTTCGAGTTCACAATGCCCGGCGTGCAGATCGGCTTCGAGGCGGTCTTCGAGCCGGTCGCGGCGACGGCGCCCGCGCAGCCCGCGACCCCGGTGGCCCCGGCGGGTCCGCCGAAGGTCGTCCTCTCGCCGCAGCGCATCATGGTCAACGGCGTCGAGGCGACGGTCGAGGCGTACAACATCGGCGGCACGAACTTCTTCAAGCTCCGCGACCTCGCGGCGCTGCTCGCCGGCACGCCCGCGCAGTTCAACGTCGATTACGACGCGAGCCGCAACGCGGTGGTCGCGACGAAGGGCGCGGCGTACCCCGGCGCGGTCGGGACCGATTTCAAGGACAACTCCGCGAGCGCCCAGCCCAGCCCGCAGACGGTGTTCGTCGACGGCGCGCCGGTCGCTCTGACGGCGTACAACATCGGCGGCAGCAACTTCTTCGGCCTGCGCGAGCTGGCGGCGGTCTTCGGCTACACCGTCGATTACGACGCGAAAACGAACACGGCGATCATCGAAAGCAAATGATCTAAAAAAATCATTTAAAATCAAAACCACGCGGTTTCCGCGTGGTTTTGATTTTTAGGGAAGGCTTGTCATGCGCGGCAGCCGCGTGGTTTTGATTTGCAGGTTTCCCTTGCAAATGCGGCGAGCGTTATACAGTTTTCACGCATAGTCCGCCAGGACCTCGTCGCGCGTTTTGACCGCGAAGCGCAGCCGCACGCGGGTCCCCTCGCCGGGCGCGGAGTCCACCTCCACGCCGCAGTCCGCGCCGCAGACCATTTTGAGGCGCTTCTGGATATTGACGAGCGCGACGTGCTCGATGCCCTGCTCCTCCGGCATATCGAAAAGGCGCAGGCGCTCGCGCAGCCGCAGCAGCGCCTCCTCCGTCATGCCCCTGCCGTCGTCCGCGACCGTGACCGTGACGAACCGCTCCGTCCGCTCCACGCTGAGCGACACGGTCCCCCTCTCGCCGTCGAGGCCGTGAACGATGGCGTTTTCCACGACGGGCTGGATCAGCATGCGCGGGATGTAGACGTCCTCCGGCGCGTCGTCCTCGTCCAGCTCCAGCTCGATCTTGTCCGGATAGCGCGCCTGCATGATGCCGGCGTACTGGCGCAGGACGTAAAACTCGTCGGGCAGCGAGATATACTCCTCGCCCGCGTTGGCGTAGCGCAGGAGCGTGGAAAGCTCACCGCAGATGCGCGCCGCCGCCTCGCGCTCGCCCTTGTTGATGAGCGCGCGCACGACGTTGAGCGTGTTGACCGTGAAGTGTGCGCTGATCTGCTTTTTCAAAAGCCCCACCAGCGTCCGCTCCTTCTCCAGCTCCGACTCGCGCGCCTTCATTTCGGATTCGTACAGCGCGCGCTCGCGGTCCTCGATGCGCGCGAGCATGTCGTTGACGTGATCGACCAGCCCGTCGAAATACGCCTCGCCCGTGTGGGGCAGCGGCTTGTCGTCCGCCTCCTTCGTCAGCGCGATCACGCTGTTGATGGGCGCGACCATGTGGCGGCGGAGATAGCGGATGAAAAACGCCATCACCAGCGCCAGGATCGCCACCGTGACCGGCATGGCGACGGCAAAATAGCGGGAAAGGCGCTCCGAGACGCTGTTCCGGCAGTAGACGAACAGCCGGAAGCCCGAAAGCCCGACGTCCTTCTCCCGGTAGAACGCGGCGTCCTCCCGCAGTCGCGCGATATCCTCAAAGCGAAGGTCCCGGTTGGCGCAGACGAGCCGGTCCCCCGAGAGCAGCGCCACGCCCAGATAATCAATGTCGTCATAGGCGCGCAGCAGCTTTTCGATGCGCGTTTCCTCCATCAGCAGCGCGACATAGCCCACCGTCTCGCCCTCGCTGACGATCGCCTCGCTTCTGCCGATGTACGCCGTGCCGTTGGAGGCGACGGTGACCGTGGCGCGCGGCTCGCTTTCGATCAGGCGGAACGCGCGCCGCAGCGCCGTGTTGGGAATTTCGCCCTTGAGGCGGTAGAAAAGGCCGTCCGCGCGGAACACCACGGCGTTGTCGGCGGCGCGGGCGTTGTTGACGATGCTGTCGCCGCGCTCCTCCGCCACCGCGCCGTATTCGTAGAATTGCAGCGTGTCCGCCGAACGCGCCATTGCCGCCACGCGGTCGTAGTGCGCGAGGTCGTAGGCGGTCGACTCGATGGCGAGCAGCTCGTCCTCGATGCTCGCGAGGATCGCCTCGGAGCTCGCCTCCGCCTGCTGGATCATGTTCCGCTTCGTGACCTCCACCGTGACGGCGTAAAACGCGACCCACAGCAGCACCAGGCTCGCGCCGAGCAGCAGCATCGTCCCCATGAAGTTTTTCAGAAGCCCCGCTTTTTTCATGACCTGCCCGCCGTGTTCTCCTTCAGTACCTCCGTCCAGAAGCGCTCCAGCTCCTGCCGCCGCGCGATCAGGCGCTCCTGGTCGGGGACGATGAGGTCGATCTCCGTGAGCGGAACGTCCGTGCCGTCCGCGGCGTCGTCGCGCGCCGACCACGTGCCCGGCGTGCGGAAGGGCTCGCCGCCCGCGCCCGCGCCGTCCGCCTCGCCCAGCAAAAAGCGCAGGAACAGCTTCGCGCAGTTGACGTTCCGCGCGTCGGCGGCGAGCATCGCGGCGCAGGACGTCCGGCAGCCCGCGAACGGCTCGAGCCGCCAGACCGGTTCGAGCGCGTAGCCCACGCCGCGCAGCCGCAGCTTGCTCGACACCATGACGCCGAAGGCCGCGTCGCCGTTCCCCAGCGCCTCCGCCACCTCGTCGGAGCTGTTCGTAAAGACGATGTTTTTCGCCGCGCGCTCCCAGAACACGGCGGCGGCGCTTGAGCCCTCCGGCACGGACAGCTCCCGCCCCGCGTAGTCGCGGTACGCCTCCTCCAGCTCGCCGCAGTGCTCGAAGGTCGCGCCGCAGAAGGCGTAGGTCGAAAAAGAGCGCAGCGGGTTCGGCATGTAGACCCTGCCGCGCCAGCGCTCCTCCGTCAGCGCCCAGAGGTTGTCGATGGGGCAGGCGTCGAAGCCGCCGCCGTCATAAAACAGCAGCTCCGCCTCGTAGACGAAGGGCAGCACGCCGCCCGAAAGCCCCTCCTTCATGTGCGGCGCGATATCCTCGGGCAGATAGGGCACGACGACGCCCGTGTCCACGAGCCGCTCCTTGAAGTCGCCGCTGTTGTCGTTGCACAGCACCACGTCGCAGGCGGCAAGCCCCTCGGCGTGGTTCTTCTCCACCGCGTCGATGAGGTCCGGGCTGCGCAGGTCGCGCACCTCCACGCAGAGTCCGGGGTACGCCGCCTCGAACGACTCCTTGACCGCCGTGACGCGCGTGGAGACCGTGTAGACGACCAGCACGTCCTCCTCCAGCGCCCGCGCGTACAGCTCCTCCGGCGTCTCCGCCCGCCGCGCCGTCTCCGCGGGAGCGTCCGCGCCCTCCGTGCCGGAGGCGGTCCCGGCGCAGCCCGCGCACAGCAGCAGCGTCAGCGCCGCAAGAGCGCATCCAAGCCGCTTAGATATTCGTTCCATTCCGCATCGCTCCCGATCTCCCGTTTTCCCGTGATAAAGTCCCGGACCGCCGCGTCCAGATAGTCCGACAGCGCCTCGTCCCGCTCGGCGAAAACGCCGGATTCCGGCAGATACGGGCGGCAGCTCGTCCGCGCCCGCGCGTCGATGTACTCCGCGTCGGAGTTGACGCCGTTCCAGGTGACGCCCTCGAGGTATTCCTCGCGCACCCGCATGGGTCCGATGCCGTTGAGATGCTTGTTCTGCGGCGTGTTCCAGAGGTAGTTCTTCGTCACGACGGTGGACGCCCCGCCGTAGATGCTCACGTCCGAGCCGTCCGAAAACTCCCAGTCCACGCCCTGCTCGCCGTAGCGCGCGATGAGCGACGCCTCCTCGCTGAGCATCGTGTCCAGCAGCCGCCGCGCGTCGTCCTGTCTCTTGCTGCGCGCGGGGATGATCGCGCCGACCGAGGGCTCGCGCTCCACATACAGCGCGTTTTGCGCGCCGTGCGGCCCCCTGAGCGGCGCGACGTGCATGTAGCGCGCCAAAATCTCCGGGTTCCCCTGATAGATCACGGCGGAGACGGAGTCGGTGGTGAACGCCCCCACCAGGTTTTCCGGACTGTTCACCAGCTCCGCCAGCTGGGACGCCCGGCGCTCATACGCCCGCGCGTCGAGAAGCCCCTCGCGGTAGAGCGCCGCGCAGAACGCGAGCCCCTCCCGGAACGCGTTCTCCGACGCGGCGGTTTTCCGCTCCCCGCCGGAGAGCGTGAGGCGGGAGTGATACGGGTCGTTATAGACGTAAGAATTGAGCAGCAGCTCCGCCGGCTGACAGGCGTAGTCGTCCGCCGAGCCCGCGAGCGGGATCTCGTCGGCGACGCCGTTTCCGTTCGGGTCACGGGTCCGGAAGGCGCGGAGGACGTCGCGCAGCTCCTCCGTGGTGCGCGGAAGCGACAGCCCCAGCGCGCCGAGCCATTCGCAGTTGATCCACAGAATCTGCCCCGGTCCGTGCCGCACGCTGTCGCCGTAATTGGCATAATAAAACGTCCCGTCCTCCCCGGGGGAAAGCTCGCCCGCCTCCGCGAAGCGGCGAAGCGCTCCCTCCGGGATCGTGAACCCGTCCCCGAACAGCACCGCGTCCACCTCGGCGTCGGAGGCGAACAGCGCGTCCAGATACTCCTCGCCGTCGCGCCGGCGGATCGTGACAAATTCCAGCTCCAGCCCCGTCCGCTCCTCCAGCCAGTTTACATAATAATTCGTGTCGGGGTTTTGCACATGGTCGGAGTCCGGAATGGCGACGCGCAGCGGCTCGGGGCGCGTTTCCGGCGCGCAGCCCCCCGCGAGCAGGGACAGCAGGAGCAAAACCGGCACAAGCCGCCCCTTCACGCGCGCTTTTCCTGCATTTCCCTGGGCGATATGCCGTAATAGCTCTTGAACACCTTGAAGAAATAGTGATAATCCGGATAGCCGGAGCACCGGGACACCTCCTTGAGCAGCATGGTCGGCTCGCTTTCCAGCAGCTCGCGCGCGTACGCCATGCGAAGCTCCGTCAGATACAGGCTCAGCGACTGGTTGAAATGCTTCTGGAACAGTCCGCAGATATAATTGCGGCTCAGCCCGAAGCGCTCGGAAAGGCTGCCGAGCGTCAGCTTCTCCGCGAAATGCCCGTTCACGTAGCCGATCAGCTCGTTGAACGCCGGATTGTCGGAAAGCTCGCTTTTCGTTCCCGCGCTCCGGTTTGCCGAAAGCCGGCTGTTCAGGCGCTCGAGCAAAATCTCCATGTCGTCGGCGTCGACCGGTTTGAGGATATAGTCGAAGCCGGACTGCCGGAAAAACGCGCGCGCGCTTTCAAAGCTGTCGTAGGCGGAAAGCATGACGCACTCCGCCCCGATCCCCGCCTCCTTCACATCACGGATCAGCTCGTTGCCGTCCATCCCGGGCATCTTGAGGTCGCAGAACACCACGTCCGGCCAGAGGTCCTTAATCTCCTCGACGGCGCGGCGCGGATCGGTCTGATGCCCCACGACCTCAAAGCCGTTGTCCAGCCACGGGACCGTGTTGATCAGCTCTTCGAGGATCAGCGTGTCGTCATCCACGAGATATACGCGATACACAGATTAGCCTCCTTCCGTGTGCCTTCATCATACGGTATGGCGATCGCCGTGTCAATGCTCTTTCCCCGGCAGGCGCGGGGCGCGTCCTCGCGGGGCCGCCGGCGCGTTTTCTCTCACGCGAAGCCGTCGAGCTGGAAGCGGTTGAACAGCACGCGGCCCTTGCGCAGATACTCCGCGACCTGCACATCGAATTTGACGTTGTAGAAGCCGGGGATCGGGTTCATCCGCAGCTCGCCCGAGCCGAATACAAGCTCAAGGGTGTACCCGTACGCGTCGTCGTATTCGTAGTCGCGGCGCGCCTTGATCCGCGCGTCCTTGAGCGAGGAGGGCCGGTATCCGTCGACGATGATGTCGTACACCTTTTTCCCAAACAGCTTTTTCACCTCCGCCGTCACGGTGCAGTTGCACCAGAGCGTGATCTTCTCGCCGACCGGCAGCGGGTTTTTGCTGTTGACGGCAACGCGGAAGATCAGCTCGGTGGGTTCGACGTCGATCTCGTAGTACTCCATCCGCATGTCGCGCACGCGCGGGTCGCTGCCGTACCCGATGTAGCGCTCGATATCGCAGACGTTCGCGAAATAGTCTCTTTTATCCGGATGCTTCATTATGCCTACGGGAACGGATACGCCTGTATCCTCGCGTCCGTGGACAGCTTTGCCCCGCCGACGTCCAGTCCGACGATATAAATGCCGTCCCTGACCCAATCCACCTTGTCCGGCGTGACGTTCATCGCCGCCTGAAAGCGCCAGACGCCCCCTTCATACGACATCCCGTAGTGTTGGTTGACGTGCATCGTCGTTAGCCGGACGGCGGTGTCCAGCTCCTCGTAATCCTCCGCGCCGTAACCGCTCCCAACGCCGTACTTCCGCATTCTCTCCCAATACTCGTCCTCCGAAACGTCGTCGCGAAGGAAGCGGAGCAATGTCAGCTGCACCAGCACGTTTTCAAAATCCTCCGGCGGTTTCCTGCTGTCCGCGCATCTAAGATACACACGCAGATAATGCCCCTCGCCGTCGGGCCGCGTCAGGCGGTCAAAGCTCGCGTCGCGCACGGTAAGCCCCACAATGTCCGGGTTGGCGCCGAGGCTCCTGACGTATTGGTCGTAGGGTACGAAGGCGCTCGACGGCTCCCACGGTTTTTTCGCGCTCTGCGGCGCAGGGGCGGGTGCTTGCGTCTGTTCGCGGGGCGCCGTGGCCCTGTACGGACCGTTTTCTATCAGTAAACCCATCTTTTTCTCCCTTTCCCAAGGCGTATCATACCTTGAACTCGTCCTGCCACGAGAACGGCTCCGCGAGTGCGCCGCCCGAAACCGTGACGCTCAGGCGGTGCGTGCCGCGCTTTCCCGGATGCTGCATATCGCGGTTGGTATACTCAAAGCTGTACTCGCTTTCGTAGGTTCCATCGTCCAGCTTCTTTACCTGCGGCGTGCACTTGCCGTCGACGCTGGTAACGATATGGAACTCGCGCGCGTCATTTGCGCGAAGAAGCGTCAGCTCCTTGCCGAAAAGCCCCACACACGTGAGGGTGATGTCGCTCGTCAGCCTGAAGCGTCTCGGCAGCGGTCGGTCGGAGCGCAGCGTCGCGCGGAGAAACACGCCTCCCTGTATGATCCCGCTGACCCACAGCTCCTTTATTCCGGCAGGGATGGAAAGCAGCGCTTCGTCCTGCTTCGGCGCGCTTGCGGGCGCCTGTTGTGCGGGCGCCTGCGGCCGCGGCGCGGTCTGTGCGCTCGGCTGCTGCGGCTTCGGCGCTTCCGCCGGCCCGTTCTGGAACATCAAGCCCATCTTGCCATTCCTCCTACTCCACGATTACGGCGGTGCCCATTAGGACGTAGTAGCCGTACGTATTGAAGCCGTGAGTCTCATTCGAGACCCCGGTCGTCTGTGTCAGTCCGATCGCGCCGTTGTAGCCCTTTTCCTTCAGCGCTTCGACAAGGGAGAGCATGGCGCTCGCAATGGCGTTTTCCACCGCGTTTTTGTAACCTTCCTGGCTGTTGCTGGAAATTATGGAGGAAGAACCGCCATAGGTTCCCACGCCCCAGACGGGGCCGCCCGTCTGAGCGATGCGGTGTCCCACGATGCTATCCGTTGTGGAAAGATACATGTCTGTTCTCCCTTCTCAC
>CAMVAV010000061.1 GCA_947165595.1 uncultured Clostridia bacterium | reverse complement strand
TGCGCGAGAAGTTCGACGCGCTGACGCTGCCGGAGGACTGCACCAAGCCGGTCATTATGAACATCAACGTCGGCGACCTTCTGCCGAGCGCCATCATCGCCCTGATGGGGGAGGATCTGACGAACGTGCAGACGCTGGCGGAGGACGTCGTCGCGCCCGCGCTCGAGCGCATCGACGGCGTGGCGTCCGTCAAGTACTACGGCGGCTTTGAACAGCAGATCGCGGTCGAGGTCGACGCGGCGCGCGCCCGCGGGCTGGGGCTTTCCAACAGCTACATTTCGCAGATCCTGGTCGCGGAGAACCTGCTCTATCCCGGCGGCGACCTGGACAACGGCAATCAGAAGCTCACCGTCTCCACCGACGCGCAGCTCAGAAGCGTCGAGGACGTGCGCAACGTCATCATCCCGCTCCAGACCGGCGGCACGGTGCGCCTGGGCGAGGTGGCGAACGTGGTGATGGAGACCACGGAGCGGCGCGACATCGGGCAGATGAACGGCGTTCCCGCCGTGTTTTTGCAGGTTTTGAAGCAGTCCGGCGCGAACGAGGCGGCCGTCTCCGACAAGGTGGCGGCGAAGATGAAGGAGCTGTCCGAAAAAAACAGCGCCGTCGTCTTTGAGACCCCGTATCTTGCCAGCCAGTACATCAACGTCGTCGTCGACGCGGCGATCGAGAATATCATCCTCGGCGTCGGACTTGCCGCCGTTGTGGTGTTCCTGTTCCTGCGCCGCTTCGGGGCGACGCTGGCGATCGCCGTTTCGATGCCTGTGTGCATCCTGACGGTGTTCGTGCTGATGTACGTCTGCGACCTGACGATGAACCTGCTCTCGCTCGGCGGCATCGCCATGGGCGTCGGCATGATCGTGGACAACTCCATCGTCGTGCTCGAAAACGTCTACCGCTACGCCGCCGAGGGGCACGACCGCCGGACGAGTTGCGTCGAGGGGACGAAGGAGGTCATGCTGTCGCTGACCGCCTCCACGCTGACGACCGTCGCGGTGTTTCTGCCGCTGGGCGTCGCGGACGGCCTCGCGGGCATGATCTTCAAGGATTTCTGCCTGACCATCACGTTCCTGATCCTCGGTTCGCTCGTCATTTCGGTGACGCTGGTGCCGCTGCTGTGCTATTTCCTGCTGGATGAGAAGAAGCTGCACGCCCGGATGCTCAAACAGGCGGAACAGGCGGAGAAGGGCAGCTTCCGCGACCGCTTCCACGCCGCTTACCGCAGGGTGCTGGGCTTTTTCGTGCGCCACCTCGCCGTCGGCGTGCTGATATCCATCGTTCTGGTCGGGGGCTTTGTCGCCGCCTGCCTCTCCACGAAGCAGGTGCTGCTGCCCGCCATGGATATGAACATCATCCAGGGCACGATCAGTATGCCCATCGGCTCGAACGCCGAGCAGACCGCCGTCATCGCCGAGCAGATGATCGACATCATCTACGACCGCGTACCGGAGCTGGAGGGCGTCTACTACAGCGTCGGCGAGCAGGAGAACGAGGTGGGCATCATCCTCGTGCCGAAAAAGGACCGCAGCCGCGACGCCACGGAGATCGCGAACGACCTGCGCGCCGCGTTTGCCGACATCGCCGGCTGCGAGTACACCGTAAGCTCGATGGACATGAGCCAGATGATGACCGGCAACGACGTCGAGGTGCAGATCAAGGGAAACGATTACAGAACGCTGACGATGATCGCGGAGGACCTGATCAAACCGATCGCCGCGCTGCCGGACGCCATTGAGATCAAGTCCACGCTCAGCGACGATATCCCGCAGGTCAAGGTGACGATGAACCGCGAGGCGGCGGCGCAGTACGGGCTCACCGCCGCGCAGGTCGGGCAGGCGGTCCGCTCGGAGCTGACCGGCTCCACCGCGACGCGCGTGAACATCAACAATAAAGAGATCAACGTCGTCGTGCGCGGCAACGGCGCGGCGTCCGCCAGTCTGGACGCGCTGCGCTCCATGCCGGTCGTGACCCCCTTCGGCGGCACGGTGCCGCTTTCCTCGGTGGCGCATGTCGAGCTGGAGCTCGCGCCGGCGACCATCTCGCGCGCCAACCAGTCGCGCACCGTGACCATCACGGGCAAGAGCCTCAGCGGGGACACGAACGGCATCACGGAGCAGATCCGCGCGATCCTCGACGGCTATACGATGCCGGACGGCTATGAGGCGAGCATCGGCGGCGGCTACGAGCAGATGAGCGACAACTTCCACGACCTGACGCTGGCGCTGATCGTGGCGCTGGGCCTGGTGTACTTCGTGCTTGCCTCGCAGTTCGAGTCGTTCGTCATGCCGGTCATCGTCATGATGATCCTGCCTGTCGCCTTCTCCGGCGCGCTGTTCGCCCTGCCGCTGACGGGGCGCGACCTCTCGATGATCTCGATGGTGGCGCTCATCATGCTCGCGGGCACGGTGGTCAACGCGTCGATCATCCTCATCGACTACATCAAGCAGCGCCGCGACCGCGGGGAGAGCCGCGAGGAGGCGATCCTCAACGCCTGCCCGCTGCGCATCCGCCCCGTGCTGATGACGACGCTGACGACCATCCTCGCCATCATGCCGCTGGCGCTGGGCATCGGACAGTCGAACGAGATGATGAGCGACATGGGCGTGACGATGGTCAGCGGCATGCTGATCTCCACCGTCATCACGCTGCTGTTCACACCGGTATACTACTGCGTGATCGACAACATCGGAAAGAAGAAAAAGGAAAAAGCGTCCTGAAGCCGCGGCTTCAGGACGCTTTTTCCATCTGCGGTTTTTTACGCAGCCGGACAACGAGCAGCACGGCGGACACGACCACCAGCACGGCGGAGAGCGCCTGCGACACGGGGACGCGCTGCCCGAAGAGCGTCGCGTTGAACAGGTAGAGCTGATCCTCGCGGATGCCCTCGATCCAGAAGCGTCCGAGCCCGTACCAGAGGAAGTAGCACAGCAGGTTTTCCCCGGGAAAGCGGCGGCGCTTCGTCACGACCAGCCAGATCAGCAGCAGACCGGCGAGGTTCCACAGGCTCTCGTACAAAAACGTGGGGTGCACGTCCCAGGCGGTGCCGTCGTACGCCCACAGGCGCATCCGCCAGGGCAAGTCCGTCACGCGGCCGAAGACCTCGCGGTTCATGAAGTTGCCCCAGCGCCCGACCGCCTGCCCGATCAGCATGCCCATCACGATGTCGTCCATCATGGAGAGGTAGGAGAATTTCTTGACCCGGCTGACGAAGTACGCCGTGAGAAAGCCGACGATCACGCCGCCGTAGATGGCGAGCCCGCCGTCCCAGATGCGGAGCATCCGGGCGAAGCTGAGCGAGCCGTCGGCGTTGCGGTAGAGGTCGAGATAGAAGATGATGTAATACAGCCGCGCGCCGACGATGCCGAGCGGCATGCCCCAGAGCACGGTGTCCATGACGTTGTCCTCGGTGAGGCCGAAGCGCTTCGACTGCCGGGTGCAGAACCAGAGGCCCAGCAGAAGCCCCAGCGCGATGAACACGCCGTACCAGTGGATGCGCGCGAGAAAGGCGGGGCTGTTTGCCCACAGGTCGCCGAGCGTGGGGCCGGCGGTGAACTGCCGTTCCCCGAACAGCCCGGGGAACGCGATGGGGGAGGAGCTGGGGATGCTGTCCTTCAGGCTCATGCCCTCCCCTCCTTTGCCGGTACGAGCAGCGACATGGCGCGCCGCCCGTCCAGAATGTTTTCGCGCAGGAACGCCTCGACGTCCGCCTTCCCGATCGAGTCGTACAGCTCGGGGAAGCGGTAGGGGTCGAAGCCGCGGAAGGCGCCGTCCGCCATGCCGACGGCGATGTTCTCGAACGAGTTGAGCGAGCGCAGGGACGCGCCGAAGTTGGAGCGGCGGATCTGCTGATAGAACGCCTCGTCCACCCCCTCGCGCGCGAGGCGCGCCGCCTCGTCCATGACCGCCTGCGCGACGCGCTCCGGCTCCTTGCACTCTCCGCCCGCGTAGAGGTAGGCGACGCCGGGGAGCTGGTCGAAGTCGCCGCCGAAGGTGCTGTTGATCAGCCCCTCGTCATACAGGCGCATATAGAGCGGGGACGAGTCGCCCAGCAGGATGTCGCAGGCGAGCTCGCCGATCAGGCTCTGCCGGAACAGCTCCTCGCCGGCCTCGCCCGCGGGGCACTTGAAGCCCATGAGAAACTGCGGCGCGGCGATCTCCATCGGGAAGGTCACCGACCTTTGGAAGACGCTCATGTCCTCCTGCACGCCGTAGTCGCGTTCGATCGGCTCGCCCGGCGCCGCGGGGAGTACCTCCCGCGCGGCGGCGAACACCTCCTCCGCGTCCACGTCTCCCACGACGCACAGCAGCATGTTCGACGGCGCGTAGAACGCCTTGTGGCAGGCGTAGAGAGTCTCGGGCGTGATCTCGCCGATGCTCTCCACCGTGCCGGCGATGGGGACGCGCGCGGGGTTCGTGCGGTACAGGCAGCTGAGCAGGTTCTTATAGACGCGCCAGTCGGGCGTGTCCTCGGTCATGCGGATCTCCTGCGCGATGATGCCGCGCTCCTTGTCCACGCTCTCCTGCGTGAAATACGGCACGGAGACGAAGGAGAGCAGCACGCGCAGGTTTTCGTCAAAATGCTCGGTGCAGTCGAAATAGTAGGCGGTCATGGAGTTCGCCGTGAAGGCGTTGGGCTCCGCGCCCGCGAGGGAGAGCGCCTGCATGGCGTTTCCCTCCTCCGTGTCGAACATCTTGTGCTCGAGATAGTGCGCGATGCCGGCGGGGGTGTCGTACCAGGTCCCGCCGAGCCGGAAGCGCATATCCATGCCGCCGTAGCGCGTGGCGAAGAAGGCGTAGCGCCTGCGGTAGCCGGGCTTGGGCACGACCGCGACGCGCAGCCCGTTGGGCAGCGTCTCGCGCAGCACCGTCTCGCCGATGCGCGGGTATTCGGTCCTTGTCATGCGGTCTCACCCTCCCCCGTGAGGAAATAGACGGTATCGAGCGTCAGGCTGCCCGCCGCCGCAGCGACGCGCTCCGGCGTGACGGCGGCGAGCTTTTCGATCAGCTCCTCCTCCGTCTCGCGGATGCCGGTCGCGGCCTGCCCGAGAAGGTTCTCCTCGATGCGCCCGGCGGAATCCTCGCGCGTGCGCACGGCGCTGATGAGCACGCTGCGCGCGCCCTCCAGCTCCCAAGGCTCAAAGTCGCCGAGGCGCACGCTTTCGAGCTGCGTGACGATCTCGTCCCGCGCGCGCTCATAATCCGCGAACTCGATGCCGGACGACACCGTCACCAGCCCCTTCGAGCGGTGGTAGGCGCTGGACGCGTAGTAGCACAGCGACAGCTTTTCGCGCACATTGAGAAAGAGCTTGGAATTGCTGTAGCCGCCGAAAATGAGGTTTGCGAGCATCATCGCGCTCTCGTCCTCCGTCGCCGCGCGCCAGCCCATCGCGAGCTTGCCCTGCGTGACGTCCATCGTTTCGGTGTGATACCGCGGCTGAGGCGGCGCGCCGCGCCGTACCGCCGGGGCGGGCGCGATCCGCTCGCCGCGGGGCAGGGGAGCGAGCGCCTTCAAAAGCGCGTCGCGCACGCGCGCCTCCTCAGCGCTGCCGCAGTAGAACAGCTCCAGATGCGCGGTTTTGAGCAGATTTTGGTAGAAGTCGAAGAGCGCGCCGCCCTCCAGCGCGGCGACCGCCTCCTCCGTGCCGAGGCGCGCCACGCCGTAGCGCTCGTCGTGGCACATCTCACGAATGAGGCGCATGTCCGCGTAGTCGCGCTTGTCGTCGAGAATGGAGCGGATGGCGTCGATGAGGTTGTCCTTCTCGCCCGCGACGTAGGACGCGCGGAAGAGCCCGTCCTCCGTCACCGGGTCGAGCAGCACCTCGCCCGCCAGCTCCGCGATCGGCTCCAGCAGCCGCTCCCCGTCGAGCGCGAAGGCGTCGTCGATAAAGCCGGCGATGAAGCCGAGACACTGGTTCTCGCCCTTTTTGCGCACGGTGTAGCTCAGGCCGGAGCCGTAGAGCCGGTCCAGGGCGCCGGAGAGCGCGCGCATATCGGGATATTGCCGCGTGCCGCGGTGCAGCACGGCGGGCAGCAGCGCCCCGGGCGCGGCGGCGGCCTCGTCCAGCGGGGTCACGAACTGCACGGAAAGCAGTCCTGTCTTGAATTTTGTCGCGTGTACGTAATTGAGGCACACGCCGGGAAAAAGCTCCTTGCGAACGACTTGCATGATCCTGTCCCTTTATTCTCTGATCTGGCGCGGGAGCGGCGCTTTCACGTCCGCCGTTGCCCGCGCTTTCTTAGAATAACACGAAAGCCGAAGGAATACCACCGTTTTCAATAAAAATAGCGATTCGCCGATTTTCCGCCAAATTTTCCTTGACTTTTCTGTTACGATAGGATAAACTGATTCCTGTTGTAAAGCGGTAGCACTTTACACGGAATCTTGACAAGGAGGATTTCCCCGTGAAAAACCAGACCTTTCGCATGACCATGCTCTTCGATTTTTACGGGGAGCTCCTGACCGAGCGGCAGAAGGAATTCTACCAGCTCTATTACGACGAGGACCTTTCCCTCTCCGAGATCGCGGAGAATTACGGCATCTCCCGCCAGGGCGTGCGCGACGTCATCGTCCGGGCGGAGGCGTACATGACGGAGATCGAGGACAAGACCGGCCTTGTCAAGCGCTTTATGCAGCTCGCGCCGCACGTCGACGCGATCGAGAAGGCGGTGGACGAGATTCAGCGGATGAACCGCCGTCTTTTTGAGGACAAGCGTCTCGAGGAGCTTTGCGAGCAGATCGGGAAAGAGGCGGCAGCACTCAAGGAATGATACGGATTTCAAGGAGAAGCTATGGCATTTGAGGGCCTTTCCGAAAAACTGAACGCGGTGTTCAAGTCCCTGCGCGGCAAGGGTCGTCTGACCGAGGAGGACATCAGCCTC
Source organism: uncultured Clostridia bacterium (assembly GCA_947165595.1). Taxonomy (GTDB): domain Bacteria; phylum Bacillota; class Clostridia; order Oscillospirales; family Oscillospiraceae; genus Hominicoprocola. Next base: position 8,643 of record CAMVAV010000061.1, on the reverse strand, counting down.
GCGATGCGCGAGGTGCGCATGGCGCTGCTCGAGGCGGACGTGAGCTACAAGGTCGTCAAGGACTTTGTGGCGGGCGTGAGCGAGAAGGCGATGGGGCAGGACGTGCTAGAGAGCCTGACCCCCGCGCAGCAGGTCATCAAGATCGTCAACGACGAGCTGACGGCGCTGATGGGCGGCGCGAACGCGCGGCTGACCTACGCGTCCCAGCCGCCGAGCGTCATCATGATGGTCGGATTGCAGGGCGCGGGTAAAACCACGAACGTGGCGAAGCTCGCCGGACTGATCCGCTCGCAGCAGGGCAAGCGTCCGCTGCTGGTCGCCTGCGACGTGTACCGTCCCGCGGCGATCACGCAGCTGCAGGTCGTCGGCTCGCAGCTCGAGCTGCCCGTCTTCGAGATGGGGCAGATCGACCCGGTGAAGATCGCGCAGGAGTCCGTCCGCTACGCGAAGGACCACGGCAACGACGTCGTCATGCTCGATACCGCCGGCCGCCTGCACATCGACGAGGCGCTGATGGACGAGCTCAAGCGCATCAAGAGCGCGGTGAAGCCCAGCGAGATTCTGCTGGTGGTCGACGCGATGACCGGCCAGGACGCCGTCAACGCCGCCGCCGCGTTTGACGAGGCGCTCGGCATCGACGGCGTGGTGCTCACGAAGCTCGACGGCGACGCCCGCGGCGGCGCGGCGCTTTCGATCCGCGCGGCAACGGGCAAGCCGATCAAGTTCATCGGCACGGGCGAGAAGCTGGACATGATCGAGCCCTTCCATCCCGACCGCATGGCGTCCCGCATCCTCGGCATGGGCGACGTGCTCTCCCTGATCGAAAAGGCGGAGCAGAGCTTCGACGAGGAACAGGCGCGGAAGATGGAGGAGAAGATCCGCAAGAACCGCTTCACGCTCACCGACTACTACGACCAGATGCAGCAGCTCAAGAACATGGGCGATCTCAACCAGATCCTCGGCATGATGCCGGGGCAGCTGGGCAAGCAGCTTGCCGGCGCGGAGATCGACCCGAAGGTGATGGCGCACACCGAGGCGATCATCCTTTCGATGACGCCGGAGGAGCGCGAGAACCCCAAGCTTCTCGGCGCGAGCCGCAAAAAGCGCGTCGCGGCCGGCTGCGGGCTGGAGGTCGTGGACGTCAACCGGCTTTTGAAGCAGTACGAGATGATGCAGGACCTGACCAAACAGTTCACCCGCGGCAGGCTGCCCAAGGGCTTCGGGGGCGTCCCCGGACTCGGCGGGAACGGCGGCAGGATGCACGGCTTCGGCAGAAAAAAGAGACTGAAATAGAAAATAAGTGCCTGCGCATTTATTGATAAAAACAAAACATATTTTTGGAGGTAATTTATCATGGTTAAGATTCGTCTTCGCAGAATGGGCGCCAAGAAGGCCCCCTTCTATCGTGTCGTCGTCGCCGACAGCCGCTATCCCCGCGACGGCCGCTTCATCGAGGAGCTGGGCACCTACAACCCCTGCGTTTCGCCCGCCGAGATCAAGATCGACACCGACCGCGCTCTTGAGTGGATCAAGACCGGCGCCCAGCCGACCGAGACCGTCCGCGCGCTTCTGAAGAGAGCCGGCGCGCTGAACTGAGGCGGAGGTCGTTCAAAACATGAAGGACTTGCTGCTCTACATCGCCCGCAGCCTGGTCGACCACCCCGACGACGTGACCGTCACGGAGGTGCAGGGCTCGGACGAGCTTACGTTGGAGCTGCGCGTCGCCCCTGACGACATGGGCAAGGTCATCGGCCGTCAGGGCCGCATCGCCAAGGAGATCCGGACGGTGATGCGCTCCTATGCCCAGCGCACCGGCGTAAAGGTATCGGTGGATATTGTCGACTGATGCAAAACGGGGGCTCCGCAGGGAGACCCCCGTTTTTTCGCGGCAGGGGAAAATTCCTCTTGACAAAGGGGAAACGCCGTGGTATTATTCTCGCGCAAAACAAAGAAGAACGGCGCATCCGTTCTCACCCCCAGCGAAGCGAAGGGGTCAATCAGGAGCAGCGAGAGCCTACGGAATACGGGGCGATCCTGCGTTTTCTGTTGCGGGTGCGGTCGTGCGCCCGTTTTCTTTTGCCCTTTGCAAAATCCATTTTTTGGGGGTGCTTTGGTATTAGCAGCAATGTGCATCAGCTCAACGATGAGATCCGCGACAGCGAGATCCGCCTGATCGGGTCCACGGGTGAGCAGCTCGGCATTATGTCCGCCGCGCAGGCGCTTTCGATCGCCGATGAGCAGGGGCTGGATCTGGTCAAGATTTCCCCGCAGGCGAATCCGCCCGTGTGCAAGCTCATGGACTACGGCAAATTCCGCTTCGAGCAGAGCAAGCGCGAAAAGGAAGCCCGCAAGAACCAGCACGTTGTCGAGATCAAGGAAGTGCGCATGTCGCCGGGCATTGACGTCGGCGACTTTAATACCAAGCTCAAAAACGCCCAGAAGTTCCTGACCGAGGGCAACCGCGTCAAGGTCTCCGTCCGCTTCCGCGGGCGCGAGATGGCGCACACGGAGATCGGGCGCGACCTGCTGCTTCGCTTCGCGGAGCAGGTGAGCGAGATCGCCGCCATGGACAAGGACCCCAAAATGGAAGGACGCAGTATGTCCATTTTCCTTTCTCCGAAGGCGGGGAAATGACACCGCTTCCCCCGCGAAAAACCGCGGGAGGACGGCGCGCAGCCAAAGAAAAACGTTGAAAAGGAGTAACCATCATGCCCAAGCTGAAAAGTCACAGCGGCGCGAAGAAGCGCTTCAACAAGACCAAGACCGGCAAGATCAAGGTCGCCAAGGCGTTCAAGAGCCACATTCTCACGAAGAAGCCCACCAAGCGTACGCGCAGGCTCCGTCACGGCGGTTATGCCGACGTCACGAAGCAGAAGACCATCGAAAAGATGATCCCCTACAAATAATTTACGAGAGTACGCTGAAAGGAGCTTATTGATATGGCACGTGTAAAAGGCGCGATGATGACGCGCAAGAGAAGGAATAAGACCCTCAAGCTCGCGAAGGGTTACTGGGGCAACAAGTCCCGTCACTATAAGATGGCCAACGAGCAGGTCATGAAGTCCCTGACCTACGCCTATGTCAGCCGCCGGCTCAGGAAGCGCGATTTCCGCTCCCTCTGGATCACCCGCATCTCCGCGGCGTGCAAGGCGAACGGCATGAACTACTCCACGTTCATGCACGGACTCAAGCAGGCGAACGTCACCATCAACCGCAAGATGCTCAGCGAGATGGCGGTCAACGATCCCGCCGCCTTCACCAAGCTGGTCGAGGTCGCGCAGAAGGCGTGAGCCCATCCCCACACAACAGAAAAATCCGGCTTTCGCCGGATTTTTTCTTTATCCGAGGGGCTGCCCGGGCGGTTCGCGGAATTCGACGAACTTGACCGAATAGAGGTCGGCGGTGATGTGGCTGTCCCAGAGCGGCTGATAGATCACGATGTAGTCCGTGCCGACCTCGTACAGCTCGCCCTCGACGGTGATGAAGTTCTGCGTGCCCATCAGAAAGCGCACCAGCACGTTGCGCCCGACGTTGCGCGCCAGCAGCGCGCGCCAGGAGTTTCGCGCCGCCTCGCCCGCGCTCAGCGGCTCCGAGAAGCTCTCCTGCGGCATGCTGTTCATGCCGGCCTCCGCCTCGCCGGACCACTCGTGTCCGGGGCCGTAGGCGGGATCGTCGTAACCCGCGGCGGCGGTGCCCGGCGCGGGCATGGGCGGCGTATAGGCCGTCATGGCGCCGCTGTCCGCCGGGGCCTCGTAGGGCGCGATCTCGCTCTCCATGCCGGTCGCGCGATCCTCCAGCTTGTTGGCGTTTCGCATCGCGTCGCAGGTCCCGTTTCCGTGGAAATGGCTCCTGTGCGGTATTATGCAGTTTTTGTTGCTGGTCATACCTTCCATTCTCCATCCTTTCATGTCTCATAATAGGCGGGCGTCGGCGTGTAGAAGCAGTGGTCGCCGATGCGTGTGCGGAACTCCCCGACATTGGTGGGGAAATTGGGGCGGCAGTCGGGCGAGTACGGATTGAAGAACCACAGCGCCTCGCCCGCCTCCGGAATGCGGTTGCCCGCGATCGCCCAGTCGGCGATCTCATAATGTACCTCCGTGGGGCGCATGTTGTAGATGTTCTGCGGGTTGTAGACGCCGCGCACCATGTCGCTGGCGCAGACGAACTGCCCGGGCTGCATGATGATCCGCCGGATGCTGCCCTGTCCGACGCGGGCGTATTCGCCGCCCGCCGCCTCCACCCGGTTCATCACGACGCCCGCCACGGCCTTCATCCCGCTTTCGCCCTCTCCGCCCGCCTCGCACTCGATCAGCCGCGCGAGGAGCTCGCGGTCGGAATAGGCCATCGTGTCACCTCCTTCGCTCTCTCGCGTCATTCTATGGCGCGGACGCGCCCTTTGTGCAGGAAATGTATAATTTTCGTTTTGCGCGGCAATACTAGGACGCGTAGCAGAACATGGGAAAGGAGGCCTGCACCATGAAGAGCGGCAATCAGAACCAGAATCAGAACCAGAATCAGAACCAGAACGAGCGCCGGAACACCGAGCAGAACCGGCAGACGCAGCAGAACAAGAACGAAAAGTGAAGCAAATGTGAAAAAAGTGCCGAAAGCACCTTGTGCTTTCGGCACTTCTGTTATAAAATATAAATAGATAAGTATGAGCGCACAGAGGAGACCTTGCCTATGCTTGCGGCAATATCAAACTGGCTCCACGCCACGGCAGAGGGCGAGTTCCTGCTCACCATGCTGATCTCCATGATCCCCGTTGCGGAGCTGCGCGTCGGCGTGCCGGCGGGCGTCGCGATGGGTCTGCCGATCCCGACGGCGCTGCTGGCGGGCGTGCTGGGGAACATGCTCCCCGTGCCGTTCGTGATCCTGTTCATCCGGCAGATATTCAAGTGGATCCGGCTTCACGTCCCCAGGCTCGGCGGGCTGGTGGACCGGATCGAGCGGCGCGCCTACGCGAAGATGAACAACAAAAGCCTGGTGCGCTTCGAGGTGTGGGGGCTGCTGCTGTTCGTGGCGATCCCGCTTCCGGGCACCGGCGCGTGGACGGGCTCGCTGGTGGCGGCGTTGATGGACCTGCGGCTCAAGAACGCGGTCCCCGTGATCTTTGTCGGCGTCGTGATCGCGGGGCTCATCATTACGGCGCTGACCTATGGGGTGACGACGATACTATGAGTGCGGTTCAGGTTTTGGTCGTATCCGACTCCCACGGCAGCGCGGAGAATCTTTGCCGCGCGGTCGAGCTGACACAGCCGCGCATGGTCCTCTTCCTCGGCGACGGCTGGTACGACACGGAGCAGCTTATGCAGCGCTATCCCGACCTGCCGTTGGAGCGGGTGCCGGGCAACTGCGACTATCGCCGGAGCGAGGCGGCGGAGCGGCTGATCCTGCTCGGCGGCGCGCGCGTGATGCTCTGCCACGGACACACGCTGGGCGTCAAGTCCGACCTTGGGATGCTGCTGCGCGCCGCGCTGGAGCGCGGGGCGGACGCGGTGCTGTTCGGGCACACGCACAAGCCCTTTGTCGATATCCGCCGCGGCGTGCTGATGCTCAACCCCGGCAGCATCGGCTACGGAGCACGGCCGACCTACGCCACGCTGACGGTGGAGGACGGCAAATGCGACGCCGTGATCCATGTTCTGCCGTCGCGATAGAAGACGAAAGCGCCCGCGCGGGCGCTTTTTTCATATTTTGGCGCGCTTTGGGGCAAACTTCCCGCAAAGGGGGCTGTGCCATGGCGACTGCATTGACGCGAACGATCCTGCTGTATTTCATCCTGATGATCGGGCTGCGCGCGCTGGGAAAGCGCCAGATCGGGGAGCTGGAGCCCATCGAGCTGGTGCTGACGCTGCTGATCTCCGACCTCGCCGCCGTGCCGATGCAGGATTTCGGCATCCCGCTGCTCAACGGCGTGATCCCCATTGTCACGCTGCTGTCGCTGTCGATGCTGCTCTCGTTTTTCTCCATGCGCAGCGTCCGCTTTCACCGCCTGGTCTGCGGCAACCCGACGACGCTCATCGACGACGGCGTCATTCAGCAGGACGCGCTGCGCCGCAACCGCTTCACCCTCGACGAGCTGCTCGACGAGCTGCGCGCGGAGGGCGTGACAGACCTCGAAACCGTCAAGTACGCGGTGCTGGAGACGAACGGGCGGCTGTCGGTCCTGCTCTACCCCGATGAAGCGCCGGCGACGCCGAAGCAGCTGGGACGGCCGGTGGAGGACGACGTGTTCCTGCCCGCCGTCCTTGTCAACGACGGACGCGTGCTCAAAAGCACCCTGCGCGGACGCGGACTGGACGAGCCGTGGCTGGAGCGGACGCTGCGCGAGCGGGGCTTTCGCAGCGCGCGCGAGGTGCTGCTGCTGACCGTCGACGGCGCGGGGAAGGTGCTGTGCGTCGGGAAGGAGGGCGGCGAGGGATGAAATTCTTCTGGCTGCCCACCGGCGTGCTGGCGCTGCTGCTGGGGCTGTCGCTCTGGAACGCGGCGGCGGTGAAGGGGCTGACGGAGCCGTGGTGCGCGTCGCTCGCGCGGGCGGAGGCGTCGGCGGAGCGGGGGGACTGGGACGCGGCGGAGAGTATTTTGTCCGAAACGCGCGCGGACTGGGAGGCGCGGCACCCGTATTTCCACATCGTCACCGCGCACGACGAGCTGGACGAGGCGGACGCGCTCTTCGCGCAGGCGGAGAGCTTTGCCGCGGAGCGGGACGAGGGGGAGCTGCGCGCCTCGCTCGCGGCGCTTGCCGTGCAGCTTCGCGTGATCGCGGAGATGCAGCAGCTCACGCTCAAAAACGTTCTATAGCGGGCGATAACAGCGCGGAAGGAAAGACTTGCCGTTCCGGATGCCTGCCGGAAAAATTGATTGCAAGATAATTACAAGAAGAATGCAAAAAACGCTTGACAAATCATGATTTCTGCGATATGATGCCAATGACTACAGGATAACGGCAGGAAAATGACAATATGACTACGTGAAATGGGAGGCGTTCCGGATGGAATCATCAAAGCATCGTTATCGAATTACAGTTCAATTCGCGAACCCCCGGGTAACCTTCGATGAACCGGCGGCAAAGGAGGCGATTGAAGACGCGGTTCAGTATTACAATACAAGAAGTCTGCTGGCACGAAACAAAAAACAGATCCTCGACCATCAATTCTCGGAAGACGATACGACCTTGACGATCGTACTCGAATCAAGCGAGGAGCTGCCGATGGCATCCAAAGCCCTAAAACTGCTCAGCACCTATCTTGTTCAAGAGACCATCTTAAAAAACTATTTAACAGGTAAACAGTTATTTCGCATGGCGTCGGAGCCGCTGCCCCCGCGGGACGCCGCCGCGCCGTCCCAAACGGAGGCCCGGGGAGACGACCGGCTCGCCCGGGCGGCACGCTACATACAGCTGCTGCAGGAGGCGGGCGCAGCGTCGCAGCCGGAGCTTGACCGGCTGGACCGAAGCATAACAGACTTGTTGAAAGCGATAAGAAAGGAGACGGAATAAATGCTTACGTATCAAGAAAAGCGGGCCCTTGAAAATCAGATGCTGCTGGAGATAGCCGGACATCAGGGAAAGGGAATAGATACGCGCACACTGATAAATAATATGGTCGTGTCCCTGGGAGGAACCATTACCGCGCTCACGGCCCATCATGTTGCCGGGATGCTCAGCTGGTTATATCGCTCAGGCGCCGTATCCTTTTTAAGCCGTTCGCCCGGCGCATCTGTTGTCGTTTGATCTCTGATCGGCGATCGACAAAAAGCGAAGTTCCGGGGCCCGATAAGGGCTCGGAGCTTCGCTTTTTATCAGAGGCATTCGACCGAAAAGCGGTGTCCCTTGCAATATGGGCAACTGCAGCGGCGCGAGCCGCCGCGCGCGACGAGGCGCAGCAGCTTCGTCTGCCTTTTATAGCGCCATTCTGCGCCGCAGACCAGGCAGCGCAGAAGATAGCGGTCCGGCTCCGCGCGCCGCGCGCGCGCCGACTCGGGGAGAACGGAGGGGTCGCAGCAGCGCTCCGGCGCGCAGCCGACCTCGACGCACGCCGCCTTCCACAGCGCGTCGTGTCCGTGCCTTTCCCGCGGGCGGCGCAGCTTGACGAGGGCATGGGCATACTCGTGCCGGATGGTGTCGTAAAACACCTCGTCCGGCGCGTCCAGCACAAAGTCGGAGATCGTGATCCCCTCGACGCGGTTTCCCGTATATTTGCAGCTTCCCAGACGCTTTTTCGCCCGCGTGGACACGCGCAGCGAGAGCCCTCGCGTCTCCACGCCGCACAGCGCGTCGAGACGGTCGTACTCCCGCCGGACGTCCTCGATGGTATGGCGCAAGGCGTTACTTCTCCTCGATCAGCTTGTTCAGCTCGTGCATGAAGTCGTCGATGTTGCGGAAGTGGCGGTGCACCGACGCGAAGCGGACGTAGGCGACCTCGTCGATGGGGCGCAGCTTCTGCATGACCAGCTCGCCGATGTAGTCGCTGCTGATCTCGCGCTCGAGGGAGTTTTGCAGCGTCTGCTCGATCTCGTCGCTGAGCTGCTCGATCTTCTCGATGGAGACGCGGCGCTTTTCGCAGGCGCGGATCATGCTCGCCGTGACCTTCTCGCGGTCGAAGCTCTGGCGGCTGCCGTCCTTCTTGACGACGACCATCG
>CAMVAV010000060.1 GCA_947165595.1 uncultured Clostridia bacterium | reverse complement strand
GGGAGAACAGGCAGAACAGCAAGCCTTACGGCCATTATCATTGTAGCAAGTACGGGCAGGGCACACGCCAATGCTCCATGCACTATATCCGTTATGATGTGCTTTATGCCTATGTCCTCTCCCGTCTGCAATACTGGTCGGGGCTGGTACAGCATGATGAAGAACGGCTCTTGAAGCAGCTGTTAAATGCCACTGATAAGGGACAGGCTGCCGCAAGAAAGAAGCAGGCCGCAGAACTGAAAAAGGCAGAGAAGCGAAAAGCCGAAGTCGATACTTTGTTTGCCCGGATGTATGAGGACTGGGCGGCGGGGCGTATCACGGAATACAACTTCTCTATGCTGTCCGGGAAGTACCAAAGCGAACAGGCTGAACTGGACGAAAAGATTGAACAGCTTCAATCCGCTATCGCCACTGAAAGCCAGAACGCCGTAGACGCAGAAAAATGGATTGCCTTGATGAAAGAGTGCGTCAATCCAACAGAACTGACCGCCGAACTTTTGAATATGCTGATTGAAAAAATCGTTGTCCATGAAGCGGTCAAAGGTGAGGACGGAAGCCGGGAACAGGAGGTAGAAATCTTCTACCGCTTTATCGGCAAAATTGATTGAATGATACCAATATCTTTAACTATGTGATACCGGCCAGGGCTTTCCGGACGTCAGCCTGCTCGAGCCGCTGTCCGCGGCGCTCGATATCTCCGTGCTCGAGCTGCTCTCCGGCGAGGACGTCCGAAACCGGAACCGATCCTCCGATATGGCCAAAAGCGTATTCTATGTCTGCCCGATCTGCGGCAACGTGATCCGGACGACCGGCGAGGCGGTGATCAGCTGCTGCGGCGTCACGCTGCCGCCGGTCGAGCCCGAGCCGCCGGACCCGGAGCACCGCATCCGCGTCGAGATCACGGAGGACGAATACTATGTCACGCTTGCGCACCCGATGCGAAGGGATCACTTCATTTCGTTTCTCGCCGCCGTGTCGGACCGGGGAGTCCAGTTTGTCAAGCTGTATCCGGAGGAAAACGCGCAGGCGCGCTTCCGGATCGACCGCGTCCAAAGGCTCTGCGCTTACTGCAACCGGCACGGTTTGTTCGAGGTAAGCCCCGCGAACGCCTGACGCGCCCGCCGCGGCGCAAAAGAGGGAAGGGGCGCGCGTCCCCTTCCCTCTTTGTTGTTACAGGCACTTCAGCAGCTCGCCGCGCACGGCGTCCATGCGGCGGTCGGCAATGCCGAAGTCCATCTCCTTGTAGCTCCACACGGCGTGCGCGATGCCGTGCCTCGTAAAGACGGCGCAGATCGTGCGGAACCACTTGAGCGCCTCCTCCGGCGGCACGATGTCGATCACGCCGAACTCGCCGCAGTAGAGCTCCGTGCCCTCCGCCTTCGCCTTTTCGATCGCGGAGGAGAGCAGCTCCTCGAAATACGCCTCCGACGCGCCGCTCTCGGCGAAGGTGTAGCGGTTGTCGTTGTTGCACTCGGCGTTCCAATACGCGCCCTGGTGCGTGAACTTGAGCGGCTCGTAGCAGTGGAAGTTGTAGAGTACGTTCTTATCGTACGGCGCGTCCAGATACCGCACCTCGCGCGCGCCGTTGTGGTGATAGCTGCCCAGCAGGATGCGCGTTTCGGGCGCGAAACGGCGGATGCGGCGCACGCACTCGGCGCTGATGCGCTTCCACGCGGGGAGATAGCGCTCCTCGGTCACCTCGTTCAACAGTTCGAACATCACCTCGCCGGGACGGTCGCCCCAGCGCGCGGCAAACGCCTCCCAGAGCCGGTAGAACAGCTCCTGATACTTTTCGCTCTCGAAGAAGCCCGCCTCGTGCTCGCCCTCGTCGAAGGAGAAGCCCTGCGTCTTGTGCAGGTCCAGCACCGTGCGCAGGCCGTGCTTTTCGCACAGCGCCAGCGCCGCGTCGATGCGCGCGAGGCCGTCCTCCTTCACGGAGCCGTCGGCGTTCTGCACCACGTTGTAGTCCACGGGGATGCGCACGTGGTCGAAGCCCCACGCGGCGATCCGCGCAAAGTCCGGCTCGGTGATAAAGCCGTTCAGCCGCTCTTCGCTGTAGTCGCATTGGGACATCCAGCCGCCGAGGTTGACGCCGCGGTAAAAGCCTGCTTCCTTCAGCATAGAAACCTCCCCGGACGCGATCAGCCCTTGACGGAGCCGGCGGTGACGCCCTTGATGATGGACTTGGACAGGATGATGTAAACGATCAGCACCGGCAGGATCGCCAGCAGGATGAACATATAGACCTTGCCCATGTCGAACTTGGAGTAGTCCGCCGAGCGCAGCTGCGCGATCATGATTGGCACGGTCTTCTTCTCCGCCTTGGTCAGCAGCAGCGAGGGAAGGAAGTAGTTGTTCCACGACTGCACGAAGGAGAAGATCAGCTGCACCGCCATGGCGGGCTTGAGCATCGGCAGCACGATGGTGTTGAACGTGCGGAACTCGCCGCAGCCGTCCACGCGCGCCGCCTCGATGACCTCCATCGGCAGGACGCTTTCCATGTACTGCTTCATGTAGAAGAACACGACCGGCGCGGCGACGCCCGGCAGGATCAGCACCCAGAACTTGTTCTGCAGGCCGAACTTGTAGCACAGCTGGATGAAGCCGGACGCGGACACCTGCGTGGGGATGACCATGATCGCCATGATGAAGGTGAACGCCGCGTTCTTGAGCTTGAAGTCGTAGGCGTGGATGCCGTAGGCGGTCAGCGCGGAGAAGTAGGTCGTCAGCACCGCGGTGGTCGCCGCGATGAAGAAGCTGTTGAGCATGCCCTTGGGGATGTTGATGGAGGCGTCCGTCCACGCGTTTTTCAGGTTTTCGATGAGATGGCCGCGCGGCAGGGCGGAGAAGCCGGTCTGGATCTGCGCGTTCGTGCGCGAGGCGTTGACGAACAGCATGTAGAAGGAGAACAGGCACAGCGCGGCGAGGAAGATCAGAATGACGTAGACGATCACGCGCAGCACGGTGAGCTGCGCCTTTGCCCTGCGGCTGTCCGCGGAATTGCTCTTATTCATGTCGCGTCCCCTCCTTTAGTCCTTCTTGGTCAGCGAGCGGTAGACGATCAGGCTCAAAATGCCGGTGATGATGAAGATGATCACCGAGATCGCGCCCGCCATGCCGTAGTTCTTGCTGCCGCCGAGGTAGTTGTTGAGGAACATCACAAGCGTGGTGGAGGTGCGGTCCGGCGTGCCCGCGCCGTTGGTCAAAACCTGCGGCACGTCGAACATTTGGAGTCCGCCGATCATCGCCGTGATGACGGTGTAGACCAAAATCGGCGTCAGCAGCGGGAGCGTGACCTTGAAGAACGTCTGCACGGAGTTCGCGCCGTCGATGTTCGCCGCTTCGAAGAGGCTCTGGTCGATGCCCATGATGCCCGCCATGAGCAGGATCGTCGTGTTGCCGAACCACATCAGGAAGTTCATCAGCGAGATCAGGCCGCGCACCGTGACCGTCCTGGCGAAGAAGTCGATCGGCACGTCGCTCCAGCCCATCGCCTGAATGAACTGGTTGACGGGGCCGACGTTGGAGAAGAGCGTGAAGAACAGCATCGAGAACGCCGACGCCATGATGAGGTTCGGCATATAGATGACCGTCTTGAAGAACTGCTGGCCCTTGATGTTCAGCCGGTAGCTCGTGAAGAAGATCGCCAGCAGCAGCGCAATGAGGATCTGCGGCACCGCGCCGAGCAGCCAGAGGACCATTGTGTTGCCGGCGTACTTGAGGATGTCGATCGTGCCGTTCGCGTCGGGCGTGAAGAGCGCGACGTAGTTCTGGAAGCCGATGAACTTGGGGCCGACCTGCGTCAGGCCTTCGCGGTAGTTCATGAAGAAGCTGTTGTAGATGGTCATGACCTGCGGGACGAAGGCGAAGACCAGATAGGCAAGAAAGAAGGGCAGAATAAAGATATACCCCCACTTCGCATAGCTGACGCCTTTCTTTTTCATTGCGATTCCTCCTTTGGGTGTCGACTCATCACGGCGCGCCGCGTATCGGCGCGCTCTGATCGGACGACAGGCTCTTTATGGTTCGCGGAGGCAAGGCCGGAGCCTTGCCTCCGCGGAAAACCGGCGTTTGCGGTTGTGCTTTTACTGCGGGAGGACGATGGTGGGATAGTTCTCGCCGATCGCCTTGTAGAAGTTCTGCATCGCGGCGTCCTTGTCGACGGAGCCCTTGAGGTACTCGCGATAGTACTCCTGCAGCTTCTCGTTGCACAGTTGGTCGTAGATGGTGTGGTTCTCGAACTTGATGTTGTCGGCGTGTTCGCAGAAGAACTTGGTGTCGTTCTGGCCGCCGAGGAAGTCATTGCCGTAGTTGGGGTCGGAAGCGATGGCTTCGTTGACCTTCTTGTTGTTGACGAATTGCGCGTCTTCCTTGACGAGCTTGGTGCAGATGTCCTCGTTGACGGTGAACGCCTTCATGACGTCGGCGAGGGTGGCGGGGTTATCGCTGCCGGTCGCGGCGAGCAGCCAAGTGCCGCCCCAGAAATAGCTCTGCGGGCCTTCGCAGATCGCCCAGTCGCCGTAGCAGCCCTTGTCGGGATCCATGGCGTTGGTCATGCAGAAGTTGAAGTACCAGGCGGGGCCGAAGAAGCACATGGTCTTGCCGTCCTTGAACATCTGGTTGGTGCAGTCTTCCTTCCAAACGTCGGAGAGAACCGTGTAGCCGTTCTTGGCGAAGTTCTCCTGCTGCTCCATCCAAGCGGTGATCTCGGGGGAGAACTGGAGCTTGTTGTTGGCGTCGACCCAGGGCATGGTGCAGTTGTTGGAGAAGACGCGGAAGTCGGCGGCCTCGGAGGCGGTCATGTAGTAGCCCTTCGCCTTGGCCTGGGCGGCGACGGCGTCATACTTCTCCCAGCTGTCGAGCTGAGCCTGCACCTGATCGGGATCGTCGGTGCCGAGGACGTCCTTGGCGATGGAGCGGCGATAGATCAGCGCGGCGGGGCAGCACTGGAAGCTGACGCCCTTGACGACGCCGTTGGCGTCGGAGGCGGTGGAAACGGTGTAGGGATACATCTGGGAGAAGTCGGTCACGCCGAGCGCCTTGACGTCCTGCGTGGCTTCGGAGTTGGTGTACTTGACGATGTAGTCGGCCTCGGCGAGGAACATATCGACCTTGTCGTCGTCGGCGGCGTCCGCCTGATTGATCAGCGCCTCGTCGAGCGCCTTCTGATAAGCGCCGTCGGTGTTCGGGACGATGACCCAGTTCACGGTCACGCCGTCGGGAACGGTGTAATACTTCTCAAAGAAGCCCTTGAACTCCTCGTTCCAGGCATAGATGTTGAAGACCTTGCCTTCGCCGGAAGCGGCGCCGGTATCGGTGCTGGCGGCGGGAGCGGGGGTGTCGGTGGAAGTGCTCGGGGTGTCGGTGGAAGTGCTCGGGGTGTTGGCGGGCTGCTCGGTAGTGGTGCTGCCGCCGCCGCAGGCGACGAGCGCGAGAACCATCACGAGAGCAAGAAGCAGCGAGACAAACTTTTTCATGTTTCAATTCCTCCTCATTTTTTTTGCGCTTCTTAATTTTGTGATTCTTATATATTGTGGGGGCTGTCCCCACTGATCACCGGGATCAAAGCCTGGAAACGGATTCGCCCTCCCAGAGCGTGCCGGGGATGATGACGCGGTCGAGCAGCGCGGTCTTGGGGCGCTCGATCAGCTCGATCAGCTTCGCCGCCGCCGCCCGTCCCAGCTCCGCCGTGTCCTGATGGTAGGTGGTCAGGCGCGGGCTGATGACCTGCGCGAGGTTGATGCCGTCGTAGCCCATCACCGAAACGTCTTCCGGGATGCGCAGATGCGCGTCGCGGATGGCGTTCATGCCGCCGATGTAGGAGTAATCGTCCGGAAACAGGATGCAGTCGGGGCGCGGGTCGAGCTTGAGCAGCTCGGCGCACACGCGGTAGCAGCTTTCGGTGTCGTGGTAGTCGCTCTCGCGCACGTACTCGTCCGGCGTCGGGATGCCGAGCTCGTCGCAGGCACGGTGGAAGCCCACCAGGCGCTGCTCCGTGACGGAGGTCAGCTCGCCGTGAATAAACGCGATGCGCTTGTGTCCTCTCGACGCCGCGTAGCGCACCAGCGCGTCCGCGCCGCTGACGTTGTCCGACATGACCGCGATGCGGTTGTTGAACACGTGGTCGATGGTCACGACCGGCAGCTCCGACTCGACCAGCTCCGTCACCATGGGGGCGTGGAAGTCCACCGAGGCGATGACCACGCCGTCCACCCCGCGGTAGCGGCAGTGCTGCAGGTAGCTGGACTTGCGGCCTCCCAGATTGCTGTTGATGAAGGTGATGTCGTAGCCGCTGCGCTCCGCCTCGACGCGGAGGCTGTCCAGCACGGCGGAGAAGAACTCGTGCGCCAGGCCGCTCTGCCGGTTGTCGACGAACAGGACCCCGATATTATAGGTGCGGTTCGTCTTGAGCGCGCGGGCGGAAGCGTTCGCCATGTAGTGCAGCTCCTCCGCGGCGCGCACGACCCTGGCCCGCGTCTCCTCCCCGATGTCGGGGCGGCCGCTGAGGGACTTGCTGACCGTGGCGACCGAAACACCGCAGCGTCTGGCGATGTCCTTCATGGAAACCACAGAAAACCAACTCCAAACTCAATCGTTTTCGCAATGCAAAACTACATCATTTCAAGCGAAAATGCAAGAGGGAATTTGCAAAATGTTTGAGAAAAGCGAAAGTTTGGATGTTCTTAACAAGCTTCGCTCAACAGTTTTATGAAAAATGCCGAGGACCCTGCCGAAACGACCCCCTCCCCCTTTGTGTTTTATGCATAATTCCTAAAAAAATGCAAAATAACTCTTGCATTTCCGGGACAAATCGGCTACATTAAGGGAAATCGAACGTAACGCAATCGTTTTCGTTAAGGAGGATCGCCATGCAATTCGGACATTTTGACGACGCGCGCCGCGAGTATGTCATCACCACGCCGCGCACCCCCCTGCCGTGGATCAACTACCTTGGAAGCGAGGATTTCTTCACCCTGCTGTCCAACACGGCGGGCGGCTACAGCTTTTACCGCGACGCGCGGCTGCGCCGGCTGACGCGCTATCGCTACAACAACGCGCCGCTGGACTCGGAGGGCTTTCATATTTATGTGAAGGACGGCGACTCGGTCTGGAACCCCGGCTGGCAGCCCGTGCAGGCGGAGCCGGACGAGTATTCCTGCCGCCACGGCCTCGGCTACACGGTGATCGAGGGCGCGAAGGACGGCGTGCGCGCAACGCAGGAGCTGTTCGTGCCGCTGGGCGACAACTGCCTGCTCATGCGCGTGCGCGTCAGAAATGATTCCGCGGCGGAAAAGCGCGTGTCCGTGTTCCCCTACGCGGAGTTCTGCCTCTGGGACGCGATGGACGACGCCTCCAACTTCCAGCGCAACTACTCCACCGGCGAGGTGGAGGTGGACGGCGCGGCGATCTATCACAAGACCGAGTACCGCGAGCGGCGCGACCACTACGCCGTGTTCTGGGCGAACCGCGCGCCCGACGGGTTCGACACCGCGCGCGAGGCGTTCCTCGGCGTCTACGGCTCGCCCGCGCGGCCCGCGGCGGTGTTCGGCGGCGGCTGCACGGGCAGCGTCGCCCACGGCTGGCAGCCGGTCGCGGCGCAGCAGTTCGACCTGACGCTCGCCCCCGGACGGGAGGAGAGCCTCCTGTTCGGCCTCGGCTACATCGAGAATCCCGTGGAGGAGAAGTGGGAGGCCCCCGGCGTCGTCAACAAGGCGCGCGCGAAGGCGATGATCGCGCGCTACGCGACCGACGCCGCGTTCGACGCCGCGCTCGCCGCGCTCGCCGCCCACTGGGACGCGCTGCTGGGCCGCTATCAGGCGGCGACGGGCGACGAAAAGCTCGACCGCATGGTCAACATCTGGAACCAGTACCAGTGCATGGTCACGTTCAACATGAGCCGCAGCGCCAGCTACTTTGAAAGCGGCATGGGGCGCGGCATGGGCTTCCGCGACTCCTGCCAGGATCTGCTGGGCTTCGTCCACATGATCCCGGAGCGCGCGCGCGAGCGCATCCTCGACATCGCCGCCACGCAGTTCCCCGACGGCAGCGCGTACCACCAGTACCAGCCGTTGACGAAGAAGGGCAACCTCGACGTCGGCAGCGGCTTCAACGACGACCCGCTTTGGCTGATCGCGGGCGCCGACGCCTACCTGCGCGAGACGGGCGACTTCTCCATCCTCGACGAGAGCGTGCCGTTCGACAACGACGCGTCGCTCGCCCGGCCGCTGCTCGAGCACCTGCGCCGCAGCTTCAACTACACGAGGACGCACCTCGGCCCGCACGGCCTGCCGCTGATCGGGCGCGCCGACTGGAACGACTGCCTCAACCTCAACTGCTTCTCCGAGCACCCCGGCGAGAGCTTCCAGATCACCGGACCCAGCGAGGGCCCCGTGGCGGAGAGCGTGTTCATCGCGGGCATGTTCGTCAAGTACGGGCGCGCGTGGGCGGAGCTTTTGCGCCATTTGGACCGCGCGGACGAGGCGGCGGAGGCGGAGACGGCGATCGCCGCCGTGGAGCGCGCCGTGCTCGACGCCGGTTGGGACGGCGAGTGGTTCCGCCGCGCCTACGACGCCCACGGCAACGTGGTCGGCGGGAAAGAGTGCGAGGAGGGTCAAATTTTCATCGAACCGCAGGGCATGTGCGTCATGGCGGGCATCGGCCGGGACAGCGGCGAGGCGGAAAAGGCGATGGCGAGCGTCAAGGCGCGCCTCGACACGAAGTACGGCATCGTGCTGCTCCAGCCCGCGTACACGCGCTACCATCTCGAGCTGGGCGAAATCTCCAGCTATCCGCCGGGCTACAAGGAGAACGCGGGCATCTTCTGCCACAACAACCCGTGGATCGTCTGCGCCGAGGCGGTGCTGGGGCACGGCGACCGCGCGTTTGAGGTCTACCGCCGCACCGCGCCCGCGTACATCGAGGAGATCAGCGAGATCCACCGCACCGAGCCCTACGTCTACAGCCAGATGATCGCGGGCAGGGACGCGCCGAGCTTCGGCGAGGGCAAGAACAGCTGGCTCACCGGCACGGCGGCGTGGACGTTTCTGAGCGTCAGCCAGGCGATCCTCGGCGTGATCCCCACGCTGGACGGGCTGAAGGTCGACCCCTGCGTCCCCGCGTCGCTCAGGGGCTTCACCGTCACGCGGCGCTACCGCGGGGCGACCTACCGCATCACGGTGGACAACAGCGCCGGCGCGCAGCACGGCGTCAAATCCGTCACCGCCGGCGGCAAAGCGCTCTCCGGCTGCGTCCTGCCGATCGCGAAGGCGGGCGAAACGGTCGACGTGCGCGTCGTCATGGGATAACAAAAAACCGGAAAACAGCGGAGCTGTGAAAAAGCGGGAAGCTCCTCCCGTTTTTTCACGGCTTCTTTTTTGCTTCGCAGCTGCAAAAAAAGATTTACTCTTTCTGTTTACTGTGTTAAAATAATGCGTAAGTATGTGCAAACGCGGAAGGAGCCGGTCATTATGGGAAAGTTTGACGTTACGATCCTCGGCGCGCGCGGGTCCATACCGGTCAGCGGGCGCGATTTCGTGCGCTACGGCGGCGCCACGACCTGCGTGCTGGCGCGCGCGCTCGGGCAGTATATCGTGCTGGACGCGGGCTCGGGCCTGATGAACCTGCCGGCGGAGGCGATGGAGCGCGACGAGCTTTCCCTGCTGCTGTCGCATCCGCATCTCGATCATCTGCTGGGCCTGCCGCTGTGCCCCTATGTGCTGCGGCAGGGCACGCGGCTGAACGTCTACGCCGTGACGCGCGGCGGGCTGGACGCCAAAGCGCAGGTGGAGCGCATGATGTCGCCCCCGCTGTGGCCGGTGGGGCCGGAGTTGCTGCCCGGCGAGATCCGGTTCCACGAGCTGCGCGACACGATGCACCTCGGGCGCGTGACGGTGGACGTGATGGAGGGCAACCACCCCGGCGGCGTGTCGCTGCTGCGGCTGGACGCGGACGGGCTGCGCCTCGTGTTCGCCACCGACTGCACGCTCGACCGCTCGCTCGCCTCGCGCCTCGCCGAGTTTGAGCGCGACTGCGACCTGCTGCTGTGCGACGGGCAGTACCGCGACGACGAGTGGACGGGACACTCGACCTTCGGGCACAACAGCTGGGAATATGTGGCGCGCTTCGCCCGGGACTGCGGCGTGAAGCGGCTGCGCATCATCCATCACGACCCCGGGCGCACCGACGACGACCTTGACCGCGCGTCGGAGCAGCTGCGCGCCATCGGCCCCGACTACGCCTTCGCGAGGGAGGGGGAGTGCATCAGCCTATGAAGAAGCAGACGCAGAACGATTTGCAGCGCTTCCTCACGATGTGCCTCGCCCTCACCTCCGAGCGCGACCGCGAGGCGCTGCTCTCCGCGATCCTGGACAGCGCGATGGACTGCGCCCACAGCGACGCGGGCACGCTGTACCTGCTGGAGGACGACGGGCTGCACTTCTGCCGCATGGTCACGCGCTCGCAGGGCGTGCGGCAGGGCGGGCACGACGCCCCCATCACGCTGCCCCCCGTGCCGCTGGAGGAAAAATACGTGGCGGCGTGGGTGGCGCTGCACAACGAGGCGATCAACGTCTCCGACGTGCACACGGACACGCACTTCGACTTTACCGGCTCGCTGCGCTACGACGCGATGACCGGCTATTGCACGCAGAGCATGCTGGTCGTGCCGATGTCGAACGACAAGGGCGAGCTGATCGGCGTGACGCAGCTTATCAACGCCAAGGACGCGCAGGGCGTGACGATCCCGTTCGACACGTCGGTGGAGCTGCTGGTCTCGGCGCTTTCCTCGCTCTCGGCGATCAGCATCACCAACATGCGCTACAGCGAGCAGATCACCACCCTGCTCGATTCCCTCGTGCGGACGCTCTCGACCGCGATCGACGAACGCTCGCACTACAACGCCAACCACACCCGCAACATGGTGCGCGTGGGCGAGCATTTCCTCGACTGGCTGGACAAAACCGGCAATCCGCGCCGCTTCGACGAAAACAAGCGCCGCGCGTTCCTGATGAGCGTCTGGCTGCACGACGTCGGCAAGCTCGCCGTGCCGCTGGAGGTCATGGACAAGGATTCCCGCCTCGGCCCGCGCATCGACAGAATCCGCGCGCGCTTCCGCGCGGTCAATCTGCTCGACCGCATCGCGCGGCTCGAGGGGCGCATCGACGAGGATGAGCTGGCGCGGCGCGCGGCGGAAAACGCGGACGCGCTCGCGTTCATCGAGCGGATCAACCGCTTCGGCTTTCTGCCCGACGCGGACTTCGAGCGCGTGGACGAGCTGGCGAAGCGCACGTTTCTCGACGAAAACGGCGTGGAGCAGCCGCTGCTGACGGAGGACGAGTGCGTGTGCCTGCACATCCGCAAGGGCACGCTGACCGACGCCGAGCGCGGCGTCATGCAGAGCCACGTCGTCGTCACGGGGCGCATCCTCAGCCAGATGACGTTCCCGAAGATCTACGCGCAGGTGCCGGTCTGGGCGGCGGCGCATCACGAGCTGCTCAACGGCGCGGGCTACCCCAACCACCGCACGGCGGACGAGATCCCCTTCGAGGTGCGGCTTTTGACGATCCTCGATATCTTTGACGCGCTGACGGCGCACGACCGGCCCTACAAGCCGCCGATGTCGCTGGAAAAGGCGCTGGGCATCCTGCACATCATGGCGGAAAAGGAGGGCAGCATCGACCCGGCGCTGCTCGCGGAATTTGAAGAAAGCAAGGCATGGGAGGGAGTCATATGAAGCGCGCGATATCCCTGATCCTCACGCTGGCGCTGCTGCTGGCGCTGAGCATCCCCGCCGCCGCGGCAAACGACACGAGCGGCACCACCCTTCGTCTGGAGGACACGACGGGCACCGTGACCGTCAAGACCTCGGGCGGGCAGACCAAGAGCGTCGTGAAGGGCATGCGGCTCTACAACGGCTACACCGTCGAGACCGGAAAGAGCAGCTCCGCCGCCGTCAGCCTGGACGACGCGAAGGCGGTCAAGCTGGGCGCGAACGGCAAGATCGAGATTAAAAAGACCGGCGGCAAGCTGGAGGTCGCGCTCATGTCGGGCGAGCTGCTGTTCAACGTGACGCAGCCGCTCAAGAGCGACGAGAGCCTCAACATCCGCACCGCGACGATGATCACGGGCATCCGCGGCACCGTCGGCTGGTCCTCGCCCGAGAGCGTCGCCCTGCTGGAGGGGCACGCGGACGCCGTCCCGGCGGACGGCACGGGAGCCGCAAAGGCGGTCGGCGCCGGCGAGCAGCTGCAAAGCAGCGGCGAGGCGGCGGCGTTTACGCCCGACGACGTTCCCGCGCTGGTCGTGGCGGAGCTGGCAAGCGACCCGGCGCTGCGCGCGCGCGTGGCAAGCGCGCTGCCCGGACTCGACATGGACGCGCTGGTCGAAAGCCTGCCGGAGAAGCAGGCGCAGGAGGCCGCCGCCGAGGCCGCGGCGGAGAAAGCGGCGGAGACCGCGCTCGCGGCGCAGGACAAGGCGCTCGCCGCGCTCGACGCCGCGGACGGAAAGACGCAGGCGCCCGCGCCCGCCGCGAATACGGATAATTCGTCCGACTCCGACAGGGATTCCGGCTCCCATTCCGGCGGGAACAGCGGAGCCCGGCAGCCCCAGCAGCCCGTCCGCTTCACCGTCACGCTCAACGCCAACGGCGGAAAATTCGCCGACGGCAGAAGCGTCCACACGCTGACCGCCGAGCGCGGCACGAAGCTCCAGGACCTGCTCAGGGGTCAGGAAACGCCCACAAAGGACAGGGTCCGCATGACGCTCTGGTTTTACGAAGCGAGCCGGCAGACGCAGCCCGGCGCGAACGACGCCGTGACCCATGATCTGACCCTGTACGCCGGACACAAAAACGCGCCCGCGCAGGCGGCGGCTCCCAACGACGCCGACGCCCTGGCGGAACTGCTGCGGGAGAACGACGTGGTCACCGTCCCCGGGGGCGGCACCTACAGCAATCTGAACGTCCCCTCCGGCAAAAAGCTGATCTTCGCCGCCGTCACAGTCGGCGCGTCCGGCACCGCGATCACCGGCCTGACCAACAGCGGCACGATTGAGGTGGAGTACGGCACGTCGCTGACGATCCAAAACGGCACGACCGTCAACAGCGGCACGATCCGCAACAGCGGCGAGCTTTACAACAACGCGGCCTCGATCACGGGAGGAGGCACGATCGTCAACCGGCGGGGCAGCACCTACACGCCCGGTCAAAACGTCAACAACGACAGCGTCAAATTCGTTGTGACCTTCGACGCGGGCGACGGCGCGTTCCCGGACGGCGAGAGGACAAAGACGACGACCGTGGGCTATAACGACCCGCTTCCCACCGCCTGCACGGTGTGGTCGATCGGTCTGAATCCGCAGGAGATCAAGCCGACGCGTGACGGGTATGATTTCACCGGCTGGAAGGACGAGGCCGGCGCGCCCGCGTTGTCGACGACTCAGGTTACCGCCGCGACCGTGCTGACCGCCGGATGGAGCCTCACGTCCTGCGCGCTGACGATCACGCCGCCTGCCGCGGGAGCGTTCCATCAATCCCTCACGGTTACGCAAAACGGGACCGCCCTTACCGCCGGAAACAACGGTGTGTACGACGTCACGTCCAGCGGCGGCGACGTCACCGTCACGCTGACGCTGAAGGACAACACCTATCTCGGCGCCGACTCCGCGGTAAAGGGGACGGTAAACGGGAGCGATACGGCATTCACCGCCTCGGGAGCAACGCTGACGGCGGCCTTCCAAATCACCCAGGCCACCGAGATCGTCCTGAGCGGCATAAATCTTTACTCGGTTACCGGCGTCGCGCTTGCCGCAGACGGAAAAATCACCATCAACGGCAGCAATTCCTATGCCTGGCTGACGAAAATCACATTTGCTATTACCGCGTCAGACAGCGAGAACGGCACCTTCTCCACGGTCTACAGCTGTGCATCCCCCAAAGCCCTGCAATACGAAACGGGAGGATGTTCCATTGAGTCTCTTGCCCAGCTGTCCGATCAAAACCCGTTAGGAGCAGGCAGCTCGGTCGATAGAAACAAATACTACAAAATCACGATCAACGGCGTCGAATCCGCGGCGACCCTTCTGCCGGCAAACTGACCCATGAAGCAGCACAGACAGTTTCTTTTCCGCCTCGCGATCGCGGTACTGGTCGCGGGCGCGATGACGGGCCTCGCCGCCTCGGGCGTTCTCGACGCGACGGACGGCCTTGCCTCCGACGCGCTCTACCAGCGCGCGGGCGGCGCGGACGGCGAGGCGGTCGTCGTCGGCATCGACCAGCGCGCGCTGGACGAGCTCGGCCCCTTCCCCTGGCCGCGCAACTACGTCGCGGAGGCGATCGAGTACCTCAACTCCGACCCCGACGCGCGCCCCGCCGCCATCGGCATCGATATCCT
Source organism: uncultured Clostridia bacterium (assembly GCA_947165595.1). Taxonomy (GTDB): domain Bacteria; phylum Bacillota; class Clostridia; order Oscillospirales; family Oscillospiraceae; genus Hominicoprocola. The sequence goes on along the minus strand of CAMVAV010000060.1, from coordinate 1,157 downwards.
GTTCATCGGCGAGGGCTCCGACCCCGACGCGGACGAGCTTCTGGTGGAAGCGGCGAGCGAGTACGGCAACGTCCTGTTCGCCGAGGCCGCCACCTTCGGCAGCGCCTACGTCGACAAGGGCAACGGCGAGTTCTACATGGACGACTTCGCCGTGCTCGGCTGGGATCAGCCCTTCGACGCGCTCAGCGCGGTGTGCCGCCGCGGGCAGATCAACGCCATGAAGGACGCCGACGCGATCTTGCGCCACGCGCTTTTGTACATCGACGTGCCGGATCACGGGCGCGAATTCTCCTTCTCGCGCAACCTCTACGAGATGTGGTGCGAATTTTACGGAGAGACGCCGAACCCCCTCCCGCAGACCGACGCGAAGGGCTTCTTCTACATCCCCTACACCACCGGCCCCGGCGGCTACTATGACAGCGTCTCGGTGTACGATCTGCTCACGGGCGAGGTCGAAAGCGACTACTTCGCGGGCAAGATCGTGCTCATCGGGCCCTACGCCGCGGGCCTGCAGGACGAATACGTCACCAGCGTCGACCACACCGCGCCGATGTACGGCATCGAGATCCAGGCGAACCTGATCGACGCGTTCCGCTCCGGCTTCGTGCCGAAGGAGGCGGCGAACGGCTGGCAGCTCGCCCTGCTGTTCCTGCTGTGCGCGCTGTCGCTTTTGTGGTTCGTCGACCGCCGCGTCAGCCTCGCGCTGCCGGTCTGGGCGGCGCTGACGGCGGGCTGGCTGGGCCTGTGCCTGCTGCTCTACCGCTCCGGCACGCTGCTGCACGTGCTCTACGTCCCGCTCTTCGTGACGGTGCTGTTCATCGCTTCGGTCGCGCTCAACTATGTGCGCGCGCAGCGGGAGAAGCACCGCGTGCAGAACACCTTCGGCCACTACATCGACCCCGCCGTCATGAAGCAGCTCATCGACCAGGGCAGCGACGGCCTGGAGCTGGGCGGCAAGCTGTACGACATCGCGGTGCTGTTCGTCGATATCCGCGGCTTCACCACGATGAGCGAGTCGCTGGACCCGCCGACGGTGGTCGAGATCATCAACCGCTACCTCACGCTGACGACCGAGTGCATCATGAAGAACCACGGCACGCTCGACAAGTTCGTCGGCGACTGCACGATGGCGTTCTGGAACGCGCCGCTGCCGCAGG
>CAMVAV010000059.1 GCA_947165595.1 uncultured Clostridia bacterium | reverse complement strand
GTTCCGCGGGCATAGCTCATCTGGTAGAGCGCCACCTTGCCAAGGTGGAGGTAGCGAGTTCGAGCCTCGTTGCCCGCTCCAAAAACAAAGAAGTCAGCCTGTGGCTGGCTTCTTTGTTTTTGATTCCTTCTTTTAATGAGGAGTCACCCGCTTCGCTCCATGTGTTGTTCATCCCATGCGGATTCGGAGGGAATTTTATGTCAACCATACAAGAGGAAATCAGCCGCCGCCGGACCTTTGCGATCATCTCGCACCCGGACGCGGGCAAAACGACGCTGACCGAGAAGTTCCTGCTCTACGGCGGCGCGATCGCGCAGGCGGGCGAGGTCAAGGGCAAGCGCGCCCGCGCGGCGACGTCGGACTGGATGGAGATCGAGAAGCAGCGCGGCATCTCGGTCACATCGTCGGTCATGCAGTTCCAGCACGGCGGCTACTGCATCAACATCCTCGATACGCCCGGCCATCAGGACTTTTCGGAGGACACCTACCGCACGCTGATGGCGGCGGACAGCGCGGTGATGGTCATCGACGGGGCGAAGGGCGTCGAGCCGCAGACGCGCAAGCTCTTCAAGGTCTGCGCCCTGCGCCACATCCCGATCTTCACCTTCATCAACAAGATGGACCGCGAGACCCGCGACCCTCTGGAGCTGTGCGAGGAGGTCGAGCGTGAGCTCGGCATCGACACCTACGCCGTCAACTGGCCCATCGGCTGCGGCAAGGAGTTTCTGGGCGTGTACGACCGGGAAAAGCGCTGCATCCTCCACTTTACCGACGCGGGGCACGCGAAGAAGGCGGGCGTCACGGAGATTGAGCTCGACGACCCGGTGCTCGCGGACATGCTCGGGCAGGCAAAGCGCGACGCGCTCGCCGACGAGATCGAGCTGCTCGGCGCGGGGCGCGAGTTCGACCTCAAGGCTGTCCGAAACGGCACGCTCTCGCCGGTGTTCTTCGGCTCGGCGCTGACCAACTTCGGCGTGGAGCCCTTCCTCGAGCACTTCCTCGCCATGACCACCGCCCCCCTCTCCCGCGAGAGCAGCGAGGGCGAGGTGGACGTCTTCTCGCCGGACTTCTCCGCCTTTGTGTTCAAGATCCAGGCGAATATGAACAAGGCGCACCGCGACCGTCTGGCATTCATGCGCATTTGCTCGGGCAGGTTCGAGCGCGACGCGGAGTACTATCACGTTCAAAGCGGCAAGAAGCTGCGCCTCTCCCAGCCGCAGACCATGATGGCGGCGGAGCGCGAGATCGTGGACACCGCCTACGCCGGGGACATCATCGGCGTGTTCGATCCCGGCATCTTCTCCATCGGCGACACGATCACCGTGCCGGGGAAAAAATTCCGCTACTCGGGCATCCCGACCTTTGAGCCGGAGCACTTCATGTCGGTCGCCCCGATGGATACGATGAAGCGCAAGCAGTTCGTCAAGGGCATTGAACAGATCGCCCAGGAGGGCGCGATCCAGATTTTCAGGATCCCCGACAGCGGCCTGGAGGACGTGGTCGTCGGCGTCGTCGGCACGCTGCAGTTCGATGTGTTCGAGTACCGCATGAAGAGCGAGTATGGCGTCGACCTGCGCATGAGCGGCCTGCCCTACGAGCATCTGCGCCTGATCGGCGAATGCCCCTGCGACCCGAAGGACCTGATCCTGTGCACCGGCTCGCGCGTGCTGGAGGATTTCAAGGGCCGCAGGCTCATCGCCTTCGGCGGCGAGTGGTCCGTCGGCTTCCTCACCAAGCACAACCCCGGCTTGGAGCTGGTCGACTGGCTCAGCGTATCGTAATACTACTTTCAAATTAAAAGATTTAATTTGAAAGGCGCGTGCTGCGCACGCTGGTTTTGCGCCAAAGGCGCAAAACACGTCTCATGCGAAATTTAACGCCGCTGCGCGGCTATAAAACGATTTTCAATCGTTTTAATAAATTTCAGTATAAATATCAGCCCTATAACGAAAGAAGCGGCCGCGCGGCCGCTTCTTTTTTTATACTATGATTCGTTCAGGATGACCTCGATGATCCCCGGCTGGTCGGTGTCGGGATAGAACAGCACCTGCCACGGGGCGAGGTCGAACGCCGGCTCCGCCGGCTCGGGCGGAACGCCCTCCTCCGGCGTCTCTCCCTCTCCGGGCGCCTCTCCCTCCGCGGGGGGCTCCCCCTCGCCGGACGGCTCCTGCGGCGGCTCCGCGGCTCCGGGCGTCTCCGGCTCCGCCGGTGTCTCGCCCTCGCCCGCCGGCTCCGTGCCGTCGGCGGGCGCCGACTCCGCAGCGTCCCCGGCCGGCTCGGGCTCCGGCTCGGGCTCCGGCGGGTACACCTCGTCGTGGACGGCGGCGACCAGCGCCAGAACGCCCGCACGGTCGGTGCCGAACCAGCCGATGCGCACGGCGACGGCGTTAGCCTTCTCCGAAACGGCGGTGCGCAGCAGGTCTGGCAGCGCCTCGGTGCTCGTCGCGTTGACGATGGCGGCCTGCTCCTCCGCCGTGCGGCGGTAGCCGAAGCGGACCGTCAGCTCATAGTACCCGCTCTCCGCCTTGCCGTCGTAGGTGATGTAATCGAGCAGATACGCCCCGATGGGCGTCTCCTTCTGCACCTCGACGCAGGCGTTCTCCGCCAGCCGCGCCTTGTTCGGCGCGTCGCCGTAGATGCGCACGACGCCGTCCTCGCTGTGCTCGCCGAGGAGCAGCAGCAGCGCGTTGACGAGGTCCTGATAGTTCTCCGCGCGCAGGGTGTCGGCGTCCTCGTTCTCCCAGAAGGCCGCGCTGTGCGGCACGACGGAGGAATACGAGCGCTCCAGCAGCCTGTCCCCGCAGCCCGACAGCGCCAGGCACAGCGCGAACAGGAGCAGAACGACTGTCTTCTTCACAGCGCCGCGCGGCGGTCCGGGGATCGGATCGCACAGCCTCATAGCCGTATCAATAGCCCAGGTCCTCGTCAATGAGGACGACCTCCGTCTCGCAGCCCCGCATCGCCTCCCACAGCACGACCAGCCCGCGGCAGATGCGCGCGGGGCTCTTGCAGTCGTAGCAGCGGTCGCCGCCGTTCGCCACGCAGGGCGTCTCCACGCCGAAGCGCAGGGCGTTTTTCGGCGCGGCGACGTTGCGCGCGCGGCGGATCGCCTCGTCGCAGGTCGGTGCCAGCTTGTTGCGGCCCACGACGAAAAAGACGCGCTTGTGTCCGAAAAGCGTGCCCGCCACGCGGTTGCCCGTGCCGTCGATGTTGACGATCTCGCCTGTCTCCGCGAGAGCGTTCGCCGAGCTGAGATACGTCTCCGCGTGCATCGCTCTCTCGCGCACCTCGTCCGCGGTCATGCCCTCGGGCGGCGCCCAGTGGCTCCAGAACTCATTGTGCCCGGGCAGCGTCTCATAGAGCCCGATGTCCCTGAGCGTGACCGAACCGCCGAGCCCGACGCTCGTGCCGTCGATGCGCTCGTTGAGGTAGGCGCACGCCTCCTTCCCCGTCGGAAAGGCCGAAACCTTGAAGCCGCGCTCCTCCAGCGCCTTGCTGACCTTGGTGAAATCCATGTCGTTTCCTCCTTATAATCCGTCCGGCTTGTACTCGCCGAAGCCCTCGCCCAGCACCTCGCCGGCGTCGCACATGATGAAAAACGCGTCGGGGTCGATCTCCTTGACGATGCGCCGCACCATCACGACCTCGCGCCGCCGCACCGCGCACAGCAGCATCGGGCGCTCGGTCTTCGTGTACGCGCCCGTCGCCTGCAGCTTCGTCACGCCCACGCCGTTGTCCAGCAGCTCGCGCGTGATCTCCTCCTGCCTGGCGGAGATGATGTGCGCCAGCTTGCCCGTGTTCCCGCCGTAGACGATCAGGTCGATCACCTTCGTCGTCACATAGAGCGCCACGCCGCCGTAGAGCGCGTTGTCGAGGTTGCGGAACACCGCGGCGTAGCTGAGGATGACCGCCAGGTCCAGCCCCAGCAGGATGCTGCCCAGCGAGAGATGAGGAAAGCGCCGCTTGAGCAGCCACGAGGCAAGCTCCGTGCCGCCGGTGGTCGCCTCCTCGCGCAGCATCAGCCCGCAGCCCACGCCCAGCACCACGCCGCCGTAGAGCCCCGACAGCAGCGGCTCGAGCGGGCGGAAGGTGTGGAGCGCCGCGAAAGCGTCGACCAGCACCGCGCTCGCCGCCGTGGCATAGAGCGATTTGACCAGAAAGCTGAAGCCGAAGCGGCGCAGCCCCTGCACATACAGCGGCGCGTTGAGCACGAGCAGCAGAAGGCCGATCGAGAGCTTGGGAACAAAGAAGTTGACGATCTGCGCGACGCCGGTGAAGCCGCCGCAGGTCAGGTTGTTCGGCACGTAGAACCAGTCGAACGACAGCGCGTAGAGCGCGCAGCCGAGCGTAATGATCGCATAGCTTTTGAGCGTCTTTGTGATCGCCCTCACTCCCTTTCGTGCCCCGCCGTCAGTCCAGCAGGGTCATCTGCCTGTCTCCCGTGTCGTCGCTCTTGAGCAGCGCGCCCGCCGCGGGGATCGAGCGCCCGCGGTAGCGCGCGGGATTGGTGATGCCGGATTCCTCGAACGTGCAGGCATAGTCCAACGTTTTGTTCTTCTTGAGCGTCAGCAGCCCCACGCCCTGCGTCGCGCGCGTGGACTTGACGCCCAGAAGCGCCGTGCTGACCAGAAGGCAGCGCGGCTCGCTGGAGTAGACCGCGATCTCGCAGTCCTCCGTAAGATACATCGCCGTGCGCAGCGGGCTCTTGTCGCTGTACGCGCCGGTGAGGCGGCGGCGGTTCGAGGTCGTCTGATAGGCGGCGAGCTCCACCTTCGCACACTTGCCGTTTTCAAAGAAAAAGAGCATGAAGCCGCGGTAATCCCCCGGCAGCACCATGTAGACGACGCTCTCCCCCTCGTCCATGCCGAGCTTCGCCGGGAGAAAGTCGCCCAGCACCGACGCCTTGGTGTCCGCGAACTCGCCGAGGCGCGTCTTGTAGACCTGCGCGCGGTCGGTGAAGAACATGACCTCCGCGTTGCTCGTGGTCTCAAAGCTCTGGCGCGGACCGTCGTCCTCCTTATACTTCTGCTCGCCGCTCATGCGCAGCGACGCCGGCGTGATCTTCTTGAAGTAGCCGTGGCGGGAGAGGAACACCGTGACGGGATACTCGTCCGCGCTCTCCTCCTCCGGCTCGGCGGGCTCCGCAAAGTCGTACACGATGCCGGTTTTCCGCGGCTCGGCGTACTTCTTTTTCACCTCCTCCAGCTCCGCGACGATGATCTTTTTCACGCGCGCCGGACAATCCAAAATGTCCTGCAGATCCTCGATCTCCGCCTGCAGCGCCTCGGTCTCCGCCGTGCGCTTGAGGATGAACTCGCGGTTGATGTTGCGCAGCCTGATCTCCGCGACGTACTCCGCCTGCACCTCGTCGATCCCGAAGCCGATCATCAGGTTCGGCACGACGTCCGCCTCCGTCTCGGTCTCGCGGATGATCCGGATCGCCTTGTCGATGTCCAGCAGGATGCGCTTGAGGCCCTTGAGCAGATGCAGCTTTTCCTTCCGCTTGCCCAGCACGAAAAACACGCGGCGCTTGACGCTCTCCGTCCGCCAGGCGCACCACTCGTCCAGCAGCTCGCGCACGCCCATGACCCGCGGCATGCCCGCGATCAGCACGTTGAAATTGCAGGACGCCGTGTCCATCAAAGTGGTAGACTTATAGAGCTTTTGCATCAACTTCTCCGGATCGGAGCCGCGTTTCAAGTCTATTGTCAGCTTGAGTCCGGATAGGTCCGTCTCGTCGCGCATGTCGGCGATCTCGCGGACCTTGCCCGCCTTGACCAGCTCCGCCACCTTGTCCATGATCGCCTCGGTCGTGGTGGTGTAGGGAATCTCGTAGATCTCGATCAGGTTCTCCGCCTTGTCGTAGCGCCAGCGCGCGCGCACGCGGATCCCGCCGCGTCCCGTGTTGTAGATCTCCTCGAGCGCGGCGCGGTCGTAGAGCACCTCGCCCCCCGTGGGAAAGTCCGGCGCAAGCAGCGTTTCGGAGATCGCGCAGTCCGGATTTTTGAGAAACGCGACCGTCGTGTCGCACACCTCGCCGAGGTTGAAGCCGCACAGCTGCGACGCCATGCCCACGGCGATGCCCTGGTTGGCGGAGACGAGAATGTTGGGGAAGGTGGTCGGCAGCAGCGCCGGCTCCTTCATGGAATTGTCGTAATTATCGACAAAGTCTACCGTGTCGCTGTCGATATCGCGGAACAGCTCCGCGCAGATCGGCGCGAGCTTTGCCTCCGTATACCGGCTGGCTGCCCACGCCATGTCACGGGAATAGACTTTTCCAAAATTTCCCTTGGAGTCTATAAAAGGATGCAGCAGCGCGCCGTAGCCCTTCGATAGACGCACCATCGTGTCATAGATCGCGGCGTCGCCGTGGGGGTTGAGGCGCATGGTCTGGCCGACGATGTTGGCGCTTTTTGTGCGCGCGCCGTTCAGCAGTCCCATTTTATACATGGTGTAGAGCAGCTTGCGGTGCGACGGCTTGAAGCCGTCGATCTCCGGGATGGCGCGCGAAACGATGACCGACATCGCGTAGGGCATGTAGTTGAGCTCCAGCGTCTCGGTGATGCGCTGGTCGACGACGTCGGCGTGCAGGCCGAGTACGTTCGGGTCCCTTTTATGCCGGAGCTCCTCGGGTTGCTTTTTCTTCGGCATGGCTCCTCCGCCTTATTCCTTCAGCTGATTGCGCTCGACGCGGGTCTCCAGCTTGTAGCGCGCCTTGACCTCCTGAATGCGTTCCATCACGCGCCCGTTCATGTGCTTGCTCAGCGCCGTGTCGTCGCGCCAGCGCTCCAGCAGCACGCCGGTAGACTTATCCTCCGCGGAGAAGAAATAGTCGTACTGCATGCAGCCGTCCTCGCCCCGCACCTCGTCGCGCAGGCCGGAGTCCAGCATCTCCTCGATGAAGCCGCAGACCACGTCCTCCTTGCCGGTATAATAGCAGTGGATAATGATATTCGCCATAATTCTATCCTCCAATACAATATGTCTATAAATTTGACCGTTTTCCGCGTCAGCTCACGTCGATCATTTCCAGATACTTGTAGCCGTTCTCCGCAATGTGGTTCTTTCTCCCCGCGAGATCGTCGCCCAGCAGCAGGTCGAACACCTGCGCCGTGCGCTCCATATCCTCCGGCGTAACGCGGATGAGGCGGCGCGTCTCGGGATTCATGGTCGTCAGCCACATCATCTCGGGGTCGTTCTCGCCGAGTCCCTTCGAGCGGTCGACCTTGACCTTCTTGCCCGCGAGCGACTGCACGATGTCGTTCTTCTCCTTATCGGTATAGGCGAACCACGTCTTTTCGCCGCAGCTGATCTCGAACAGCGGGGTCTCCGCGATGTAGACGCAGCCCTCCCGGATCAGCGTGGGGCACAGGCGGTAGATCATCGTCAGGATCAGCGTGCGAATCTGGTAGCCGTCCACGTCGGCGTCGGTGCAGATGACGACCTTGCTCCAGCGCAGATTGTTCAGGTCGAAGGCGTTGAGCTCCTTCGCGTACTTGCCCGGCACCTCCACGCCGCAGCCGAGCACCTTCAGAAGGTCGGTGATGATCTCGCTTTTGAAAATGCGCGGATAGTCCGCCTTGAGGCAGTTGAGAATCTTGCCGCGCACGGGCATGATGCCCTGAAATTCCGCGTCGCGGCTGAGCTTGACGCTTCCGAGGGCGCTGTCGCCCTCGACTATGTATATCTCGCGGCGGGAGACGTCCTTCGTGCGGCAGTCGACGAACTTCTGCACGCGGTTGGCGATGTCGATGCTGCCCGAGAGCTTTTTCTTCACGCCAAGGCGCGTCCGCTCTGCGCTCTCGCGGCTGCGCTTGTTGACGAGCACCTGCGCGGCGATCTTCTCCGCGTCGGTGCGGTTCTCGATGAAGTAGACCTCGAGGCGGCTTTTGAGGAACTCGGTCATCGTCTCCTGCACGAATTTGTTCGTGATCGCCTTCTTGGTCTGGTTCTCGTAGCTGGTGAGCGTGGAGAAGTTGTTCGACACCAGCACCAGACAGTCCTCGACGTCCTGCCAGGTGATTTTCGCCTCGCTCTTCTGATATTTATTGTTATTTTTAAGGTAGGCGTCGATGGCGGAGACGAACGCACTCCGGGTCGCCTTCTCGGGGCTGCCGCCGTGCTCGAGCCAGCTGGAGTTGTGATAGTGCTCGATGCGCTGCACGCGGTTGGAGAAACAGCACGCGACCGAGAGCCTGACCTTGTACTCGTCCTTGTCGTCGCGGTCCTTGCCGCGGCGCTCCGTCTCCCAGAACACCGGGGTCGTCAGCGGCTCCTCTCCCGCCAGCTCCGCGACGTAATCGACGATGCCGTTCTGATAGAGAAAATCCTCCGTCCGGAAGCGCCCCGGCGTCGTCTCGTCGCGGAAGCGGAAGGTGACGCCGGCGTTGACCACCGCCTGGCGCTTCATCACGTCGGTGAAGAACTCCGCGGGGATGTCGATGTCGGTGAAGACGTCGAGGTCGGGCAGCCAGCGCGTCAGCGTGCCGGTTTTGCGGCCGCGGTCGGTGGGCTCGATCGTGAGCTCCTTTCCCTTTTTGCCCGTGACCTCGCCGCGCTCGAAGTGCAGCGAATACCTGTTCCCGTCGCGCCAGACGGTCACGTCCATGTAGCGCGAGGCATACTGCGTCGCGCAGGCGCCAAGCCCGTTGAGGCCGAGGGAGTACTCGTAGTTGTCGCCGCCGTTGTTCTCGTACTTGCCGCCCGCGTAGAGCTCGCAGTACACGAGCTCCCAGTTCCAGCGCTTTTCCTTCGGGTTGTAGTCCAGCGGGCAGCCGCGCCCCTGGTCCTCCACCTCCACGCTGTGATCGAGGTAGCGCGTCACGGTGATGAGCTTTCCGTGCCCCTCGCGCGCCTCGTCGATGGAGTTGGAGAGAATCTCGAACACCGCCTGCTCGCAGCCGTCCAGCCCGTCCGAGCCGAAGATGACGCCCGGACGCTTGCGCACGCGGTCCGCCCCCTGCAGGGAGGAAATGCTTTCGTTGCCGTAATCGGTTTTTTTGTTTTCCGCCATGTGTCGCTCCGCTTTCAGAATTTCAGTAATTTCAGCCAAAATTTTTCCCGCGGCGCGGCGCGGGCAAAACGGCATAAAAACTCACAATACAATACTTGGTATATTATAGCCGGAATCTCCCACAATGGCAAGTGCTTTTGCCAAAAATCACCCAATCGCGTTTTTTCGGCAGGAACATGCCGTTTTTTCGGAAAAAGTGTATCCGAACCGGGGCTTCATAACAACGGGGTCAACCTTGCGGAAGTGCCGAAAATCGAAGTTATTAACACTTTCCACAGGATTATCCACACTCTTATGTCAACGCGATTCTCCGCGAAAAATGTCGAATTTCAGCCGGTGCTTTTCCCCCGCCGCGCGGCGGCGATTGCCTCCATTTTCGTCAATTTGCCCTCTTGACACCGCCGCGCCGTTTTCCCGCGCTCTTGCCTTTTGACCGAAGATGTGGTAGTCTGCAGCCAAATAGAAAAGGAGATGTTGTGTATGGAACCGATCGAAGAATGGATCGAAGCCTATCGCATGGAGCCCCATCCGGAGGGCGGATGGTTCCGCGAGGCATACGTCGCGCCGGACGCCGCGGAGGGGGACAGACGCTTCGCGGGCAGCATTTATTTCCTGCTGCGCGGTGAAGAAATCTCCCACCTCCATCAAATCGACTGCGAGGAGGTCTGGTACTACCACGCGGGCGGCGGCTTGCGCGTGACGATGATCGACCCGGACAGCGGAGCGGTCACCGCGGCGCTGCTCGGGCCGGACGCCGCCGCCGGGCAGCGGTTCATGGCCGTCGTGCCCAAGGGCAAGCTCTTCGCCTCGGAGAACATCGACAAGTCCCGCGCCACGCTGGTGAGCTGCATGACGACGCCGCGCTTCGACCAGGCAGCCTTCCGCATGATCGGGCGCGGCGAGCTGGAGCGGGTCTGTCCCCGGCACGCGAAGGAGCTGTCCTATCTGACTTTGGAATAGACTCATTTCTACAAAAATCTATAAAAATAGACTTCTTTGGAAAAGAAGTCTATTTTTTATGAGGATCGGAGCAGCATCAGGAGGACGCCGTAGAGAACGCTGGCAGCGGTGCCGAAGACGATGACGGGTCCCGCCACGGTGAACATCTTGACCGCCGTGCCGGTGATAAAGCCCTCGCTCTTGAAATCCAGCGCGGGCGAAACGACGGCGTTGGCAAAGCCCGTGATCGGTACGAGCGTCCCCGCCCCGGCGAAGCGCGCGAGCCGCGTGTAGAGCCCCAGTGCGGTCAGCAGCGCCGAGAGGAGCACGAGACTGATCGAGGTCGCGGTCCCGGCTGCGGTCTTGTCGAGCCCGAGCTGCAAAAAGCCGCTCTGGATCAGCTGCCCGAGCGCGCAGATCGCCCCGCCGGTCAGAAACGCGAGCAGCGTGTCCCTGACGATGGGCGAGTCGGGCGCCTTCCTTTTTACATACTCCTGATATTCCTGCGGTGTCATATCCATCGGACGATCCCTCCTTTTCGTCATAGCTTTGCCACTTTTTTGCAAAATATGAATACTTCTTGCGCGGCGGGCAAAAAGCGCGTAGAATGTCACCCATGAAACCGCTCGGACTGTACATCCACATACCGTTTTGCAGGGCAAAGTGCGCCTACTGCGACTTCTACTCCCTTGCGGGGGACGAAGCGCGCATGGACGCCTATGTCTCCGTGCTCTCCGACGCGCTGCGCGGCGCGGCTGCGGAGGCTGCATCGTACACCGTCGACACGGTCTACTTCGGCGGCGGCACCCCGAGCCTGCTGGGCGCGGGGCGGCTCTCGGCGCTGCTGGACGCCGCGGCGGGCTGCTTTTCGCTCGCGCCGGACGCCGAGATCACGCTGGAGGCAAATCCCGAAAGCGCCCGCGACGCGGAGGCGCTGCGCGCGCTCCGGCGCTCCGGCTTCAACCGCGTCTCGCTGGGGATGCAGTCGGCGGTCGACGCGGAGCTGCGCGCGATCGGACGCATCCATTCCGCGCGCGACACGGCGGCGGCGGTCGACGCGGCGCGGCGGGCGGGCTTCGACAACCTGAGCCTCGACCTCATCTACGGTCTGCCTTTGCAGACGCGCGGCAGCTGGCGGGAGAGTCTGGACGCCGCCGTCTCGCTCGCGCCGGAGCATCTGTCCTGCTACGGGCTGAAGCTCGAACCGGGCACGCCGCTCCACGCAAGGCGCGGCAGCGTCTCCCTGCCCGACGGCGACGCACAGGCGGATTGGTATCTCGACGCAGCGGACGTCCTCGCGGCGCGGGGCTACATTCAGTATGAGATCAGCAACTTCTCCCGGCCGGGACGCGCCTCGCGCCACAACCTCAAATACTGGACGCTGGGCGAATACCTCGGCTTCGGCCCCGGCGCGCACTCCGACTTCGGCGGGCGGCGCTTTGCCGTCGCGCGCGATCTGGACGCGTTCCTCGCCCGGCGCGCCGCATACTCCGAGGACGCCGTCCCCTCCCCCGAGGAGCGCGCGGCGGAGCGCGTCATGCTGGGGCTGCGCCTGACGCGGGGGCTCCCGGCGGCGGAGCTGCGGCAGGCGGAGAACGTGCTGCGCGCCTGCGCGTCCCACGGTCTCGCGGAACAAAGCGGCGAAAGCTGGCGTCTGACTCCGCGCGGGTTCCTCGTGTCCAACGAGATCATCCTGCGCGTGCTGGACGCGATGGGGCTTTCGCTTTACATTTGACACAAGATGTTGTATAATAATCAGTTGTATTTCATTTCCAAGGAGGCTATCCTGTGAAAGCCCTGCTTCGTAAGCTTCTGTCCGCGGCGCTCGCCGGCGCGGTGCTCGCGTCCTGCCTGCCCGCCTACGCCTCGAATGCGCTGGGACATGATCTTCTCCTGCGTGACACGGCGCTGAGCAGCTGCGTCCGACTGGCGGACGGCACGTTCTGGAGCGACAGCTCGTCCGACCTGCGGCGCGAGAATTACGTCGTCTACACCCCGTCCGAGCGCGTGACGCCCGTGGTCTACTGCGGCGACACCACGCGCGCCCTGACCACGACGCCCGCGGCCGCCGCCGCGCTGGAGGCGCGGGGATGGCGCGTGGCGGCGGGTATCAACGGCGACTACTACGGCGTCGCGCACGGCGTCCCACTCGGCTCGACGATGGCGGAGGGCGAGCTGCGCAATGCGAACGGCGACTCGTACTACGCTGTCGGCTTCCGCGCGGACGGCACGGCGATCATCGGCGACCCGCAGCTCGCGATGACGGTCTCCGTGAACGGCGGCGAGGGCTTCCCGGTCTTTGCCTTCAACCACATTCGCCAGTCCGGCTTCGGCATCTTCCTCTACGACCACCGCTTCAACGACCGCGGCACCACCGACACGAGCGAGCCGGGCGTCGACGTGATCTGTACCGCCGAGGGCGGCAGGCTGTCCATCGGCGGCGCGCTGACGCTGCGCGTGGAGGAGGTGCTGGCCGCGACGAAGGAAACGACCGTCGAGGCGGGCAAATACATACTGAGCGCGAATCTCAAGGCAGGCGAGGAATATACCGCGCCGCTGCTCGCCCTTCAGCCCGGCGACGAGCTGACGCTGCGCGTTGGCACCCGCTCCGGCAGCACGGAGTGGAACGACGTGGTCAATCTCGTCGGCGCGCCGGAGCTGATCGTCGAAAACGGAAAGGTCCCCGCGGGCCTCCCCGCGGGCAGCGCGCCGCGCACCGCCATCGGGCAGCGCGCCGACGGTTCGCTGATCTTCTACACGATCGACGGGCGGCAGAGCGGCTTCAGCATCGGCGCGACGCTGACGGCGGTGGGGCTCCGCCTCATCGAGCTCGGCTGCGTGACGGCGGTGGCGCTGGACGGCGGCGGCTCGACCACGCTGGCGGCGACCCTGCCGAACGAGACCGCCGCCCACGCCGTCAATTCCCCCTCGGAGGGAAAGCTGCGCGCCGTGAGCAACCACATTTTTCTCGTGGAGCCGAACACGCCGAGCGGCGTGCCGGACCACGTCTATCTCTCCGCCGCGGCAACGCGCGCCCTGCCGGGGGCGAGCGTCTCCCTGACCGCCGCTGTGATCGACACGAACGACATCCCCATGGACGCGCCGGTCACGCTTTCGGCGTCCGCCGGAAGGCTGGACGGCACTGCGCTGACCCTGCCCGCCGACATCGGAACGGTCACTGTCAGCGCCGAAAGCGGCAAGCTGCGCGCGGACGCGGAGATCGATGTGCTCGCCCCCGCGTGGATCACGCTCTACAACGGGCGCAGCGCCGTCACCTCGCTCACGCTCGCGCCGGAACGCAGCGCGTCGCTGACGGCGAAGGGCATCTATATGCGCCTGCCGCTCGCGGGCGACAACCGCTGCTTCACCTGGACCTACGAGGGCGAGGGCGTCACGCTCGCGGAGGACGGCACGCTCACCGCGGGCAAGGACGCCGCCTCCGGCACGCTGACGGTCTCCGCCGCGGGCGTGGAGACCAGTATCCCCGTCACCGTGGCGACCGTCCCGTTCCGCCTGCTCAGCAGCTTTGAGGACATCTTTGAGCCGCTGACCGACGCGCAGCCGAAGGAGCCGGAGGAGGACGCGGCAGTCGGAACGCCCGTGCCGGCGCCCGTTACGGAGCCCGCGCCGGTGCACCTCACGCTCTCGCGCGCGATCGACGCCGCCCACGTAAGGTTCGGGCGCGCCGCCGGACGGCTCGACTACGCGCTGGACGGGCTCGCCGCCGCGACGATCCCCCTTCGGTACAGCGTTTCGAGCGCCTACAACTGCGTGGAGCTCTGGGTCTGCGGCGACGGCGGTCCGGAAGCCCTGTCGCTGGAGACCGACGCCGGCGCGTCGTCCGCGGCGGCGATCGACTTCACCGGCTGGGCGTCGGTCACGCTCTCCCTCCCCGCCGGGGCACGGACGATCACGGGGCTGACGCTCAACGCGCCCGAGGCGGCGGGCGGCGTGATCTGGCTCGACCAGCTCGTGCTCGCCTATGACGACGTGACGGACGCCGCCGCGCCGGAGGTCTCTCTCTCGGTGCAGGAGGAGGCCGGCCTTCTCACGGGCCGCGCGTTCGACGCCCTCGACGGCGCGGCGCTCACGACGCTCCGCCTCTCCTGCGACGGCGCGGCGCTCCCGTTTGAGCGCGACAGCCGCACCGGCGCGCTCACCGCCGCGCTGCCCGAGGCGGACGGGCTCGCCCACAACATCACGCTCACGGCGGGCGACGCCTCCGGCAACCTGGCGCGCGCGAGCGTCTTTCTCCCCGCGGCGGAGGACCTCCCCCCCGCCTTTCCCGACGCCGAGGGCCACTGGGCGGCGGGCATGATCGAGTTCCTCAAGCGCACGGGCGTCTCCAACGGCAGCGACAACGGGCTCTACAAGCCGGACTCCAACATCACGCGGCAGGAGTTCGCCGTCATGCTCTACCGCTACCTGGAGCCGGACGGCAATTTCACGGAAACTGCGCTCGCCTTCGCGGACGTGAACGACATTGCCCCCTGGGCACTGGACGCCGCGCGGGCGATGAGCGGCCTCGGCGTGGTGAACGGCAGCAAGGACGCCGACGGCAAGCTGCGCTACAAGCCGCGCGCGAACATCACACGGCAGGAGGCGGTGACGATGCTCGGAAGGCTGCTGGAAAAGGGTTATACCGTGCCCGCGCTGCCGTATGCCGACAGCAAGGATATCCCGGACTGGGCGGCGCCGCACGTCGCGGTGCTGGGCGCGGCGGGCGTGTTCGACGACTTCGTGACCGACGCTTTCCGCCCCAAGGAACTGCTCACCCGCGCGGAGATGGCGGCGATGCTCCTGCGCCTGAGCTGAAAATGAAAAATGAGCCGGAGTCTCCGGCTCATTTTTTTGTTGCACAGAAGCGGCAAATCCTGTATACTGTATTATTATCGCGATCACAAAGGGAGGCTTTCTCATATGGCCGGCTATTCCAGGGAAGACATTGTGCGCATCGTGCGCGAGCAGAACGTCCACTTTATCCGCATGCAGTTTACCGACATTTTCGGGCAGCTCAAAAACGTGACGCTGCCCGCCTCGCAGATCGAAAAGGCGGTCAACGGCGAGATCATGTTCGACGGCAGCTCCATCGAGGGCTACACCCGCATCGAGGAGTCCGATCAGTACCTGCGCCCCGATCTCGACACCTTCGTCGTGATCCCGTGGGACCAGGAGGCGGGCGTCTCCGCGCGCATGATCTGCGACGTCTACAATCCGGACGGGACGCCCTTCGGCGGAGACCCGCGCGGCGTTCTGCGCCGCGTGCTGAACGAGGCCGCCGAAGTGGGCTACACCTTCAACGTCGGCCCCGAGTGTGAGTTTTTCCTGTTCAAGACCGACGCCGACGGCAAGCCCACCGTCCGCACCAACGACGAGGTGGGCTACTTCGACCAGGGCCCGCTGGACACCGCCGCGCTGACCCGTCAGAAGATCTGCATGGCGCTGGAGGAGATGGGCTTCGAGATCGAGGCGTCCCACCACGAGTGCGCCGCCGGGCAGCACGAGATCGACTTCAAGTACGCCGACGCGCTGACCGCCGCCGACGACATCATGACCTTCAAGCTCGCCGTCAAGACGCTGGCGCAGAAGGACGGGCTGCACGCCACGTTCATGCCCAAGCCCCTTTTCGGCGTGGCGGGCAACGGCATGCACATCAACATGTCCCTGTTCCTGGACTGGGACGGGCGCAACGCCTTCTTCGACGAGAGCGACCCGCGCGGGCTCTCCCCCGTCGCCTACCAGTTCATCGCCGGCGTGCTGGACCACGTCCCCGCCATCTGCGCGCTGACGAATCCGCTCGTCAACTCCTACAAGCGCCTTGTCCCCGGCTATGAGGCGCCGTGCTACATCTCGTGGTCGACGGGCAACCGCAGCGCGCTCATCCGCGTGCCCGCGCCGCGCGGCTCCGGCACCCGCGTCGAGCTGCGCAACCCCGACCCCTCCTGCAACCCGTATCTCGCGCTGGCGGTCTGCCTCGCCGCGGGGCTGGACGGCATCAAGCGCGGCCTGACCCCGCCCGCCGAGGTCACGGACAACATCTA
>CAMVAV010000058.1 GCA_947165595.1 uncultured Clostridia bacterium | reverse complement strand
CCTGCTCGATGCCGAAGGTGTCGTTGATGACCTTGGTCATCGGCGCGAGGCAGTTCGTGGTGCAGGAGGCGTTGGAAACGACGTCCATCTCGGGCTTGTACCAGGTGTGGTTGACGCCCATGACGAAGGTCGGCGTCACATCGTCCTTCGACGGGGCGGAGAGGATGACCTTCTTCGCGCCGTTTTTGAGGTGGACGGCGGCCTTCTCCTTCGTCAGATACGCGCCGGTGGATTCGATGATATACTCGGCGTAGCAGTCGTCCCAGGGGATCTCCGAGGCGTCGTTGTAGCTGTAGACGCGGATCTTCTGCCCGTTGACGATCAGGTTTTTGTCGTCGTGCTCGACGGTGCCGTAGAAGGTGCGGAACACGGTGTCGTACTTGACCTGATAGACCATGAAATCAAGGTCCGCGTTGCGCAGGTTGATGCCGCAGATGTGATAGCTGTGGCTGCCGCGCTCGACCATGCTGCGCAGGGCAATACGACCGATGCGTCCGAAGCCGTTGATGCCAACTTGAATCGCCATGATAATCTCCTCCGCTTCATCTGTATTCATACTGTCCGACGGTGCCGCCGGTATTTCATCTTCAGTATACGCTCCCGGCGCGCAGGAGTCAATATCGCGGCGCACCCAATTTTTCGCTCCGTTTGTTGCCTTCCGCGTCAAAATCAGCGCTTTTTCCTGTTTTCGGCATTGACTTTTTCGTGAAATTCAGTATAGTAGTTTCTGTTTACGCCCAAATAGAAATAAGGTACGGAGATACGGAGGAGGACGACGAATGGCAAACAAGGACGTCCTGCGCCGCGTGGGGGAGATCGTCGACGGCTACGACTGCCGGCAGGAGAACCTGATCGCGATCATGCAGGACATTCAAAACGAGTACAAGTACTTAAGCGTCGACGCGCTGGAGCTCGTGGCGGAAAAGCTCGGCGTCGGCGTGGCGAAGGTGTACAGCGTCGCGACGTTTTATGAGAACTTCTCGCTCGAGGCGAAGGGCAAGTACATCGTCAAGGTCTGCTGCGGCACGGCATGTCATGTGCGCAGGTCGCAGCCGATCTACGACGGACTGCGCGAGCATCTGGGCCTGACCGGGAAGCGCAAGACCTCGGACGACGGGCTGTTCACGCTGGAGACGGTGGCGTGCCTCGGCGCCTGCGGTCTTTCGCCGGTCATGACGGTGAACGACGAGGTCTATCCCAAGATGACGCCGGAGAGCGCGATCGAGCTGATCGAATCGCTGCGCGCAAAGGAGGGTGAGAGCGATGGCAAAGCGTAAGCTGACCCGCGAGCGCCTGGACGCGCTGCGCATGGAGGCGAAGACGCTCCTCGCCGCCGATACGCGGGAGGTGCTGGTCTGCGCCGGAACGGGCTGCATCGCCGGCGGCTCGCTGAATATCTACGACGCGCTCAAGGCGGGCTGCGAGGCGCGCGGGCTGAAGACGCGCGTCGCGCTGCACCACGAGAACGAGGATGGCTCGAACGCCCTGCACTTCAAAAAGACGGGCTGCCACGGCTTCTGCGAGATGGGGCCGCTGGTGCAGATCGAGCCGGACGGCATTCTCTACACGCACGTCAGGCTGGACGACGTGGAGGAGATCCTGGACAAGACCGTTATGAAGGGCGAGGTCGTCGAGCGTTTGCTCTATCAGCTCGACGGCGTTTCCTACGCCAGGGACAGCGAGATCCCCTTCTACAAGTTGCAAAAGCGCGTGGTGCTGGAAAACTGCGGCTCCACCGACGCGGAGGACCTCGAGGAGTACATCGCGCGCGACGGCTACGCCGCGTTTGAAAAGGCGCTGTTCGAGATGACGGACGAGCAGATCTGCAAGGAGATCCTCGACTCCGGCCTGCGCGGGCGCGGCGGCGCCGGCTTCCCCGCGGGGCGCAAGTGGGACAGCGTCCGCAGGCAGCCCAAGGGGAAGAAATACGTGGTCTGCAACGGCGACGAGGGCGACCCCGGCGCGTTCATGGACCGCTCCATCATGGAGGGCAACCCCCATTCGATCATTGAGGGCATGCTGATCGCGGCGCTCGCCGCCGGCAGCGACGAGGGCTACATCTACGTGCGCGCGGAGTATCCGCTGGCGGTGGAGCGCCTGCGCGTCGCCATCGACAAGGCGGAAAAGCTGGGCTTGCTGGGTGAGCGGATCATGGGGACGCAGTTCTCCTTCCGCCTGCACATCAACCGCGGCGCGGGCGCCTTCGTCTGCGGCGAGGGCAGCGCCCTGACCGCGTCCATCGAGGGCAAGCGCGGCATGCCGCGCGTCAAGCCTCCGCGCACGGTCGAGCACGGCCTCTGGGCGCAGCCGACCGTCCTCAACAACGTGGAGACCTACGCCAACGTTCCGCTCATTATCCGCAAGGGCGCCGGCTGGTTCCGCTCCTTCGGCACGGAGAAGTCGAGCGGCACCAAGGCGTTCGCCCTGACCGGCAACGTCGTCAACACGGGCCTCATCGAGGTGCCGATGGGCACGACGCTGCGCGAGATCATCTTCGACATCGGCGGCGGCATCAGGGACGGCAAGAAATTCAAGGCGGTCCAGATCGGCGGACCCGCCGGCGGCTGCCTGACGGAGGAGCATCTGGACATGCCCCTCGACTTCGACTCGCTCAAGAGCGTGGGCGCGATCATCGGCTCCGGCGGCCTGGTCGTCATGGACGAGGACACCTGCATGGTGGAGACGGCGCGCTTCTTCATGAGCTTCACGCAGAACGAATCCTGCGGCAAGTGCGTGCCCTGCCGCGAGGGGACGAAGCGGATGCTGGAGATTCTCACCCGCATTGTCAACAACGAGGGGACGCTCTCGGACCTCGACCTGCTCGAATCCCTGTCCTCCACGATCAAGGAGACGGCGCTGTGCGGTCTCGGACAGGCGGCGTGCAACCCGGTCATCAGCACGCTCAAGTATTTCCGCGACGAGTATCTTGCCCACGTGGTGGACAAGCACTGCCCGCACTGCAACGGGAAAAAGAAGGGGCTCGTCATCGACCCCGACAAGTGCAAGGGCTGCGGCAAGTGCCGCAAGAACTGTCCGATGGAGGCGATCGCGGGCGAGCCGCGCAAGCCGCATACCATCGACGTCGACAAATGCATCAAGTGCGGCGCCTGCATGAGCAACTGCCCGTTCGGCGCCATCAGCGAGGAGGTGTGACGCAATGGCAAAGGGATTTATGATTGTCGACGGCCAGCGCGTCGCCTTTGACGGCGAGAAGAACGTTCTCTCCGTCGTCCGCAAGGCGGGGATCGAGATGCCCACCTTCTGCTACCACTCCGACCTGTCCGCCTACGGCGCGTGCCGCATGTGCATCGTCGAGGACGAGCGCGGCAAGATCGACACCGCCTGCTCGATGGAGCCAAAGGACGGCATGGTCATCAAGACCAACAGCATGCGGCTTTTGAAGCACCGCCGCACGATCCTCGAGCTGCTGCTCGCCTCCCACGACTGCGACTGCACGACCTGCGAGAAGAGCGGCAACTGCCGCCTGCAGGAGCTGGCGCAGCAGTTTGGCGTGCGCCGCGTCCGCTTCAAGGATACCCGCGAGCGCGCCGAGATCGACGACTCCAGCCTCGCGGTCGTGCGCGACCCGAACAAGTGCATCCTCTGCGGCGACTGCGTGCGCGTGTGCGAGGAGATGCAGGGCATGAACATCATCGAGTTCGTCGGCCGCGGCGCGCGGATGCAGGTCGCCCCCGCGTTCAACCGCAAGCTCAGCGAGACGAAGTGCGTCAGCTGCGGCCAGTGCGCGGCGGTGTGCACGACGGGCGCCATCACGGTCAAAAACCAGATCGGCGAGGCGTGGGACGCCATCCACGATCCCCAAAAGCGCGTGGTCATCCAGATCGCGCCGGCGGTCCGCGTCGCCGTGGGCGAGGCGTTCGGCATCCCCGCGGGACAGAACGTGCTCGACAAGTTCGTCACCGCGCTCAAGCTCATCGGCGTGGACGAGGTCTACGACACGATCTTCGGCGCGGACCTCACCACCGTGTCCGAGGCGGAGGAGTTCAAGCAGCGCCTCGCCGCGGGCGGTCCGTTCCCGATGTTCACCTCCTGCTGCCCGGCGTGGGTGAAGTATCTGGAGAACGAGAATCCCAAGTACCTCAAAAACATCTCCACCTGCAAGTCCCCCATGGAGATGTTCGCCGCCGTGCTGCGCGACCAGTACGCCGCGAAGGACGCGGAGGACGGCCGCCGCACCTACCACATCGCCATCATGCCCTGCACGGCGAAGAAGATGGAGGCGGCGCGCGACGAGTTCCGGCATGACGGCATGCCGGACGTGGACCTCGTGCTCACCACGCGCGAGATCATCGACATGCTGCGCGAGACGGGCATCCAGCTCGATCAGCTCGAGCTCGAATCCCCCGACCTGCCGTTCGGCCTCGGCTCCGGCGCGGCGCTGATCTACGGCTCCACCGGCGGCGTGGCGGAGGCGGTCGTGCGCCACTGCGTGCCTGACAAGAGCAAAAACGCCCTGCGCGAGATCGAGTTCATGGGCCTGCGCGGCGACGGCGCCATCAAGGAGGCGACGCTGCACCTCGGCGAGCAGGAGATCCGTATCGCCATCGTCAACGGCCTCGCCAACGCGCGCAAGCTGCTCCGGGACATCGACGAGGGCAAGGCGTTCTACCACCTGGTCGAGGTCATGACCTGCCAGGGCGGCTGCGTCGGCGGCGCCGGCCAGCCTCAGAGCCTGCGCGCCACGAAGCAGGAGCGCCGCGACGGCCTTGCCGCCGCCGACCATTCCGCCGCCTTCAAGCGCGCGGAGCGCAACCCCGTCGTCATGCAGATGGTCAAGATGATGGGCGAGGAGAAGCTGCACGAGCTGCTGCACGTCAGCTACGTCAAGGAATAACGCCGCGCCGCAGGGATATCCACGGCGCAGGGGGAGCGGTTCGCCGCTCCCTTTTTTTATGGCATTTTAACGCGCCGTATGCTATAATAATTTATACATTTACGCGGCGGGGGTGACGGCGGTGAAGAAGGGCGCGCATATCCCGCGGGCGCTGCGCGACGCGCTGCTGACCGCGGCGGTGCTGGCGGCGGCGGTCGTCCTGAGCGGCGTGCTGGGGCGCTTCACCGAGGGGGATACCTACGTCGGCTTTCTCTTCGTGCTGGCGGTGGCGGTCGTCTCGCGCTGGACGGAGGGCTATTTCTGGGGCATTTTCAGCTCGTTTTTCGGGCTGTTCTGCGTCAACTACGCGTTCACCTATCCCTACTGGCAGTTCAACTTCACCATGACCGGCTACCCGCTGACCTTTGTGACGCTGCTGGGCGTGGCGCTGATGGTCAGCACCATGACCACGCAGATCAAGCGGCAGGAGCGCCTGCGCCTTGAGACCGAGCGCGAGGCGATGCGCGCCGACCTGCTGCGCGCCATGTCGCACGATATCCGCACGCCGCTGACGTCCATCGTCGGCAACACGGCGGCGGTGCTGGAGGACAGGGGCGCGCTGACGATGGAGCAGAAGCGCGCACTGCTGCGCGACGTGAACGAGGACGCGCAGTGGCTCGTGCGCGTGGTGGAAAACATCCTCTCGATCACGCGCATTCGCGGCGAGGGCGTGATCTCCACAGAGGTGGAGCTGGCCGAGGAGGTCGCCGGCTCGGCGGCGCGCAAATTCACGAAGCGCTTTCCCGACAGCCATGTGTCGGTGGAGATCCCGGACGAGGTGCTGCTGGCGCCGATGGACGCGACGCTCATCCAGCAGGTGATCCTGAACCTGCTGGAAAACGCGGTGATCCACGGCGGCGCGACGGAGATGCGCCTGCGCGTCGAACGCAGCGGGGACGAGGCGCTCTTCTCCGTCAGCGACAACGGCGGCGGCATCCCGGCGGAGCGCCTGGCGACGCTCTTCGACGGGGCGATCTCCGACGGGGCGCGCGGCGCGGACGGCAAGCGGAACATGGGCATCGGGCTCTCGGTCTGCCATACCATCGTGCGCGCGCACGGCGGGACGATGACCGCGAAAAATCAACCGGAGGGCGGCGCCTGCCTGCAATTCACGCTGCCTCTGAAGGAGATGGAACCGCATGAAGCTCAGGGATAAGGTGCTGATTGTCGAGGACGAGCAGAGCATCAGCAATTTTATATCCACCGTCCTCAACGCCAACGACTACGACACGATCACCGCCTCCACCGGGGAGGAGGCGATGTCGATGATCACCTCGCACTGCCCCGACCTCATCATCCTCGATCTGGGGCTGCCGGACATGGACGGGCTGGACATCCTGCGCGACGTGCGCTCGTGGTCGAACCTGCCCGTCATCGTCGTCTCGGCGCGCACGCGGGAGCACGACAAGGTCGAGGCGCTGGACCTCGGCGCGGACGACTACATCGAAAAGCCCTTCGGCACAAGCGAGCTGCTGGCGCGCATCCGCACCGCGATCCGCCACACGCGCACGCCGCTGGCGAACGGCGGCATCGCGCAGTCCGGCAAGTTCAGCGTCGGCGCGCTGACCGTCGACTACGACAAGCACCATGTTCTGGTGGACGGCGCGGACGCGCATCTGACGCTCAACGAGTTCAAGATTGTGGCGCTGCTGGGCAAATACGCGGGCAAGGTGCTGACCTACGACTACATGATCCGCGAGATCTGGGGCCCCAAGGCGAAGGCGGACAACCAGATCCTGCGCGTCAACATGGCGAACATCCGCCGCAAGCTGGAGAAGAATCCCGCCGAGCCGGAGTATATCTTCACCGAGATCGGCGTGGGTTACCGGATGCGGGACACGGACGAGTGAGCCGCGGCGCGCTTTTGGGAAGCGTTGACATTTGCATACGTGTCTGATACAATAACTCTGTATATCTACAGCCTTTTTAAAGGGGGGTGGGCCATATGGAAAATACGGTGCCGGCTGCCGTTCCGGGAAAGGACGGATTTGCGCTGGCGCTTGTGGACCTGCTGGCCAGCCCCTACGACGAGCTTGTGGAGGTGGACACGAACCGCGGCACGATGCGGACCCTCCGTCACGCGGAGCAGTTTTATGCGCCGATCTTCGACACGGAGATGAAGGACATGCTCCGCTTCTCCGCGGAGAATATGATCCACCCGGAGGATCAGGAGCGTTACATCGAATTCAACAACCCCCTCAACATGGCGCAGCGGATGCGCTCGGCGGAGACGCCCGGCATCCTCCGCGCGCGGTTCCGCTATAAGCTGATCGACGGCGGCTGGACCTGGGTCGAGCAGGTCGACGTCGGCTGCGCGGAGCAGGGGCTGCCGGAGGGCGTGTTTTACGCCTTTCTCTACGACCTCGAGCACCCCCGCACGGAGCAAGGCGCGAAACGGAGGGACGCCCTCTCCCGCAACGCGCTGACGGGCCTTTTGTGGGAGGAGGTATTCTTTCAGCGGGCAAAGCCGCTCGTGCAGGAGCACGTCGACGACTGGTGCCTGATTGCCTTCGATCTGGAGCATTTCAAGCTCTTCAACGAGTGGTACGGCCGCAGGCAGGGCGACATGCTGCTGGCACAGATCGGCGCGAAGCTCTCCAAGCTGGAGGAGCAGAACGGCGCGCTCGCCTGCTACGTTGGGCAGGACGACTTCTGCCTTCTCGCGCCCTATCGCATGGACGAGATCGAGCAGCTGTTCGACGACGTGCACGAGCTCGTCAGGAAGCACGGCACCTCCGTGGGCTTCATGCCGGCGTTCGGCGTCGCGCCGCTGGCGAACAACCGCGAGTGCGGCATCGAGGAGCTGTACGACCGCGCCTCCCTTGCCGCGCGCCGCGCGAAGGAGAATTATCATTCCCGCATCCGCGTGTTCGACCCGTCCATGTACGAGCAGACGGAGAAGGATTACCAGATTCTCTCCGAGTTTCAGGACGCGCTGTCCAACCACGAGCTGTTCTTCATGCTCCAGCCCCAGTGCCGCATCTCAACCGGGCGCGTCGTGGGCGCGGAGTCCCTTGTGCGCTGGCGCAAGGCGAACGGCGAGATGGTCTCCCCCGGCGTGTTCGTCCCGGTGCTGGAGGAATACGGCTTCGTCACCGAAATGGACAAGTACGTGTGGGAGGAGGTCTGCGCCTGGCAGCGGACCTGGATCGACAGCGGGCGGACGCCGCTGCCCATCTCCGTCAACGTCTCCCAGACCGACATCTCCGCCATCGACGTACCGGAGTTCTTTGAATCGCTGATCCAGAAGTACGACCTGTCCCCCGACGTCATCAAGATCGAGATCACCGAATCCGCCTATGTGGACAACAGCAAGGTGGCGGATACCGTGCAGCGCCTGCGCGAAAAGGGCTTCCTCGTGCTGATGGACGACTTTGGCAGCGGCTATTCGTCGCTCAACATGCTGCGCAACCTGAACGTCGACATCATCAAGCTGGACGCGCAGTTCCTCCGCATGAGCGGGGACGACCGGCGCAAGGGCCTGCAGATCATGGAGGCGATCGTCAGCATGGCGCGCACGATGAGCGTGCCCGTGATCGTGGAGGGCGTGGAGACGAAGGAGGAATCCGATTTTCTCTCCGGGCTGGGCTGCCGCTATGTGCAGGGCTACTTCTTCTACCGCCCGATGAAGGTGAACGACTTTGCCGACCTGATCTCCGACCCGCAGCAGATCGACACGCGCGGCTTCCGCTTCAAGGCGAAGGAGCAGTTCCACACGCGCGAGTTCCTCGATCAGAACGTGTTCAACGACACGGTGCTCAACAACATCCTCGGACCGGTGGCGTTTTACGTCTGGCACGGCGAGAGCGTGGACATCGTGCGCCTCAACCAGCAGTATTACAACGAGATCAGCGGGGCGGATTTCCGCAAGCGCATGAAGAACATCCAGAACGTGCTTCTGCCGGAGGATGTGCCCGTGCTCTACGACATGCTGAGCCGGGCGATGGCGGACCCGATCAACGGCGCGGGCGGCGTCCTGCGCTTCGACCGCTCGGACGGCGCCGTGGCGCAGTTCCGTATGCATTTCTACTTTGTCGAGCAGGACGAGAGCGGCAGGCGCTTCTACGGCTCGGTGCACGATCTGACGGAGTTCATCACGCTCAACGACCACATGCGCCTGCTCTCCCGCGTCAGCGTGGACAGCACGGTCTTCGTGCGCCGGAGGAAGGAGAAGTGGGATTACCATGTGGTGATCCACGGTCTGGCGGAGGAGACCGGACTGGACCGGGAGCAGCTGGAGCAGGCGCTGAACGACGGCAGCTTTCTCCGCAGCGTGCCCCCGGACGACCGCGCGAAGCTGGAAAAGCTGCGCGAGGAGGGCGGCAAAAGCGGCGAGAGCCTCACGCGCGTGATCCGCTTCCTGCCCCCCGGCAAAGAGGCGCTTCGCCTGCGGCTCCAGTACAGCTTCGTCCACGACGCGAAAAGCGGCGTCGTCTACATCATCACGATCCGAAAGGACAGCTGAATCCCAATTAAAAAACAGTGACCCGAAGCGCTGTTCGTCCCGCCTCGCAAACACCCATCTTGCCACTGATACATGCCAGCACAAGCTTGCGTTTCTCTTCAAAGCTGATCTTTTCTTTATATGACATAGCAATGCTCCCTCCATAGGTGACAGTTTTTCTTTCTCACTGTCTCCTATGGAGGGAGCATATCGCTCTGGCGCAGGGCTGTTTTTAATCCGTATTCGTCCGCATCACGCGGCGGAAAACCGGGGAGCCGTCCTTCAGGGAGCGCAGGCAGAAGCAGCCGTCCTCCACCGCGCCGCACAGCCCCGCGCGCAGGATGATCGACGCTTCAAACCGCCACATATCGACGTTGTCGATCAAAAGCTTCCCCGCGCCGTCAAACAGCGCGTAGTGCCCGACGCCGTTTTCGCCGGTGCAATATCCGTAAAAGTACGTCTCGCCCGTGACCTCGTCGGCACGCGCCTCGGCATAGCTGCAGTTCTCGATCTCGGGCGGCGCAACATAGTCGTCAAAGCCGGCGTAGTCGGGCTCGGCGGGATAGCCCGCGGGCGGCTCGGTCCAAAGATCGCCGCCGGCGAGGTCGAGGTAGAGATACACGTCGCGGTATTCATCGTCGACGATGTAAGCAGTGATATACCCCACCTTGTCGTCCGTCCAGTTGATAAAGGGGCCGCCCTCGTCGCCCCAGACGAACGCCTCGCCGAGATACGGCGCGAACAGCGCGCGGTCAAAGTGCCTGACGGCCTCGCCGTCCGCGTTCCACAGGTCGAGCGAGCCGTCGCTCTCGGCCGTCATAAGCAATCCGCAGCCGTCCGAGACATGATAGCCGTCCGCCAGCTCGCGCGCCCAGCGCCCGTCGGACGCGGCGAGCGTGCAGCCCTTGTTTCCGGGGCCGCCGCGAGAGAGCAGCAGGAACTCGTCATAAAACCAGACGTCCGCATACACCGCCTCGGTCACGAGCTCGCCCTTGTCGGTCACAAGCCCGAAAAAGGGCAGGGCGTCGATCACATACTGCTCCATCGCGGCGTACTTCCCGATGTAGGGCAGCAGCGCGCCGTAGTCGCCGCGCGGCTCGAACGCGCCGTCCGCGCAGTAGCCCGGGTGATAGGAAAAAATCTCCCGCGTCGGCTCATAGGGCGTGAGCTTCGACCAGTCGGTATAGACGGGGGACCGCGGCTCCGTCACGGCGTTCCCCGGCGCGCCGGCGGGAGCCTCCGTCGGCGCGGGCGGTTCGGGCCTTGCCGCGCAGCCGGCGAGCGCGCATACGAGCAGCAGCGCCGCAAGCAGCCGCTTCATGGCTTGTCACCCACGTCCAGAACGCTCACGTAGCCCTCGTGCGCGACGAGCCTCTGCCCCTCCGGGCTCATGATCCAGTCGTATAGGATCTTCGCGGGCGCGTCGTCGGGAAGCCCCGCCGGGATGACGACATAGGAATCGTTGATAAACGGATACGCGCGCGAGCGAATGGTTTCCGCGCCGGGCTTGACGCCGTCCACCGCGAGCAGCTTGAGCCCGTCCGCCATCTTCATGTCGTGCGCGTAGTAGTAGACGGTATAGCCGATCGCGGCGGCGGAATCGTTGTAGGACGCGACGACCCTTACCAGGTCGCCCATCGCGCCGCTGACATACTCCGCGGGCGCCTCCATGAGCGGGATATCGCCCATGACGAGCTTGCGCATCGCCGTCTGGCTGCCCGCCTCCTCGTTGCGCTGGAAGGGGACGATGTCCACGTCGTCGCCGCCGACCTCGCTCCAGTTCGTGATCTCGCCGCTGTAAATCTTCTGTATCTGCTCGGTGGTGAGGCTGTCGACGGGATTGCTCTCGTTGACGACGAACACGAGCCCGTCCACGGCGAAGGTTGCGATCTCCCACTCGAAGCCGAGGTCTTCCTTCTCCTCGTAAATCTTCTCCGGCGGCGCGCCGGAGATGAGCAGGTCCGCGCAGCCGTTCATCAGCTCGCGGTAGGACTGCGTGGTGCGCGAAAATTCGGTGAGGTCGGCGACCTCCTCGCGCGTCTCGCCGAGCAGGACGCTCGCGATCGCCTGGCCGAGCGGGACCATCGCGGTCGAACCGTTGAGCCGCGGGAAGTTTTCGCGCGTGAAAACGAACTGCGGCGGCGCGTCCTCCGCCTGCGGCGCCTCCTGGGTCTGCGGCGCGTTTTCCGCCGGCGGCGCCGGCAGCGGCTCCGCCTGCGGCGCGCCGCAGGCGGCAAGGCTCAGCGCGAGCGCCAGCCCCAGCATGATCGCAAGGTATTTCCGCATCCTGTTCCTCCTCCCCTTCGCCCGGCTGCTGCTTCCCGTTTTGCGAAACGTTCCTTACAGCCCCTGTTGATTCCGTTGGTATGCCGTTATTTTTCCCCGATCACGATCAGATCGTCGCCGGCATTCAGCGTGAGCTTTGCGTCGAGCGGGGGATTGAACACGCTGCCCTCCTCCGTGCGATAGCCGAGCAGGACATAGCCGGCGCGCAGGGCGGCCCTGCGCAGTTCCCGCACGGTGCAGCCCCCGTCCGCGCCGAACCGCTCCGCGCGCTTGAGATACAGCTCGTTCCCCTCGTTGGCGAGGATCTCGCGGAAGACGCCCGCCAGCTCCGGCCCCTCGGCAAGCTGCGCGAGGCAGAGGGACGACACGCTGGACGCGACGACAAAGTCCGTCCGGTCGCCGCCCGCGATCAGGCTTTGATTCTGCTCCTTCCGCAGCTCGGCGGTGATGTTGAAGGAAAGCGAATGCCGCGCGCGGATATCCCGCAGGCTCATCAGAAGGAAGATGTTCTCCATGTCGGCGTCCTCGTCTTCCTTCCCGTGGTCGTTGAGCAGCACGATATGCTCCGCCGTCCGCGCGATCTCCAGCAGGCCGTCCTCCGTCGCGGGGTCCTGCGCGCAGCGGTGAAGCCGCAGCCCACGCTCCGCGGCGGTCTCCTCCACGCGGCGCCGCTCTTCGTCCGAGCCCTGCCTGCCGGCGAGAGATACCGCTCCCACATCCTCCGGAAGCTCCCGCAGGATCGTCGGCAGCACCTCGTTATAGCCGATGATGACCGTATCGCCGCCCGTTTCGCCGTTCTCCGCGGCCTGAGCGGCGGAAAGCTCGCGGCAGGGGTCGCTTTTCCGTCCGGCGTCCAGGATCGCGGAATTCCGCTCCTCGGAAAACACAAGAATCCGGTCGCCCTCCGCGACGCGGGTCTCCGGCGGCGGATTCAGCCGGATATCGCCGGCATGGCCGAGCCCGACCGGCACCGCGCGGTCCACGGACAAGGAGAGCTCCCCGAACGTCATGCCCGCGGCGTCCGGCAGCTCCGTGAGGAACAGATCGCAGCCCTTGAAATCGAACACCTCGCGGAAGGTCTCGCACAGGCCCGTCTGCGTGCAGGAATGGGCGATCATCTTGGCGATCGTGTTGTTGGTCTGCAGCGCGGTGATGTTGTTCTTCTCCGCGAGGGACGGCGGGAAGCGGTATTCGTTTTTCACGATGATCGCGTTGACCCGGACCGCGCTGCCCGTATCGTGCAGCAGCGCCGTGACCGCGAGCAGGGTCTTGATCGTCCGAATGTCCTCCGTGGGGCTGATGATCACGGTCCCGCAATCCTCGATGGAGCATTTTTCCAGGTCCGCCGGGTCGGTGATGTCGACGGTGCGGCACACGATCCGGACGTTTTTGGGAACGTCGAGATTGTCGCGGATCGCCTGCTCCATCTCGTCCCGCTCCTGCTCGTCTGCCACGACGATGCATGACGGCTCGTCTCCCGCGGCGAGGAGCAGCTGGCGCAGCAGCGTGTATTCGCCCGCGTAAAAGCCGAGGACGACGGTGTGCCCCGCCTCCAAAACGCGGGAATTCCCGCGGTTCAGCTCGTTGATCTTCTCCTCGATCGCGCTCGTGACGATACCGATCAGGACGCTGGTAAACAGCACGCCCGCAATCGCGACGACGGACATCAGGACCAGATAGCCGGGGCCGCCGTCCTCGTAATAGGGCATCCACGCGTTGATGATGGTCGCGACGCTGTCCCAAAGGACCTGGGCGGAGTCCCCGTCCTCGTTGAAGCCCAGCAGGATGATCACGCCCGCGATCAGGACCGCGAGAAGGACGGAGGCGGCGATAAGCATCCGCACAAAGCTCAGCGACCCGCGCGACATGCGGCAGTCGAACCAATAGTCGAACCGCTCCTTCCGGGACGCCGCGCGCCTCACCTCGGCGGCGCGGCTCCTCTTTCCCTCTCCCTCGCGGTCGGCTTTCCTGCCCTCCGGCAGGCTTTCGGGGGCTTTTCTGTCTTCTCCGGGCGCATTCGGCATGACGGCGTCCTCCTTCGTTTTCTCATTTGTCAAGCTTTTCGAGCATCCGCGTGAACTCGTCGGGCAGGGGACAGGTCAGCTCCACCGGCTCGCCCGTGCGCGGATGAATGAACCGCAGGCCCACCGCGTGCAGGCACTGTCCCGTCAGCCCCGGCACCGGCTTTTTCGCGCCGTAGACCGTGTCGCCCAGGATCGGGTGCCCGATGTGCGCCATGTGCACGCGGATCTGGTGCGTGCGCCCCGTCTCGAGCCGGCAGCGGACGTGGGTATAGCCCTCATAGCGGGCAAGCACCTCCCAGTGCGTCACCGCCTCGCGCCCGCCGCTCACCACCGCCATGCGTTTGCGGTCCCGCGGGTCGCGGGCGATCGGCGCGTCCACGGTGCCGCGGTCCTCGCGCAGATTTCCCACGACGATGCACTCATACGTCCGCGCGAGCGTGTGGTCCCTGAGCTGCGCGGCAAGCCCCTGATGGGAAAAGTCGTTCTTCGCCGCGATGATGAGGCCGCTCGTGTCGCGGTCGATGCGGTGCACGATGCCGGGACGCAGCGCGCCGCCCACACCGGAGAGCGAGCCGGCGCAGTGGTGCAAAAGCGCGTTGACCAGCGTGCCGTCCGGGTGCCCCGGCGCGGGGTGGACGACGAGGCCGGAGGGCTTGTTGACCACGATCACGTCCGCGTCCTCGTACACCACGTCCAGCGGGATGTCCTGCGGCACGGCGTCGATCGGCTCCGGCTCCGGCAGCGTGACCTCGACGCTTTCCGTCCCCGCCAGCTTACAGCTCTTGCCGGCGCGCTTCCCGTCGACCAGCACGCGCCCGCTCTCGATCAGCTTCGCCGCCGCGGCGCGGGAAAGACCGTCGACAGCCTCCGCGAGGAAGCTGTCGAGCCGTTTACCGTTCGTGTTTTCCGCTCTCAGCAGGATCGGTTCCATCCGCTTTTTCCTTTTCCCGGTTCGGTGCGTCGTATTTCTCGTAGTATTTGAAGTAGTAGACCGCGGCGGCCGCCGTGCCGCAGGTGACGAAGATGTCCGCCACGTTGAACACGGGGAAGCTCATGAACTCGGTCTCCAGCATATCCACCACGTAGCCGAGGCGCACGCGGTCGATCAGATTGCCGATGCCGCCGCCGATCACGAGCCACAGCGACCACACGCCCAGCGGATGCCTGACGAAGCGCGTCGCCAGCCACAGCAGGACGCACAGCCCCGCGCCCGTCACGCCCACGAGCAGCCAGCGCGCCCCGGAAAAGCTGGACCACGCCGCGCCGTAGTTGTGGACGTGCCGCAGCCGGAACAGCCCCGGCAGCAGCTCCGCCGTCGCGCCGAGGTCCAGCGTCAGCGCGACGAGCTGCTTGACCCACTGATCGATGATGACGACCCACGCCGCGCCGATGACGGCATAGAAGCGGTGCATCCCCTTCTGCCGCGCGAGGAAGACCGCCAGCGCGAGGATCACGATCAAGATGGTAACATAGAGCAGCACCGACTGCCCCACGGCGCGGCCGCTCGAAACATAGACGGCGGTGGGACCGTCCGCCCCGCCGATAATTCCGATGGACTCGTTCATCGCGGATTCTCCGTTGTGCCGAAGGTGACGGTCAGCGCGCCGTCGACCGGCTCCTGCAGTCCGACCAGCCGCAGCGTGTCGGGCAGGGCGTTCGCCGCCTCCACCGTCACGCGCCATTTGCCGCCGCCGAGCGGCTCGGCGTTCTCCCGGAGCCACTCCGCCGCGCCCTCGCCCATCAGCGTCAGCTCGGACGCCGCCTCCGCGGCGTTTTTCGCGTCCCCGGCGGGTGCGGTGGGCGCGGCGGGCGCGGCAGGCTCCGGCTCCGACTCCGCCACGGTCTCGCCGTTCGGTCCGGTCATCTGGATGGTCGTGGGAACGCCCGCGTCCGACGCGGCGCGATACTGCGTCTCGCCGGTCGCGCTCTCAAGCCCCGGGGCAGGCGTCGGCGGGATCGGCTCCCCCGGCTCCGCCGGCGCTTCGGGAGCCGCCTCCTCGTACGCGCCGCCGGCCTCCGCCGTCTCCGTCGCGCAGGCGTCGTTCTGCACGCTGCGATATTCGTCCGGCGGCGCCACCGGCGCCATCGCGGCGGGCGCCGACATGGTCGCCGTGCCGCCGCTCCTGCCCATCCGCAGCGTACCCGGCAACACCGCCGCCGCCAGCAGCACCACCGCCGCGCAGGCGGCCAGCGCGCCCCATTTGTACCACCTGCCGGCTTTTTTCGCCGGTTTTTCGGTCCGCTGCTCCTCATGGAGCCGCGTCAGCACGCCCGCGGCAAAGCCCTTGGGCGCGTCGTATTCCTCCAGCTCCCCCAGCGCGCCGCGCAGGGCGGTCAGCTCCGCGAGATAGGCGCGGCACTCCTCGCAATTCTCGAGGTGCGCCGTCAGCTCGTCCCGCTCCGTGCCGCTCAGCTCGCCGTCCAGAAGGGCGGAGAGCCTGAGCCGGTAAGCTTCGCCGTCATGCGTCATCTGCGCTCCGCCTCCTTTCGGTTACATTCTGTTACTATTGACGATTCGCGCTCGAAAAAGTTCCCGCTCGCCGCCAGATAATTTCGCAGCGCCAGCCGCGCGCGGCTGATGCGCGATTTCACCGTGCCCAGCTCCAGCCCCGTCGCCTCCGCGATCTCCTGATACGAAAGCTGCTCCGTCTCGCGCAGCAGCAGCACCTGCCGGTAGTCGTCCGGCAGCGCGAGCAGCGCCTCGCGCACCATGCGCCGCGTCTCCGCGCGCTCGAGCGCCTCCTCCGGCTGCGGCGCGTGGTCCGGCGGATCGATGCGCGCCTCGGCGTCGTCGAGGGACACGTCGCCCGTCCGCTTCTTCTCCCGCCGCAGCAAATCCAGGCAGGCGTTCGTCGCGAGGCGGTACAGCCACGTCGAAAACGCCGCGTCCGCGCGGAAGCTCCCGATGCCGCGCCAGACGGCGAGGAACGCGTCCTGCGCCGCCTCCAGCGCGTCGTCCTCGTCGCGGCACATGCGGCGGCAGAG
>CAMVAV010000057.1 GCA_947165595.1 uncultured Clostridia bacterium | reverse complement strand
CAGCGAGCCGATCATGCCGTCGACAAAGACGTGCTCCATCGTGCCGGTGAAGCTGAAGTTGGCGTACATCAGTCCGCCGGCGAGGATGCCGATGAACAGGGACGAATAGACCTCCTTCGTGATCAGCGCCAGCGCAATGGCGATGATCGCGGGTACGAGGCTCCAGAAGGTGTTGACAAACATGGGGATACTTCCTTTCCTTACTGAACCTCCGCGCGGCGGCAGCGCACCGCGCGGGATGCCGCAACCAAAAAAATACAGCCATGACGTATGCCGTCATGACTGAAAACAGAACGGAAGCCCGCCCCGCGCATGGTCATGACAGCTCTCCGCGGCTCGCGCCGCGACAGTCCGGCGGGTATTCCCCGACGGCCCGGCGAGCATGCGGACGGGAATCCGCATCCCCCCTCGGCGGCCTCCCCTTTCGCCCCACGATTTCCCGTCGTTTGCCGGGGCTACTCTTGTCGGCCGCGCCTCTATCAAGACTTTATTTCTCTGATTAAATTGCAGTATAAACCGATTCTCCCCCATGTCAAGGCATATTTATGAACTTTTTGTGAAGTTCATGCACTTTAACTAAGTAATGCGCGAATGTAAAGAGCGGATTCGTCATTCCGCACAAAAGGCTGTGAGCAGTACGCGGCGGAGCATCTGGCCCCAGGTGACATGCGCCACGCTCTCCCCCGCCAGGACCGGCAGCACCGCGACGGCGTTGCCCGAGGCGTCGCTGACGCGCAGCTCGCCGAGGCGGTCGCCCTCCGCGACGGGGGCGTCGACGGCGTCGGGCAGGATCAGCTCCTTTTGCAGCCCCGCGACGGCGGATTTTTCGAGCAGCAGCGTGTTGTCCTTCGTCAGCACGGGCTGCACGGCGCTCCGCTCGCCCAGCACGACCGGCAGCGGCGCGAGCGCCTCGTCGGGCGTTACGGTGACGAGCGCCCAGGACGCGAAGCCGTAGTCCAGCAGCGCGCGGGCGTCGGCGAAGCGCTCGTCGCTGGTTTTGCCCTTGAGCACGACGGCAATGAGCTCCATGCCGCCGCGCTCGGCGGTGGCGCTGAGGCAGTAGCCCGCCGCGTCGGTGGAGCCGGTTTTGAGCCCCGTCGCGCCGTCGTAGAAGCGGATGAGCTTGTTGGTGTTGACGAGCATGGACTCCCCGTCCCGCAGCGAATCCATCCAGATTGTCGTAAATTGACGGATATCGGGGTGGTTGCGGATCAGCTCGCGCGACATGAGCGCGATGTCGTACGCGGAGGTCAGGTGCCCGGCGGCGGGCAGGCCCGTGGCGTTGACGAAATGCGTGTCGAGCATCCCGAGCTCCTGCGCGCGCTGATTCATCCGCTCGACGAATGCGTCCTCGCTGCCGGCAAGCTGCTCGCCCAGCGCCACGGCGGCGTCGTTGCCCGAGACGACGCACACCGCCTTCAGCAGGTCGCGCACGGTCATTTTTTCGCCCTCTTTGAGCCAGATCTGGCTGCCGCCCATCGAGCTTGCGTGCGCGCTGCCCGTGACCACGTCGTCGTACGAGAGCGCGCCGGAGTCGATCGCCTCCATCGTCAGCAGGAGCGTCATGATCTTCGTGACGCTGGCGGGCTCGCGCGGCGCGTGCTCGTCCTTGGCGAAGAGCACGGTCCCCGTGGTCTTTTCCATCAGCACGGCGGACGGCGCGGCGACGTCGAGCGCGCGGACGGGCACGCTCAGAACGAGCGCGGCGAGGCAGAGTGCGGCGATAGTACGTTTCATATCCATTCCTCCGAGACGTTTGTGGGATACGGCTGGTAAAGAATATGAAGCGCGCGGACAAATCATACATTTTTCGCCTTGCAAAAGGCGCGCGCATCTGTTATAATACGTCTTGCGCAAGGAAAACGGGCCGCCGCGCGGAGGCGCGCGGGGCCGAAAAACGGAATACGCAGGGTTGGTATATCGGTATTACAGCGGCTTCCCAAGTTTCTGTGATATGCGAAAGAAAAACCGCATGAAATAGCGGGTTTGCGGACACGATAACAACTGCCTATTGCAAATTGTTACTCTATTTGTTACTCTATGAATTGAATATGCAGGGTTAGTTTAATGGTAGAATGGACGCTTCCCAAGCCTCAGACGCGGGTTCGATTCCCGTACCCTGCTCCAAAAAAGAGCACTCGCATCTTGCGAGTGCTCTTTTTGCGTTCGGGTTTGAAGGTACAGATTCAAAAAAATAGGGCGCCTACTTCCGTAGGCACCCTCTGACCTGTTCTTTCTGCTGTGCTGCAACGCGGTCGTCCCACCATGTAACAAAGTCGCTTGTCGCAACTCTCGCCCGATTGCCAATCTTCGCCACCGGCAACTCGCCGTTCTCAATCATCTTATCGACGGTGGGGCGGGAAACGGCAAGAATCGCACAAAGCGCATTTACATCGAGCAGATAACCGTATTGCGCAATAAGCAGAGACAAATATTCATTTTTTACGGTTATTGGTCTCCTCACCCCCTACTATTATGTCCTCTTTCATGTACTGCTCAAATAGAGCCTTCTAATTCTATACTCATATCGTCCTTGCTGCACCAATAGGCCTGAAACAACGTGCCATCGTGGAGCAGAAAGCGCCCGTGAGTATTTGCAGGAATGCGAGTTGCGGCATCGGGGCTATCCAAGATAATCATGGAGAGCGTGCTGTCCGCGACTCCGCAAATCCGAAAAGGAATGTTGTTCTTGATTTGACCGATCAGCACGCCTGCGTCGGGGCGCTGTGTTGCGAGGAACAGGTGAATACCGAACGCGCGACCGAGACGGGCAATTTTCGAAAGTGCGCTGACAAGTGCATCAACGAGGGCTTTTCCATCTTTGTCCCGACCTGTCTTGTCGAGAAGTTCCGCGACCTCGTCACATGCAAAAATGATGGGCTGCAAAGGCGTGTCAGCGTGGGCGTTGTACTCGTCGATATTTTCGTATCCTGCCCTCACAAGGAGCGTCTTTCGGCGCTCTATTTCTGCTACAAGGTGTTCGAGCGCCGCAAGAGCTTCACTCTCATTCGTGACAAAGTTACAAACCTTGCGCCATGCTGCAGGGAAGTCCACCCCGCCTTTGAGGTCTGCGATATAAAGAGCAGCGCCCTTTATGTAGGATTGCATCAGCAAGAGCTTCAACAGAACGGTCTTGCCGCTGCCCGTAGCGCCACCAATGAGCAGGTGCGGGTAATCGGCTAAATTGACTGTGACCTCGCCAAGCAGACTTTCTCCGAGTGATAGCGCAAAGTCTTTAGGGGATAGTTTTTCTTTGGTCCAAGGGAGCATGTCGGGCAGTTTTGCGCTTCCGTGTATGGCGGAAATAATCACTTCGCGATGGTCTTTTCCGTATTCCATGTTGACGATGGTACAATTTAGCGCCGCTTCCACTGCTGCGCGTTTTCCCTCGAAATCTCCGAGGGAAACGCTGTTCGCCCTGACTGTAAGAACAATAATGCGCGGATTGTCCTTGCTTATCCTCTCGCGATATAAGCGCGGTGTCATGCCGCTTTTGTTTACTAGACCTATTGACTTGCACTGCTGACGGAACAGCAGCTTGTAGTAGGGGAACAGGACAGATGCTCCCGCAAAGGCAAAAGCAAAAATGCCGATGAATTGGAACGACGCAGAGAACATCGTTCCTTGCGACAGTGCGGCGAAAACATACGCTGCAAGCCCAGAAGCAAGAAGCGTAGTGAGGACGATACAGCAAATATGCGTATCATCGGGGATATGCTTGTGGTTAAAAATAGCCTTAATCTTCATGGTTAGGCTCCTTTCATAATCGTGGGTTCGCTTTCGGCGAACAAGTCTATCTGTTCGCAGCCATAATCGGGGTCAAACTCGCTGTTCAGCTCGCCAAAGATTTTGCGGGTGTCAAGGTCAATGCCGCCTCCGCCCTCGTTTTTGATTTTGGCGAGATATGCGGGAAGTGGTTTTTTTTCCGTTGATTTCAACTGCAGTTTGCAGCCATCGGTGCCATAAATCCTAATGTACTGTCCATCGACTTCCCAGACCTCATACAACCGACGATACAGCTGATATGGGTCTTCATGCTCTTTGTTTGCAGAGCCTTGCAAAAACACATCGGGCGGCAAGATAGAGGTGATAAACATTAACGTGCAGTCAAGGTGTTTATTCTTGTATCGGGCTGCAACGTTTGAATCGTGGTGTGGGTCGATGAGTCGAATTAGCTCGGCTAACGAAAATGGGGCGTCGGGGCGTAGATCATCAAGGATTACGCAATCTTGTCCCTCATACTCATCAAATGGATGCTTCCCTTGCGAACTTAAGTAGACTGACATACCGGTTTTCTCTGCAGCCATCTTTGAGAGAGCGGTCTTCCCCGCGCCAGATTTTCCGAAGACATAGATTGTCTTCAAATCACGGCGATGTTGTGCTGACTGTCTTTTCGTGTGCTCAGCATACTCCCACGCCTTTTCCATGTCCTTGGCATGGCGGGTATATTCTTCTGGGCTTACATGCTGATTGTAGTTTTCAGGCGTGATAATGCCTGCCGCACAATCCCTAATGATTTCCCCTCGACGTGTCTCTAAAATGCCGTTTGCCAGAATTGCGGGAACATCCATATTGCCGAGAATATCAGCCACATCATATTGGTGCTTTTCAGGGAAGCCACGGTGCAAGTAATATGTCAGCACATGGAACTGGGAGTTACGCCTCGCCTTGATTGTTGAAACGCTGTTCGGTTTAATGCCAAACCACGTTGCAAATTCTTGAATAGACACATTTGTATTGCCGAACCGACAATATAAATGGAAGTGCGACTTTTTGGGTGTGCCGTCCTCGTTTGTGTCCTTGTCATGTAGGATAAAGGCAAATTCTTTGATGGACGAGTACTGCTCGCAGATTTTCTTAATTTCCGTAGCGGTCATGCCGTCCTCAACGTACAGGATTGCTTCTAATTGCTTAGGCATGATATACATTCCTTTCTATTTACACCCTTTACACCTGTCGGTAGGACGCAGCCCCTACCGACAGGTGATGGGGATTTTCTTTGTTTTAGCGGCTTTTAGGTGCTTATACACCTTTACACTCTGCGTTTGCCGCTTTATTGGTGATTAAGTGGGAATTCTATGAATACCCGCAACTTTGCCGAAGCGGTTGAAAGTGATTTCCACATTGTCCCCGACCTGCGGCTTGTACCCGCACGCATTGAGGCGATTATCAGACATGTACTGTCTTTCGACGATCTGACCATCCGCGTCTTTCCCGTATGCGGGAGAGGCAATGTAAAGCGAGTAACCCGTGATGGCAGTACCATCTTTGCTATTAAAATCGCTTCGCTTATAGCCGATGAGTGTTGGCATAATGCGCTTCCTCCTTTCTTTAGATTGGAACAGAATCCTCGCCGTCTGCTTTCGCTAAAAAGCGATAATGCTTTGCTGCGAACAGTGTCGGATTTTGTTCTACACTCTCGTAATATGCACTAGGCGCGAAAAATATCAGAAGGTTCGAAATAAAGTTGAAATTATGAAGAAAAATCAGGCCGAAAATACTCTGTACCGTCTACAAAGAACAGGAAACCGACGGCGGGGAAAGAACGGCAAGTAGCAGCAGCGGCGAACGGTGTCAAGGCACTTTCGCGGCATAAACGCTGCGCTTTTTATTCCACGGTTGCTTTGACACCATCCTCCGCAGCCGCCCGTAGTGAAGAAAGCGAAGCGAGCGACGCGCACGCTTCGCAAATCTACACTATGGGAGGGCGTCAACATGAAAGAGACCATCAAGACCAGTCGGACGGCGGGCTACCTCGAAAAGATTTTCCGCGCCTTGAACCAAGACTATTTCGACGGCGAACTTGAAGAAGCTATCATTACCATCCAATCGACACCCCGCGCATACGGACACGTTACGGTTGCCAAAGCGTGGAGCAGAGCAGACGGCGAACAGCGCCACGAGTTGAACATCGGAGCGGGAACGCTTGACCGCCCCATTGAAAACGTAGTGGCGACGGTGCTGCATGAAATGGTACATCTTTACAACCTGCAGCACGGAATCCAAGATTGCAGCCGAGGCGGGACGTACCACAACAAACGCTTTCGGGACGCCGCCGAGCAGCGCGATCTTCAAATCAGCTATGATTCCCGCATCGGTTGGAGCATCACCGAGCCGACAGACGCGCTGATCGAATACATCTTGCGGCAGGGATGGAGCGAAATCCGCATGAACCGCGAGGACGGCTATACGGCGCGGGGCATCGGCGGCAGAGGCACAGCGGGAGGCATCACGCCGCCGGCCACACCCAAGCCGAGCAGCACACGCAAATATATTTGCCCTTGCTGCGGGCAGTCGGTGAGAGCGACCAAGGCGGTCAACATCTTGTGCGGCGATTGTATGGAAACTATGGTATGCCCATAACAAAAAAGCCTCGGTGTTCTTTCACCGAGGCTTTTTGAAAGTGCACATTCAGTTTTCAGCAAAGCGGTCAAGAGCTGCCTTTGTGCTTCTAACGACTTCCGCAGAAATTTATAATTGCCGTTCTGAACAGGCGTATGGGATGGCATTGACTTCTTCATGTGCGCTTACGCCGCCACCGCACAGCAAACAGTCGGTGCTGACGGATGGCACCCGTGCCGAAGCGGGTACTTGCACGATAGCGCGGCAAAAGGGCAAAGAAGAAAGGAAAAGATTGCGTGAAGGGTGTTGTTTTCTGGTGACAGCTATGGTATGATTTCTCTGCCACACAAACTTAATTTAGGGAAATCTGTGAGGGATGTGTTTTTGCCTCTGGCAAAAATGCACTCTCCATTTTGGCATCCTTCATGGATTTCCAAAAGTTTGTGTGGCAACAAACGGAGCTGTGCGTTTTTCGGTGTGCGGCTTCGCTTGGAGCTGCACACTTTTTTATTTGCAGGGAGGAAAAACTATGAGAAAGCGTTTTCTTGCGATGGTATTGTCCCTCGCGATGGTCGCCGCTTTGGCAACCGCAGCCGCGTCGCCCGCTCATGCGGCGACGAACAACGAGGCGCTTGCGGCCGCAGAGGAGCTTCACCGTCTGGGCCTTTTCCAGGGCGTAGGCAATAATGCTGACGGCAGCATCAATTACGACCTCAATCGTGCTATGTCTCGTGAAGAGGGCGTTACGATGCTTGTACGTCTGCTCGGTATGGAAGACGAGGCAAAGAAGGGTACGTGGAAGGCACCCTTCACCGATGTCTCCGAGTGGGCTAAGCCGTATGTCAACTATGCCTATACCAACGAGCTGACCAACGGCATCGGAAACAATCAGTATGGCGGCGGAACGGGCTACACGATGACCGCTGCGCAATACCTCACCTTCTGCCTGCGCTCCATGGGTTACACGAGCGGTAAGGACTTCCAGTGGGATAAGGCATGGGAACTCTCTGATAAGCTCGGTATCACGAACAAGCAGTATAATTCGGGAAACAACACCAAGTTTACCCGCGGCGACGCTGCGATCGTAAGCCTCGCGACCTACAGAGCGACCATGCTCCGAATCTACGGCCTGCCCGCCGACATGAGGCTTGTCGAGAATCCTGATAATCCGGAAGCGTATATCATGAACTTCGTCTATAACATGGCGATCGGCCATTATGACGATTGGATTCCCGGCGATATGCGCGAGACCGGTTTCCTTTTCGGAATAAATGCTTGGGAGCTCAGAGCAGTTTTCCCCGAATTGTTTGGTGGGCTTGCTTTTAGATGGAATGGGCTCGGCCTCGCTCGGTACGAGGATTCCTATCGTTTCTTCCTGGAAAAAAGTTCCTTGAAGAGTGTCTGGGATCAGAACAACGAGGCAATCAAGGCGGCGCGTAAAATTCAGTCGGAGCTTCATTCGAGCGGCGCAATTCATGATGGTATGACGCAGCAGGAAATCGCGAATACGTACTTCAAATACATGCGGGAAAAGTACGTTCCTGACATTGAATATGTGAAGGAAGCCGAAGAAATCGGTGCCACAGCGTATGCCTGCCTTGTAGAGAAGAAGTGCAATTCCGTGGGTCGTGCCGCGGCCTTCAATATCCTAATGCACCTCGAAGGCATCACGTCGATATGCGTTCCTATGGTGGATCGTTCTCATGCGAATCTTATGTTCCTTGACGGTGAGGTAAGGATCGCTGATTTCGGTGATAAGGATGGTTCGTTGTGGAGCAGTAATTACGACGAACTTGTCGACTATCAATTTCAAACCGGTAAAGACGTTGGGAAGCCGTGGATCGAGCTTATGGAGTCTGTCCAAAAGGGTTATTTCTCTTTCTGCGATTGTGCATGGAAACACGTCCATATGTTCCTCAATCTCTTTGCGCCTAATGGCATATTTGTCGAGAACCTCGATTCACTGAAGGATAACGACCATTTCACCCTGAAGACCGTCGAGGGCAATCTCAAGGTAGAGTACATCGGGGATTGCATCTTTAAGTACACCCCGACTGACGGAAGTAAAATCACCATTAGTGACCCCCAGAAGTTCAGGATAGGTGATGCTAGGCATCCTGAGGGGCACCCGCTTCAGGAGACAGTATATATTAAGGACGGGTCTCTTTATGATCTCGAAGGAGGGGTCTGGGTCTCTGACATTCTGCACGACAAAGGCGCGCCTTCCACTTTTAAGGGTGGAATGAAGAAAAATCATGATATCATTATCACCAACGGTACCACTACCTGGACCGCCGTCACCGAAGGCGTAGAGTAACTAAGCAGCAAGTTACTCATAACAAAAACAGCTCTTCCGAAAGGAAGGGCTGTTTTTGTTTGTTGTAATATAGTATATGGTATTTCAAAAATCTTTCAGGTCTGCAAAGTCGCGCTTGATGTGCCGATTCTCGACCATATCCAGATGCGCGTATATCTCCATCGTCGTGCGGATGCTCGAATGTCCGATGCTCTTGGAAAAAGTGGCAAGGTCAAAATCAGCGTCGTTCTTGTGATGCAGATAGTAATGCGTAACATAGGTATGCCGGAGACCGTGAACGGTAACGTGATGCTTCAAGCCGATTGCCTTGCAAATCTTGTGATGAGTCTGGCTAGTGCTGCTGTGGTCGCTGCTCGCATACGGAAACGAGGTAGCGCCGCAGATATATTTATGCTCGCGTAGAATCTCGGCATACTTTTCCTTGATGCGCTGCTTCTCTGCTTTCAGCGCGACGGCGCTGTATTGACGCTCCGCCTCGCGCAGCTCCTCGGCTTTCCTCCGCTCGATCAAAACAGTCTGCGCGTCGAAAATCTCACGGAGCTTTGACAAATCCTCGACGGCTTGCTTGTTCAGAACGATCAACCGCTCTCCCGCCTCGGTTTTCGCACTGTCTTGAAAGAGCTTCCCTGTGCTTGCATAAACCATGTTCTTGTCGATCATCAGCGTTTTACTGTAATCGTCGTAGTCCTCCCATGTCAGCGCCAATGCCTCGCCTACCCGCAAGCCCGTGTGAACGAGGAACAGCAGCCGATAAGCGGAGGGGTGTACCATCAGCGTTTGTCCCGCGTACTTGGTGTATTTCTGCGGTATGTAGGTGCGGACACATTCCGCCTCGTAGGCGGCAAGCTCCGTGGCGCGCAGCCAGTTATCCTTTGCATGACGGTCTTGGTCTTGCTTCTTCGCGCGCGGGATGGTAACATCAAAGACAGGAACGGCGTCGATCAGATGGTTTGCCGCCGCCTTTTTTAAGATGCTGCCGACGACAATTTTTGACTTTTCGAGGATGCTTTGTGAATATCCGTCCGCAGCGAGGGCGTCGATCATGTTTTGCACCGTTGCGCTGTCAATGTCGTTTAGCTTCATAGCGCCCAAAAACGGCAACGTGCGCTCAACGTTGAAAGCAAGGGTATCATAGGATTTCGGCTTTAAGCTCTGCTTTTTCTTTTCTTCAAGGAAAATGTCGGCGTATGCGCCATAGTTGACGCCGTTTTTTATAATCTCCTTTGCCTTGCCGTCATTGGCTACAATGTCCCGCAAAAACGCCTTTGCTTCCCGCTCAGTGGGGAAAAAGCGAGTGATAGGTTTGCCGTTGAGCCTGATATGCGCCCGCCATTTGCTCTTGCGGTTCGGATTCGTATCATCATAGATAACTGTGCCTGTTCCCTTTTTCCTTCTGCTGTTGCTCGCCATGCCGCACACTTCCTTTCTTGCCAACACCATACAACGATAAGACAAAAAAGTCAATGAATTGTTACTCTATTGTTACTCTATTCTTTTTGAAATGCTTTGAAATCGTTTGAATTGCTTTCAAATTCAATGATACGGACAATTTGCGAAAGCGGCATAAATAAAGGAATTAACAGTATTTTTCGATGGCGAGCGAAAAATACTACGAAAAATTCCCAAGCCGTTAAGGCGGGTTCGACTCCCGTACCCTGCTCCAAAAAAGGACGGCTTTCGCCGTCCTTTTTTAATAAAAAACCGCCGAAAGCAGTGCGCTTTCGGCGGTTTTGTCGTATTTGCGTTATACGCCCTCCTCGGGGCCGACGGGGGTG
This sequence comes from uncultured Clostridia bacterium, assembly GCA_947165595.1. GTDB lineage: Bacteria > Bacillota > Clostridia > Oscillospirales > Oscillospiraceae > Hominicoprocola. The sequence goes on along the minus strand of CAMVAV010000057.1, from coordinate 6,664 downwards.
AGGTTGCCGATCTGCTCGTCGATGGGCGTCGGGTTGATGCCTCCGGGGATCTCCGGCGTGGGCTCCGGCGTCGGGGTCGGGGTCGGCTCAGGCGTTGGCGTCGTGCCGGGATCGACGGGCTGGGTTGGGGTGGTCGTGCCGGGATCGGTGGGCGTCGTCGTGCCCGGATCGGTCGGCTGCGTCGCCGGCGTGTTGGGATCGGTCGGCGCGTTCGGATCGACCGGCGCGTTGGGATCGGCCTCGCCGGGGGCGACGAAGATGATGCGGTTGCGCTTGTTGTACTTGCTGCGCGCCTCGTAGGTCGAGGAGATCAGGTTGCCGTTGCCGTCGTAGATATCGCGGTAGGTGTCCACGACGTAGCCGGTGTACGGCGTCTGATCGACAATGCGCTCGCCGGGCTGGAGCTCCGGCTTTTCGATGATCTCCTCCTCGTAGGGCGTGGTGGAGAGCACGACGGAGCGCATTTTAACGTGGGTGTCGTCGGTCTTGGTGCCGATAATGCTGACGGTCAGCTTGTTGCTCGAGCTGTAGATCGCCTCGACCTTGATGGGATAGGGCGTGTTGTTGCGGAAGATGAACTCCGGTCCGCCGCCGGACACCGTCGCGTCCAGGCCCAGCCCGATGTAGCTCGAGGCGAAGCCGTGCGCCGTGCGCGCGACGATCTCCAGGTTCGCGTGCAGCGCCGCCGCGTAGGTCGTGGAGCTGCACTGGCAGGCGCCGCCGCCGTCCATCTCCACGGTCTTGCCGTTTTCGTAGCCGGGGGCGGACTGGTAGCCGTTGGACTTGGAGAACGGACCGCACAGCGCGTAGTAGTTGAACTCCTCGCCGCTGTTGAGCACCGTCCCGTTGACGCGCTCCGCGGTCAGCCTGACGTTCGCCTTGCGGCCCGACGCGCCGCCGACGTTGGTGGTGTAGGTGCCCAGCACGTCGCGGAACAGGACCTTCTTCAGCTCCTCCGCCGTGACGGTGGGCTGTTCCGCCCGCGCGGCGACCGTGACGCGCTCCCCGGGGGCGGCGTCGTCAAGCAGCTTCTGCGCCTGCGCCACGTCGAAGTGCAGCGCCATGCGCTCCGGCAGGATCGTGTTGGTCTCCGCGTCGTAGCGCGCGTTCGCCATCTCGCCGCCGAGCGCGTTGTCCAGCGCCTGCAGGTCGCCGGGCGCGCCGGGGATCGCCTCATAGGGCAGGTCCACCGTGCGCGAGCCGGACTCGTCCGCCTCCGCGTCGTTCAGCCGCGCCTTGAGCGCGGGACGGTCCACGTTGCGTCCGTCGCGCTGCTTGATGAGCGTGAGCGTCGTGTCCGCGACCTCGTAGGAGAAATCCTCCTTGTCGAGCTGCGTGACCTCGGCGAGCTTTTCCGACGCCGGAGCCGACCAGTTGCCGTCCAGCCGCGGCGTGACCGCGGTATGGCGGCCCAGCGCCGCGCTCAGCAGCCCCCAGCCGTCCGCCAGCGCGCTGCCGCTGTGGCTGCTCTCGTACGCCTCCTCCGCCAGCGCGTCCGCGTCGAACGTGACGCCGAGCTCCGCGTAGGAGAGGTAGGCGATCTCCTCGCCGTGATCCAGCGTGACGTGCACGCCGCTCTCGGTGCGCAGCCGGTCCAGCGTCGGCGAGAGCGCCTGCACCGCCTCCGTGCGCGTCATGCCGCCGACGTCCTGTCCGCCGACGATCGTGTGCGGATTGATGGTGTCGCCGGTCGTTGAGGCGATGCAAAGCCCCGCGTAGCCGCCCACGAGCACCGCCGCGGCGACGGTCGGGATCAGCCAGAGCATCGGCTTTTTCGGTTTTACCAATTCTCGCTTTCCGGGCATAGCCTGATATCTCCCCAAAGATTTGACAGGGAAAACCCTGCGGATAATCACCGTATATCATACCATATAATTTGGGGAATGTCATTACTTTTTGGGACAAAAATCCCATCAATTTTCATTATTTTTTTATACCTCGCGCTCAACAGGAACGCGCTTGCTCCGCGCTGCGGCGGGGGATGCGGATGGTCATGCGGATCTCGTCCTCGGTGTCCTCGCGCTCGACCGCCGCGTCCACGCCCGCGCGCTGCATGACCCCGAGCTGGCGGCGGATGCTGTTGAGGAAGATGCGCACGTCCTTGATGACGTAGGTCGGCTGGCGGCGCGGCGGCGTGACGGCGGCCTCGTGCAGCAGCGCCTCGACGTACGCCTCCGTCTGCGCGACGTTGTAGCCCCGTTCGATGATCTCGCGCGCCGCGGCGAGCCGCGCCTCGTCGTCCGTCAGGCGCAGCAGCGCGCGGGCGTGCCGCTCGCTGAGGTCGTGCTCGCGCAGCAGCGCCACGCAGTCCGGCGAAAGGCGCAGCAGCCGCAGCTTGTTCGCGACGGCGGACTGCGATTTGCCGAGCTTTTCCGCCGCCTGCTCCTGCGAGAGCCCGTAGCCGGAGATCAGCTTCGCGATGGCGACCGCCTCCTCGAACCAGTGCAGGTCGCGGCGCTGGAGATTCTCGATCAGCGCGAGAAGCGGCGAATCCTCCTCGTCCGCGCGCGCCAGCAGACAGGGCACCTCGCGCAGGCCCGCCAGCTTCGCCGCGCGCAGCCGCCGCTCGCCGGCGATGAGCTCGTAGCCCTGCGCGCCGTGCCGGACGGTCAGGGGTTGGATGATCCCGTATCGCAGAATGCTCCGGCTCAGCTCCGCGAGCGAGGCGTCGTCGAAGTAGCGCCGCGGCTGCGAGGGGTTGGGGTGGATCTTGTCGACGGGCAGGTAGAGCACCCGGCGGGAGAGAAAGGTGTTTTTTCGCGTCAGGTCCATGTTCGGTCCCTCCTTGGTAAACAATATATTGATGTAATATTTTTGTCATGACACCAGATATTGTAGCTTGTCCGGACCGCGAAAGCGCGCGAAGGCCGTCGGGGAATGAGCAGAAAAAGGAAAAACCCCGCCGCGTCTTTTGATGCGGCGAGGTTCGGTGATACAAAATATTGTGGTCAATTCATTGCTTAATACAGAATATGATGGGTTTTCCCTCGCAGCGCAGCACGCCCGTGCCAAAGCCGGGGGCGTCGCTCGGAAGCACCGTGACGGGCGAGCCGTCGATGAGGTTTTCATAGCTGCCGGCCGGCGCGTCGATATAGACGTCGGCGCTCTTTGCCTTGAGGCTAAACACGCCGAATTTTTTTGCGCCCGCGTTCACGCGCGTCATGACGGCGATCTTCTCGTCGTCAAGCGCGCGGGCGAAGAAGGCGTCGTCCGGATCGAGGCGTTCATGCTTGATCCGGGCGAGCGTTTGCAGCAGCGGCGTCAGGTCGCGCCCCGTCGCGCGTTCGACGGTCTCCTTTTCAAAGAGGCTCGGCTGCTCCATGTCCGCCCACTCCTGCCCGGCGTAGAGCAGCGTCGCGCCCTTGAGGAAGCAGAGCATGGCGGTGTAGTTTGCGAGCGCGTCCCCTTCGGCGTAGAGGGCGATGCGCGGCTGGTCGTGGTTTTCGAGGAAGCGGAGCTTGTTGTAGTTCGGCGGGTAAACCGCCTCCTGAAACTCCAGCAGGTCGGTCCAGTGCGAGAGCGGCTTCTCATCCCGCAGCACCTCCCAAAAGGCGGTGCGCACGTCGTAGTCGTACTCCATGTCGAACGCCTCGAAGAGCTCGGTGTCGCGCGCGGAATACATCCCCTCGCTGCGGCACAGCGTGCCGAACTCGCGGTGAACGCTCTCGGCGAGCCAGATGCAGCCGGGACGAACCTTCTCGACCGCGGCGCGCGCCTTTTTCCAGAATTCAACCGGTACGAAGGAGGCGACGTCGCAGCGAAAGCCGTCCACCAGCTCCGCCCAAAAGCAAAGGGATTCGATCTGATAGTCCCACAGCGCGGGAACGTTGTAATCGAGGTCGATCACGTCGGTCCAGTCGCCGACCTTGTTGCCGGGGGAGCCGTCGGGCCGCTTATAGAAGAACTCCGGATGCGTCTCCCACAGCACGGAGTCGGGAGAGGTGTGGTTGTAAACTACGTCGATCATGACCTTCATCCCGCGCGCGTGGATCGCGTCGCAGAGGCGGCGGAAATCGTCCATCGTTCCGTACGCGGGATTGACGGCGCGGTAGTCGCGGTTGGCGTAGGGACAGCCGAGGCTCCCCTTTTTCCCCTTCACGCCGATGGGATGGATGGGCATGAACCAGATGATATCCGTGCCGAGCGCGCGAATGCGGTCGAGATCGGGCTCGATGGCGCGGAAGGTCCCCTCCGGGGTGTGCGCGCGGACGTAGACGGAGTAGATGATCTGATTCTGAAGCCTCGGGTCTGTATTTTCCGCCATGCGGGCGACCTCCTTTACTTGCAGCGGTAGACCTTGATGGACGAGCCGCTGTCGGAGACTCTGGTCTCGTAGCGGTCCGGGAACGCCTCGATCAGCGTGGTGAGCTTGACGAAGCCGAAGGTGCGCACGTCGAAATCGGGCTTGACGCGCTTGAGATAGAAGCCCGCGTTGCTGACGTAGGCAAAGCCGTCGTCGTCCTGATAGGTGTCCCACGCCAGGCGCAGCAGGCGGTGGATCTCGTCGATCGGCTCCTCCTTCTTCGCCTTTTTGCGGGAGCTTTTCGATTTCCTGCCGCTTTTGGGCTTTTCCGCCGGCTCCGCCGCGGCGGCGGGCGTCTTCTGGTCGATGTTTTCCAGCAGGATGAACTCGTCGCAGCTGTTCTTGAAGGACTCCGGCGTCTGCTGCACGCCGACGCCCATGACGTAAATGCCGGACTCGTGCAGATTGATCGCCAGCGGCGTGAAGTCGCTGTCGCTGGACACGATCACGAAGCCGTCGTAAAGGCTGCGGTGCATGAGCGTCATCGCGTCGATGACCAGCGCGATGTCGGTGGCGTTCTTGCCCGCGACATAGTCGAACTGCTGCTCCGCCTTGATGGCGAGACGCTTGAGCTCGCTCTGCCAGCCCTTGAGGTTATCCTTGCCCCAGTTGCCGTAGGCGCGCTTGACGACGATGCGCCCGTGCTTGGAGATCTCCTGTATGACCTCCTCCAGCTTGGACAGCTGCGTGTTGTCCGCGTCGATGAGCAGCGCGATGTGCTGCAGATTTTCCAGGGAGATCACCTCCTGTGTTCAAAATGGATGCCTCGCCGCGCCCTCAGCGCGCGTTCGCGCGGTGCTGCGGATAGACGAGCCGGTCGAGCATGCTCGCCGCCTGCACGCGGGACGCGGGGTCGTTGGGACGGAACGCGCCGTCCGCGCCGATGCTGACGACGCCCGCCCGGGCAAGCTTCAGCACGCCGTCGAAATACGCGCCGGTGTCGACGTCGGTAATGATGCCGATCTCAGTGGTCTGGACAAGCTCCGCCTCGGGCAGCGCGCGGGAGAGGATGTACGCCAGCTCCTGACGCGTGAGCTGCTGCGTGAGATCGGGGAACTCGCCGCGCTGGACGATTCCGTTCGCGACGGCGTAGTCGGCATAGGGCTGATAGTTGCCGTTGTTCGCGCAGAGCAGCCCGGCGCAGCCGTTGTAGACGCGGTTGACGATGACCGCCGCGCGGATCGCCTGTCCGGCGGTCACGCCGTCGTCGGGGTGGAAGCTCATGCGCGTGTCCGGCAGCAGGAGCCCCAGCTCGCACACCGTGCGCAGGATGTCGCTCTTGCCCGCGCCGTACCACGCGGTCTCGTCGTCCACGTCGGCAAAGCGGCCGCGGTAGTCCGCGTCAAAAACAGGGAAGTTTTCCATCGACGCCTCGCCGAAGCGCCCGTCCTCCGAGGAGGCGTAGCGGTAGACCATGCGATAGTTGACGGTATGGTCGTCGCCGCAGGGGATCGCCTCGTCGCCGAACTCGGACCACTCGTTCGAGTTGTAGTACCAGCGGATAATGGAGCGGTCGCGGTAGCTGTAGCGCGTGCTGCTGCCGGTGAGCGTGCGGTAGCGGTACTCCGTGACGATGGAGAGCCCGATGTCCCTCGTGCGGGTTTCGACCTGGCGGCTGCTGTTGGAGGAAACGGGGGTCTGGCTCCAGTCGGACCAGCCGGACCAGGTCGAGCCGCCGCCCTGCGTGCGCACCTCGCGCGTTTCGGAGGAGGCGACGTAGCTGTTCTGCCACGAGCTCCATCCGCCGAAGTCGCCGTATTCCTGACGCTCCAGATGGAAACCGTCCGCCTCTCTGCGCTCCTCGTTTACCGTGCGGATGAGCGGCGCGGTGCGGTATTGCAGCTTCGCCTCGATGGCGCTGTCCGCCCCGGCGATCCCCTCCGGCAGCACGTCCGCCCACTCCGACCAGACCAGCTCCGGCCGCGCGGGCTGCGGCGGCTCGATCCCCGGCTGCGGCGGCGTGACCGGATTGCCCGGAGTCGAGGGCTGCGACGGCTGCTGCGCCGTCCCGCCGCCGGTGACCTCCGTGGGGGGCTTGCCGGCGCCGTCGTCGTCCGTTTTCGCGTTTTTGATGCCGCGCACGGCGAGGATGCCAACGACGATCACCAGCACCGCGGCGACCGCGCCGGCGGCGATCTTCACATTTTTGGGCAGCGCGGCGAGCCCGCCGCCCTGTTTCCGCTCGCGCGCCGGATTGCCCTGCGGCGCGGAGACGGTCCCCTCCCTGTCCGGCACAGTGCCGAACGGCGGGCCGAAGCCGCCGGCGAAGGAGCCGTCCGGGTTCTGCGGGGGCTGCTGGCCGGGGCCGCCGGCGAACGAGCCATTCTGCATCGGGGGATACGGCTGACCGGCAGCGCCGGC
>CAMVAV010000056.1 GCA_947165595.1 uncultured Clostridia bacterium | reverse complement strand
GAGATCGCCTGCCGCTGCGCGGGCGGCGAGTAAAACCTGCCCTCGTCGACGGCGCGCGTCGTGCGCTGTGTGCCGCCGTGCTTGTTGTCAAAGGCTTGCAGCGTGCCGGTGAGGTCGAAAAACCTTGAGCCGAAATCGGAAAGCAGGGATTTCCCCATGTTTCCCAGCGTGCCGCCGCCTGTCATGCCGCCGCGGCTCTGCTCGCGCAGGGCGATTTGGTCCGCGACGCTTTTCGGCGCTTCGCTGCCGGAATGTCCTCCGACGCTGCGCCCCGCAGCGGGTCCAAGCGACCGTCCGCTGCCGCTGTGCGCCGCGCCGCCCGTTGATAGAAACGTGTTTGCTTCGCCCGTGCCGAACGCCCGCGCCTGCCATTCGATCTCATGGTCGAGCGCGCTTCGCTTCGCCGCCTGCCGCGACGCGCTTTCGACGTTCCGCTTGTCCAGCTCGTCCGCGCGCTCCGCTGTGAGGGGCGTCGTTTGCTTTCGTCCGTTCTCGGTCAATCCGTATTTGGTGAAAATATTCGTGCTGCTTTGCGCGGCTTGAAAATCGGGCGCGGCGGACGGCGCTGCCGGGGCCCGCCGTGCCGCCTGTGCCTGTCAACCCGTATTTTGCGAAAATGTCAGAGCTGTTTTGTGACATTTGCGCGCCTCCTATCTGCCGGAGCCGACGTAAGCGCCGCGCAACTCGCTTGCCTGCCGCGATGTAATAAGCCCCTGCATGAGCGCCGTCGAAATGACGTTGTTGATCGCCGCGGAGGTCTCGCCGTTCCTGCGCAGCGCCTGTACGTCCGCGAGCACCTCGTTATAGCCCGCATCCTCCGCCGCGCCGAGCTGGTCCGCGCTCCGCACCACCGACGAACCGCCCGACGAGCGCCTGCCGGACGACGTGCCGCCGGAGGACGGCGCGTAGGCCGCCGTGCCGGCGCTTCCGCCGTAATTCGGGTCGCCGTAGACGTAGTAGTTGTAGTCGCGCAGCAGAGTGCCCGTCAGTCTCTCGCCGTGCTTGCGGGCGTAGTCCGCCTCCGCGAGCACCTGCGCCTGTGAGAACGTCGGCGCGTAGCCCGTCTCCTGCGGCAGCAGCGCCACCGCCTGCGCGCGCGTCAGGCCCGCCGCCGCGAGCGTGTCGTCGTCCGGCATCGTGCCCTGGTTCAGCAGCGCCTGCGCGACCTGCCGCGCCCACGCCCGGGACGCGTTCGCGCTGTCGGCGTCCAGCTGCGCCTGGTACCGCGCGTCCTCGATCGCGTCGCGGCCGAGCTGATACTGCCGGTTCCACGCGAGCCGCTCGTCCTCGCGGTCGTACGCCTGCTGCCGCGCCGCGAGGTTGTCGTAGTAGCTCAGCAGATTTTGCAGCACCGACGCGTAGCGGTCGGTCTGACTGCGCAGCGAATTCGCCGCCGCCTGCGCGATCGAAACGTCGCCGCTGTAGCGCGTGTCCGCAATCGCGCGGTCCAGCCCGCCAAGCTCGCTGATCTGCTGCTCTCGCGCCTGCCGCAGCGCGTCCGCGTAGGCGGTGCTCAGCCCGAGGATCGTGCTCTCCGACGCCCCGCCGGTCAACCCCTGCGCGGCGAGGCGCTCCTCCAGGTCCTTCTGCGCGTTCATGCGATTGATGTACGCCTGCCGGTAGAGGTCGGAGTACTGCTGATTGATGCCGGTCTTCTGCCCCTCCAGCTCGTTTACCGCGCGTTTGACCGCCGCCTCCTGCGCCGCCCGCTGCTCCGCGAGCGCCTGCGCGTACGTGCTGCTTTGCCCGTTGTAGAGCTGAAGAAGCTGCGCGGCGAGGTCGTTCCCGCCGTAGCCGGAGGAACCGTAGCCATAGCCGCCGGAACCGCCGTAGCTCCCGCTGTAGCTTCCGCCGTAGCCGGAAGAGCCGTAGCCGCCGCCCGTACCGTAACCGGAACCGCCGCTGCTGCCGCTGTTATAACCGCCGGACGCGCTGCCGCGCCCGCTTGTCGTTGTCGCCGCGCTCCGCGTGCGCGCGGGCGTGTTCCAGTTGCCGTGCTCCAGCTTGACCGTGCGCTCCGGGTCGGCGTAGTAGCCCCACCTTCCGGTTTCGTCCTGCCCGTAATAGCCCTTGTAGGATTGGCCGTTATCGCCGCGGAAGCTCTCCGGGAGATATTGCCCCGTCTGCTGCCGCCACTGCCGCGCGATCTGCTCGTTGCTCATATAGCCGGGCGTTTTGCCGCTGATGTCGAGGCCCTGCGCCTCCGCCTTCATGGCGCGCTCGGCGAGCCGCGTTTGCAGCTCGGCAATACTTTTCGCGTTCAGCGCCAGCGTCGTATAGTCGGTCCTGTCGTTCACCCAGTCATGCATACCGATCCCGGCGAGGCTCGCGCCCGTCTGCGCGTAAGGCGTGCCGTTCTCCGAACGCGTGACGCCGCTCACGCGGTCGTTGGTCTGCAGGGTCGTGTTGCCGTTGTAGTTGTAGCCGCCGGACGATCCGCCCGCGCTCGAGCTGCTCCGCGGCGCGGTCAGGCCGGCGCTCGTACCGGAAACGGCGCCGCCGTACGATCTGCTCGTGTTCGAGGTACCTCCGACGCTCCGGGCCTTGTTGGCATTGCCGACGGCTGACGAGACCGCGCCCGCCAGCACGGAAGCGGCATTTGCCGGGCTCGTGCTGGCGATGGCTGCCTTGGCAAGACCCTTCAGCACCGAAGACGCCACCGAAGACGCCGATCTGCCGGAGCTGCCGGGGGACGAGCTGCCGGATTGCACCGAGTTCGCCTTCGCGCTGACAACGCCGCCGGATCCGTTGCTGACTCCGTTTTTCCCCCACGCGCTGACCGCGCTGTCCGGAATATACGCGCCGTATTTGTTATAGGCCATAACCGAACCCTCCTTATCTCCCGTACGCCCCGGCGCGGTCGTTCCACACCAGCAGGCGCAGCATATCCTCGCTGAGGTTCATGTCCGCGGGACGGCCGTTCGCATCGCGGACGCCGCCGCCCTGAATGATCTTTTTGTCGATCAGCTTCGCCACCGTCTCCGTCGCCCAGGGCGCGGCGTCGCTGATCTCCTTCATCGTGTTGTACCGTTTCACGTTTTCGTCCTCCTTGTTCTGTAATTCGCGCGGGATGATGTACGTTGGGTTCGCGTAACCGAGCGAGCGCGTGCGCCGCTGCACCCAGCCGCCGTTTCCCTCGCTCGCGTTCGACGTGTTGCCGTCGATGGTCGTGATCTTAAGATCGGTTTTGCTCACAAAAAGCCCCGTGTGATCGGTCGCGTAGTCCGTGCCGGGAAAGTCGAAGATCACAATGCACCCGCGCACGGGCTTTGTTTTGGTGACGCACTCCGGCTGATTCCGGCGATACCACGACAGAAGATCGCCGCAGCTCGCGGTCTTGTACGGAAGGTCCGCGCCCGCCTGATGGTAGACCCACTGCACGAACTCCATGCACCACGCCGCGCCGTCCATGCCGTACCACTCGCCGTACTTGTTGCGCTTGCCGGGCTTTTCATGATAGCCGATCTCCCGCGCCGCGACGGCAAGGATTTCGTCACTCGTCGGCATCGTGCGCCTCCTTGTTGTACGCCGCGGTCGAGACACCGATGAGCGCGCCGAGAAACACGGTCACGGCGTTGACGGTCAGCACCAGCTCCCGCGTATGCGGAAGGCCCCAGATTTCGCCCAGCGTTGCAAGCAGCACCGAGACCGCCGGAAGCGCGATCATTACGACCCACTTGAGAACGTCATACGCACGGTTGCTGAGGAGTATTTTCATCGTCCTTGTCCTCCTTTTTGAAAATCGTTTTCAGGCACAGAAGCAGCAGCTCGCCGCCGAAAAAGCCCAGCGCGACGGCGAGGATGCCCGCCATTTCAAGCCCCTGCCCCTGCCGCCAGACGCAAAACGCGCAGGCGGCGGAGGCGTACAGAATGCAGTAGAGAATAATCAGCTTTGCGAACAAATGCGGCACGGCGTGCAGCCACGCGTGGAAGCGCCGGAACACGCTCGGCTTTTTGGCTTTCACGCCCCCACCTTCTTTTCCAAATCGTCAATCCTGTGATTCGCCACGCGCTGGCGCTCGTCCTGCACTTCATTGTGCTTTTCGAGCGTATAGACGCGCTGCTCCAGCACAGTCTGCTTTTCGGCGAAGCCGTCCACCTTCTTCTCCAGCTGCTCCAGCCGGTACTGCATCATTTTGGAGTTGACCATGATGCCGATCAGTGAACCGACCGCCGAGCCCGCCAGGCCGATCAGCGCGACCATGACCGTATCACTCATTGCCGCCCTCGCTTTCGTAAGGTTCGCCGACGATCGCCTCATACCGTTCCGCCGTGATCTTGCCCGCCTGCACGTCTCCGCGCAGCACGGCCTTGACCGCCGTCCTGCGGCTCTGCGGCACGTCCTCCCAGGTGAACGCGCCCGCCTCCAAGCGATTCGCCCAAATCCTGGCCATGTCTTACACCCCCTCATCCAGCTCGCAAAGAGCGTTTTCGATTTCCGCCCGCCATTCCTCCGTCGCGATATCCGCTTCGCACATGGCGTTCTCCACAGCTTCCCGCGCCGCGCGTTCCTCGGCCAGCTGCCTCTCCTGTTCCGTCAGCAGCGCCCCCGCGTCGCACTCTATCGCCATCGCCGTCTCTGCGCCCTTGAAATCGTTGTGTCCGGGCAGATTGTAGATGACTCCCTGATAAATGATTCCCGTGGCCTGATCTTTGTCCTTGAGACGTACCACCTGCGGCGAACCGCTCGGCAGGAGATAGCAGAATTCAGGATTGTCAGTGTAACCGGCTAATTCGTCGGCTTTTGTGATTTGATACATTGTGATACCTCCTTATGCTGCCGCAGCGATTTCCGGTCCGCCGACAAGGTATCCCGAATTGGCTGAGGGAACATAAAAGTTTTGCGCTACGACATCGTAAAATCCGAGTGCATTGTCGCTGACTCTCTTTGCGGGATAAATTTTCGAAATCAGCCCTGTATCGTCTGTAGTTGTGAAGAAACTAAGCGGACCGTAAACGGTAGATGGGCATTGGTTGTTAAATCTGTTATTCCCCGTCTGCCATACGTGATTACCAAATATCGCGATGGAGTCACCGCTACCACGCACAGATGTATCGGAAGATGTCCCTATAATATTTTCGTCAATTTTAAGGAACGTGTTTCCGATAATAGAACTTGCTTCTATCGATATTTTTGTACCAAGAGTATAGCTAACGCTTATTATTACCGGCCACGTTGAAGCAAGAGTTCCCGCATTTATGATAAAGTTTCCTCCGCTTATACCTATAAAAAATCCGTTTGATGCATCACCGTTTTGTTCAGCGATAACCATTCCTAAGGTTCCAGTTCCTCTATAATCCTCACACGATACCTCTCCAACAACCCTAATTCCATTTGACGGCACTTTTGCAGCAGTATCAATCATTGTTACTCCTGTGTTGTCGCTCGCTTTACCTATTGACCGCAAGTATTCCAGCTCAACAAATCCTTCGGGCAAATTGCTCAGTCGCAGGGTAGTTTCAAATACTGCGACGCTTGATACGGAAACAGTCGAAGAGGCTTGTGTATTGTTGCTTGAAGTTGCCGTCACCGTCCACGTCCCCGTGCTAGGCAAGAATGCCCACCACTTGCCGAGAGTGCTGTCATAGATGAGGCTGACGTTTGTGCCGCTTTTGGAGGCGACTACGGAAACGGCAACTCGCACCGTGACCGTGACAAGCAGCACGGGCTTATCGCCGCCTCCGGAACCGTATACCACAGGATTCAGAATCATGTCGCCGCCTCCAATTCCGTCAGGCACACATAAACGGTCAAATCGTTTGTCGGCACGGCGCCGCACGCAAACGTCAGGCTGTTTGCCGCCTGCGCCGTTGCCTTGACCTGACAGCTCTCATACTCCGCGCGGGACGCAGACGCAGGAACGGGCTGAATGAGCTGATCGGTCTCCATCGCGGAGACGCCCGTGACGGTCACGGTCTGCGCGTTGTTGGACCAGTTTGCCGCGACGAGCGTGATCTGGCGAAACGGCGTTCTATAGTCGCCGTTCCGCGGCGCGACCACGCCCGTGCGTCCGTTGAACGAGACCACGCCGCCCGCCTGCGCGATCAACAGCCAGTGCGACGTATCCGTCGGCGCGACGCCCGTGCACGCGGCGAGGCAAACGTAGGAGCTGCCCCGGTACGCCACCTTGTTTCCCGGCACGTAGGCTTTGGCGGCGTCGTAGCTTTCCCACACATTCCTCGCCGCCTCCGCCGCCTGACGCGCCGTCTCGTTCTGCACGCGTCCGTTGTGAAAAACCTCCTGGCCGTCGGTGTAGCCGTTTTCGTTTTTCTGCCGCTGCTCCTCCGCCGCCCGCCGCGCCTCCTCCGTCTCGCCGAGGTAGTCCGAGATATCAGCCTCCAGCGCGGTGAGCATGTCGTTGTACTTCTCCTTCACCACCTCGCGGATCAGCCGGTCGAAGATCGCTTTGTTCTGCGCCGCGGTCCCGGTCAGCTTGTCCGGCGCGGCAACGACGCCCTTTTGCGCGATGTCGGCGTCCGTGAGCTTAAAATCCGATAAACTGCTCATAGTTCCTCTCCTTCTTTACTGATTGGCAAAGCCCCGCGGCGGCGGTTCGCCGCCGCGGGGCCGTTGTTGTTACGCGCACAGCGTCAGGAAGGATCGCTGAAGATGATCGGCCTCGCGTCGCCCCAGCCGCAGCCGAAGTCGACGTAGCCGGTGTAGAGGTCCTTGAGCGGGTTGTCCAGCGCCGCCTGCATAACGGTCGGGCGGGTGATGTAGACCAGCTTGACCATCTCCTTCATCAGCGCCGGATCGCAGATCGCCCACTGCTTCTTGGTGAAGCCGTCGTTGCCGCCGCCGATGACCATGTACTGAAGGTCGGCGAGCGGGTTCGCGGCATTGCTGTCGTCCGCGGGGTTGCGCGTCGGGCGAAACTTGCCGTGGTCGCCGCAGATCTTCTTGGCCTCCGCCTCCAGCTCGGGCGACACCAGCAGCAGGCTCATGTCGGCGAGGAAGGGCAGACCGTCCGGCGTGACCATGCGGCCCGCCATGACCTGCGCGTCCGTGATGTTCGACACGGTGAGCGTCTTGGTGATCTTGTTGCTGAAGGTGCCGCTCTCGGGGTCGGCAACGAACTTGCGCCCGCTGGAGCCCTTCGACGCGACCGGATGGTCCGTCGCCGCCCAGGGCTTGCCGTCACCGCCGAGCTTCGTCGGGTCGTACGCGCCGGAGAACATGCGCAGCATATGCGCATAGACGGTCATCGCGGCGCTGTTGCCGAGCATCTTGCCGACGCGGGCGCACTCGCCGCTGCGGTCCACCTTCGCCTGCTTGAAGCCCACGCTCTCGCTGAGCGAGAACTCCTCCGGCGTGATGACGGTCTTGAAGCCGCGCTTTTTGGTGCCCTCGTTGAGGTTGCTGCCGTCGTAGGCGGGCATTTCGCCGTAGCCGCCGCCGGCGGTCAGCTCATAGTCGATGCTGTTGCTGTTCACCGTGCCGACGATGCTCAGCAGCTTGTTGAGACGGTTCGCGTAGGCGTAGTCGAACGCCTTGCCGACGAACTTGTAGTTGTCGCTCTTCCAGTTGGTAATCACAGGCATAATGATTCTCCTTTCGATTCTTATACTGAAATTTATTAAAACGATTGAAAATCGTTTTATAGCCGCGCAGCGGCGTTAAATTTCGCATGAGACGTGTTTTGCGCCTTTGGCGCAAAACCAGCGTGCGCAGCACGCGCCTTTCAAATTAAATCTTTTAATTTGAAAGTAGTATTACGTATTACGCATCCACCGCGAACACATGCTTCTTTGCGATCAGGTTGATCCTTTTGAGCGAGGCGTCGCGCCCCGCGACCTTCAGCGGCAGGTTTGCCGTCGCCGTCAGCACCAGCTTCGAGCGCGCGCTGTCCAGGTTGCCCTTGGCGAAGCCGACGGGCGGATAAACCGCGTAGACGTCGCCCTCCGCCGGGGTGCCGCCGCTCTCCAGCGCGAACGTCCGGCTCGCCGCCGTGAAATCGGTGATCCGGCGCACCTTGCCGATCGGGTCGGTGTTCGTGCTGTCCGCCGCCCTGGAAACCAGCTGCACATAGCCGCCGTTGAAGTCGTCGTCCGCAAACACGGCGAGATCGTCCGACGCCGCGATCAGCGACGTGGCGGAAGCGGCGCTGCTTGCCTGCGTGATCCTCGGCGCCTCGCACTGCCAGACGGCGTCGGGATCGTCGGCGACCAGGATTTTCGTGCCGTTGGCGCGCGGGTCAAGCACGTCGGCGGTCCCGCTGTGTCCCTCCGCCGCCATGCCGAGGATCGCGCCGGTCTCTCCGGCGGCGGCGAGCGTCACACAGCCGGAGCTCAGCTTGACGACCTGCCCCTCCGCAATCACCGTATCCGACGCGATGTCATACTCTCTGGCGCTGACAAGCACAGAGCCGTCGAGCTTCTGAAAAAACTTCATAGAATTACCTCCCCAAATACTCTTTGGCCGTCATGGCCATCTCCGGATGTTCCTCGTTCCACTTGTTCAGCGCCGCGCGCTGCGCGGGATCGAGCACGGCGCCGCCGCCCGTCCCGCCGCCGGTAGAGCGGGTGCTGCGGCCCGCCGCCTTTGCGACCGCCGCCCTGCCCGCGTTCCCGACGAGCTCCAGATACGTGCCGTAGAGCTCCGAGAGCGGCTCCCGCCCGAAGCGCGACCCGCAGAAACGGCGAAAGGCGGGATTGTTCTCCAGCTCCCCAAGCTTCGCCTCGTCGTCGAACTCCGGGTACTTCCCGATGAAATCCATCACGTCGCGCACGGCGAAGGATCGCGCCTCCGCGCCCGCGCCGGCGGCGTTGTTTCCGGACTGTGCGCCGCCCTCTCCGCCTTCGCCGTCCGCGTCCGGCTGCGGCGGCATTGCCTCCGCAGCGGCTCCGTCCAGCTCCTCCATCGGCTCCGTCGAATTT
The DNA here is from genome assembly GCA_947165595.1 of uncultured Clostridia bacterium. GTDB lineage: Bacteria > Bacillota > Clostridia > Oscillospirales > Oscillospiraceae > Hominicoprocola. The sequence continues at coordinate 8,379 of CAMVAV010000056.1, read as the reverse complement.
TCCAGTTCCATTTTGTTCTCCTTTCTCAGTTTGTTTTATCTTCCCATCGGGAAGCCGAAGCCTGCCGGCCCGGCGCCCGATGCGTCGATCCTCTCCGCGGGCGGGAAACCGTCCGCCGGTCCCGTCTCCGCCTCCTGCGCGAACTTCTCCCTCCAGCCGGAGACGATCTCCTGCTTCTGCGGGATGTCCAGATACTCCAGCTCCGCCGCGAGCAGCTGCCAGTTGTCCGCCGTCACCTGGATCGCCGCCAGCTTGTCGAGCAGCTCCACCGTCGCGCCCGGCGTCTTGCCGAGCCCGTCGCCGCAGGTCACCGTCACGTCCACGCGCGGAAAATAGACCTGCCGCTCCCGCAGCACCTCGCCCGTGACCGGGTCGGTCAGCTCCGGCGTCTCGCGCGCGTAGTTCGCGCTGTTGTAGACGATGGTCTCGCCCTCTCCGCCCTCCTGCTTGGCCCCGATGAACAGAAGCCTGTCGTCGTCGAAGAACTCCAGCGCCAGCGCGTCGAGCAGCTCATAGAGCCTGCGAAAGCCCGCGTTGCGATCGGCGCTTTTGATCTTGGTCTGCGTCTGCGCGTCGCTTCTCAGCTGCAAAAGCCCGCTTGCCGTCGTCACGCGCGCGGTCTCGCGCCCCTGATTGCTGTCATAGTTGCGATTCGCGCGCTGGATCTGCGAAAGCAGCCACTCGATCATGCCGAGGCTCTTCACGCCGTCGCCCAGCCCGCCGAGCCGCGCCACGCCGCCCCCGCGCCCCTGATTGACGCGCACCACCGCGCCGGGCACGTTGGTAAACTCCTCGCCCGGCACCAGCGCGCCGTCCTCGATGAGCACGATGTCGTTCGCCATCATCTCGTCGTTGAAAAGGCCCGTCGCCAGCTCCCGATCCGCCGCGTCCACCAGCGCCAAAATCGGCTCCAGCTCGCTCTTGTTCCAGAACTGCGTCTCGTCGCGGATGCACCAGTAATGCACGAACGGGAACAGCTCGCACTGATTGCCGGTCTTCACCCAGTAATCCGGGATGTGCCGCAGCTCCACGCCGCCCGCCTGGATGCTGCACCCGACCGCCCCGGCGCGCACGCCCTCCCCGTCGAAGGGCTGGCGATACCAGAACTCCATCACCTGCACCAGATCGTCCCGCGACGCCGTGCTCTGGGTGTAGGGCTCGAGGAGGTCGTCCTTCTCGCGGTAGTCCGCGCCCGCCGCGATGTCGTCCAGCGTGTGCCCCTGCCGTCGGATCTCCTCGTGGTACAGCCGCCAGAATTTGAGCTTGTGCATCGTGTAGACGTAGAACACATACTCGCCCGCCTGCAAACCCTCCGGCCCCGCCGTGGGATCGGGGTAGATGTCCTGCGGCGCCACGTCCTTCACGCGGATGTTGCCGCGCCGGTCGCCGCAGGGCATCGTCTCGTCCCAGTACGCCTTCCAGAACGCGTCGCCCAGCTTCCGCAGCCGCCGCTCGTTCGACGTGTTCATGTCGTCGAGCTTGTTCTCCTCGATGAGGTAGCGCACGGCAAGCTCGCGCTCCTTCGCCTTCCGGCTGTCGAGATCGTCGTCGCGCCCGTGAAACTCCGGCTGCGGCACGTCGGGGTTGATCTGGCTCTCCACCATGATGTAGGGATCGGGGATACACGCCAGAAGCGGATCGAGCCCCGCCTCCTCGCGCGCCTCCGCCATCTCCCGCGCGGCGTCGTGGGCGAAGTTGTAGTAGTCGTTGTGCTTCCGCCACGCGGCCTCTACCGCCGCGCGCTCGTCCTTCGCCTGCCGGAACAGCCATTCCGCCGTCGCGACCCTTCCCTCCGCCGTGGAATAGTCGTACACGCGGCCCTTCTCGTACTGCTCCGGCCTCGGCGTCCTCTTGAAAAATGACATGAATTCATCTCCTTGCCTGTGTTCTCCCGCCAGCGACCGAGCGGAGGCGACGGGAGCCGCGCGTCAGCGCGTTTTTTAAATTTGGTTTTGCGAAACGCGTCAGCGTTTCGCGAAATTCCCCGTCACATAGTGCTTCACGATGCCAAACACGCCGAAGCCCTCGTTCAGAACGTCGTTCTTGATGAGGATTTGCAGCCGCTTGTAGTTCTTCACCTTCCGCCGGAACGGGATCTCCTGCGGCGCGTCGTTCGCGTTGAACGAGATGCGCGAGAAGTCGATCTCCTCCCAGGTGAAAATGTCCATCGTGTCCTCGGCGACCTGCCACGGCTCCGGCTCCTTCTCCGTGCGGAACAGGATCTTCGCGCTCGACCGGGGATAGGGCTTGATCGTCACGGCGTTGCCCTTTTTGAGCAGCGTCTTCAGGACCATCGGATCGCCGTCGTCGTCCGCCTTCGTCGCCCAGATCGCCGGGATCGCCTCGCCGTCGTCGTTGTAGCGGCTCACGGTCTCGATGTCGGTGTTGAATTTGCACACGTGCCCGTCCGCCGTGCCGAAGTACAGGCTCTCCTCCCCGGCGTCCGGCAGCCGCAGCACGCAGCGCGCCGGCACGTGCTCCCAGTAGAAGCACTCGTAGAGGAACGCCGTGTCGTTGCGGTTCGGATAGCTCTTCGCCTGCCGCCCGTCGAGCCCGTAGACGCGCCCGTTCACAAACACGAGGTAGCAGCCGTTCCAGGAGCACGTCACCGCGTCCGTCAGGTCCTCCCGCAGCAGCCTCGGGTCAACGCGCAGGCTCCGGTTCTGCGCGACCCGCTCCGCCGTCAGGCTGTTCGTCGTCAGCGCGAACACGCCGCTGCCGGTCAGGATCAGCTGCTCGTCGCCGATGTTGCCGAAGCCGAAGCGCGTCACCGCGCCCGCGCCGGCGAGGCAAGGCTTGACGAAGAAATCCGTCGCGCCGTTCGTACCGAGGTAGCCGGTGCGCAGGAAGACCGAGGAATCCTGCCCGTTGTCCTCCTTCACCACCGCGAGAGAGCTCCCGAGCCGCCGGTAGCCCATGATCCTCGTCTCGCTCGTTCCGACCACCGCGTAGCCCGTATCGGGCCAGTACGTCCCGTCGGCGAAGCCGCAGATAAAGTCCTTGTTCGGATGCTCCGGGTTCCCCGTGGCGATGATGCGGTCCGAGCTGCCGCTCGCGCCCCAGACGATGGCGGACGTGCACTTGTTGACGCGGTCGGCGTAGCCCGGCACGTTCCGCGTGAACGTGATGAACACATTGTCCTCGCTCCCGACTGCCGGCGCCGCCGGCGCGGTCGTGAAGGTCACGGTCCCTGCGGCCAGATCGGCGGCGTAGCCCGTCGCCAGCTCCGTGCCGTTCACCTTCACGGCGTCCACGCTGTCGAGGTTCTGATACGGCAGATGGTAGACCGTGCTGGTGCCGTCGGCGAGGAAGCCGACCTTCTGCTTCCCCGTGAGCATGTTGATCGCCTCGTAGCTCTGCCCGCCGCCGGACGGGTCGCTGGAGATCACCGTCATGGGCACGTAGGCGGCGTCCTCCGCCTTCACGCAGGCCGCGCCGTCGTAGCGCAGCAGCTTCGTCCCCGTGAAGAGCCACAGGCAATCGCCCATGTAGACCGCCATGCTCCGCTCGTCCGGCAGCCCCGTTGCCAGCTCCGCGCTCGCGGTGTCGTCCTCGTACCAGCGCAGGAGCTTTGTGCCCGCGTGGACGAGCAGGTGCTTCACGCCGCCGAACTCCGCGCCGAAAATGCCGTTGATCCTCCCCTCGAAGGTCTTGAGCGTGCGCCAGCCGGGCCGCTTCTCCGGCATCCCGCCCATGTCGGCGATCATGTTCGGCGCCCAGGGCGAGCGCGCGTCGTCCACGAGCGCGGGGTCCGTGGAAAAGTCCACCCCGCGGAAGCGCTCGTACTTCTTCGTGCGGATGGTCACGCCTCTTTTTCTCGCCATGTCGTCCTCACAACCTCCATATCATTCGCCCTCGCGCAAACGCGAGGTCTCATTCATTCCGGTGTTCGTCCTCTTCCCACGCGAGCCGCTTCGCTTGCGCTCGCGCGGGAGCCCTTTTTTACCTCGCGTAGAGCGCCTGCCGCACGCCGCCCGTCGTCATGCCCGCGTCGCGCGGAAGCTGGGCGCGCAGCTGCAGATAGAGCTTATAGAACGCGCCGTAGTCCACCACGAGATCGGGGATGAGCTGCTGCGCCGCCACAAAGAACGGGATGCAGTTCGCCGCCTCCTCCGTGATCTCGAATTCATAGGTGTCCGCCGTCTCCGGCGTGATCGTCTGCGGCAGCGCGAGATAGTCCAGCGTCAGCGCCGACGTGTCGCCCGCCGCGTAGACGAGCTTCCCGTCGATCACCGCAACGTCCCGCGCGCGTCTGCCGTCCCTTCGGATCGAACGCACCCGCGACACGTCGGCGGGCAGCGCCTGCGCGCCCGTGCCGTCCAGCGTGACCGACGCGCGCCGTCCGATCGGCTGCCACTGCGCCATATCCTTCTGCGCGATGTCGAAAAAGTCGTTCATCCGCCTGTCGATGTCCTCGTCCACGGTCAGCTCTCCGCCGCTCGAATACTCGTCGAGCAGCATGAGCACCTTCCGCTTCCCGTCTCCCAAAGTCATCTCGTCCTCCGTTTCTTTATCGCCCGCTTCATCTCCGGGCGGTCGATCAGCTTTGTGTGCTGCTCCGCCGGCGGCTCGCAGCCCTTTGCCGTCCGGTACACGCAGAACCCGCGCAGCGCGTCCGGCGCGTGCGTCAGCTCGTGCGGCGTGTTCGCCACGTCGTTCGGGCGCTTCTCGTCGTACTGCAAAAGCGGCAGCGTGCGGATGATATTCCGGCAGTTCGGAAAGAACCGCAGCCGCGGCCGCTCGACGCCGTCCTCGCACCGTTGAATCTTCAGCCATTCCTTGACCGCCATCCAGCCGTCCACGCGGTCGTTGCCCGTGCGCGTGAGATACACGCCGTGCTCCGCGAAGATGTCCGCGACGCTCTTGCCCGTCTCCTGCCGCGCGTTCCAAAGGTCCGGCGGCGCGAGATACGTCGTGATCGTGTGTCCGGCGGCAAGCTCGCGCACCGCCTTCGCCGCCTCCGAGACGATCAGGCCGTCGTGCCCGTCGCCGAGATCGCGCCCCTCGTACACCTCGCCCACGACGTACGCCCCGCCGTTGTCGTCCACGCCGATGAGCAGCGCCGCCAGCATGTCGAGGCCGTAGTCCATCGTCACGTACCACCGCCACCACGCGGGCGGCTGGAACGGCTCGCAGACGTGCTTATCCCGGTCCCACTCCGTGAAGTACTGCCCCACGAACACGTCCCAGTTGCCGTCGCGCCACGCCTCGCGCTTGCCCGGCGGAAGATTGTCCAGCTTGCGGACGTAGTCGGGGTCCTTCTCCATGAGGACGCGGTTGTCCGTCACCTTCGCCGGGATGAACACATAGTCCTCCGACCGCTCGCCGGCGCGGAACCGCCGGTCGATGAACAGCCGCTTGACCCACGCGTGTCCCGGCCCGCCGGGGTTGCACGTCAGGTACATCCGCTTGGGAAAATCGTTCGCGCCGCGCACGCAGGCGGTCAGCGTCTGGAACTGGTACTCGGTGAAGTGCGTCGCCTCGTCGATGAAAATGACGTCGTACTCCTGTCCCTGGTACTGGTCCACGTCGTCCTCGTTGTCGCAGTAGCCGAAGACGATCAGGCTGCCGTTGACGAATTCGAGCGTCTTGTCCGTCGCCTTGTAGCGCGCCATCGCCCCGGCGAGCTTCCGCATGGGCCGGATGTGGTTCTCGCGCAGCTCCGGGAACGTCCGGCGCAGGATCAGGATGCGGATGCCCGGCCAGCGCGCCGCCATCAGGATCGACTTGTGCTGCACGCACCAGCTTTTGCCGCCGCCGCGCGCCCCGCCGTAGCAGACGTACGCCGCGCGCGCTTCAAAAAAGAGCTGCTGCCTGGGCTGGGGACGGTCGAAGGTCACGATTTTATCCGCCATCGTCGCCGCCCTCTCCGGCGAAGGTCACGCGGATCGTCCCGCCGTCCCCCTCCTCGGTGCGAACCCCGGTCAGCCCCGTCAGCTTCCCGATTTGGTCCAGCGCGCTCAGCGCCCCCTTCGCGTCGAAGGACTTGGGGTCGTCCTGCATACAGCGGTGAAACACCTGATAGTACTGCTCCACCAGCAGCTCCTGCGTGACCTCCGGCTCGCCGCCGTTCGCCGCGGCCTTTCCGGCGGCCCGCTCCGCCGGTTCTCCGGGCGTTTGCTCCGTCTCCGCCTGCTCCGCGGGCGTTTGCCCGGTCTCCTCCGGCTCCGCGCGCTTTCTCGTCTTCCTTGCCGCGCGCTTCTTCTCCGCCGCCGCCGCGCCGTCCGTTTTTTCGCTCACGCTCCGTTTCGCCTCCCCTCTCTTCCGTTGTCTTCCCCCGCCGCTTTCCCGCCGCGTCCCGCCGCAGAGTATCTTAATAGGTTATCTTTTGGTCAAAGGGACCCCGCCTTATCTCCCGGCATTACGCGGCATCTGATTCCACGCGCATTTTTGCGGCCCATTTCGCCTTGCGTCATGGTCGCCTCCTGCGTTACTCGCATAATAGCACACATGTTCGTATCTTGTCAAGTTATTTTTTATTGATTTTTGAAAAATTTTTTGCTATGATGGGATCAGACCGAAAGAACGCCGTCAATCAGGGCCTTTGAGCCAATAAAGGAGGAACCTGCCATGACACTCGGAGAACGCATCCGGACCGTGCGCGAGAGCCTGAAGATGACACAGGAGGAGCTGGGCGAGCTCTGCGGCACGACCAAGCAGACCATATTCAAATATGAATCGGGCATCGTGACGAACATCCCGCTGGACCGGCTGACGCTGCTGGCGGAAAAGCTGGGCGTGACCCCGGCGTATCTGACCGGCTGGGGCGAGGGCGTCCCCGAGCTGCCGGAGAAGCTGGGCGCGCTCGCCGAATCGTTCGAGCAGCTCAACGACCAAGGACAGGACAAGGTGGTGGGCTACGCCGCCGACCTCGTCTCCAGCGGGCGCTATGTCCGTCCCGCCGAGGCGAAGCCGAGGCTGGTGCCCTTCCCGCACCCGAAGCGCCGGCGCGACGGCTTTGTGGAATTCCGGGTCTACGAGCAGCCCGCCGCCGCGGGGCTCGGCAACTACATCGACATCCCCGGCTTTACCGTGGAGCAGTATCCCGCCGCGCTCGCGCCGGAGGGAGCCGAGTTCGGCGTGCGCATTTCGGGCGATTCGATGGAACCGGAGATCCCCAACGGCTGCACGGTCTTTGTCCGCCCGACGCCCGCGGTCGACCCCGGCGACATCGGTCTATTCGTGCTCGACGGGCAGGCGTACTGCAAGAAGCTGGTCGCCGACCCCGCGGCGCGCCGGGCGCTGCTTCGGTCTATCAATCCAAAGTACCCCGATATCGCCGTCGCGGACGAGTCCGCGCTGCGGACGCTCGGAAAAGTGCTCGGACACTATCCGCAATAGATTTTTCGCGATCCTTCGACGCAGACCGACACGATTCGTCAAAACCTCACAGTCCCTCAAAAATCAAGATCCCGCTCAACGAGCGGGATTTTTCGTTCCTAATAAGAAGCGGCGCGCGGGGCGGGAAAATTGATTTCCTCGCGACTGAGCGGCGGACGCGCCCGTTTTTTCTGTATTTTGCCCCGATTTCGACAGAAAATGCCGGAGGATCGGTCCATCCTCCGGCACGGCGGCAAAAGCGGCGATAGATTTTCGGTTTTGTCACAGCAGCAGGGCTTTCAGCTCCTCCGGGGTGTCCACGACGGTCTCCGCCCCCGCGCGCTCGAGCGCGGCGCGGCCGCGAAAGCCCCAGCTCACGGCGATGAGCGGAAGCCCCGCGTTGCGCGCCGTTTCAATGTCAACCTCCGAATCCCCAATGTAAACCGCGCCGTTTTTCGGCGCGCCCATCGCTGCCAGCGCCGCGTCCACGGCGTCGGGCGCGGGCTTGCGGCGGCGCTCCGGCGTCTCTCCGACGGAGACGTCCAGCAACGTGCCGAAATGTTCCCCGCTCAAAAGCTTCACCGCGCGGTCGGGCTTGTTGGACACGACGGCGAGCCGCTTCCCCGCCGCGTTCAGCTCCCGCAGCAGCGCGACGATCCCGTCGTAGGGCCTCGTATGGTCGCGGCAGTGCGCGGCGTAGTACGGCTGATAGCGCCGCAGCGCCTCGGCGACGGCGTCCTCGGGGCTGCCCTCCGGCAGGGCGCGGCGGAGCTGGTTGGCGGCGCCGTTGCCGACGAAGCTCCGGATCTCGTCCATCGTCCGCTCGGGATACCCCAGCTCCCGCAGCACCGCGTTCGTGCTCGCCCACAGGTCGTAAAGCGTGTCGAGCACCGTGCCGTCCATATCGAACAGGATCGTCTGATAGCCCATGGCCCTCTCCCCCTTGCGTTTTCTGCGTGCATTATAGCCGCTGCGGCGGGAGATTGCAAGCCTCCTCCATTCTCCCGTATGTGTCAAGCATGCGTTGGCAAGATATCCATCCGGTTAAGGACCTTGTTT
>CAMVAV010000055.1 GCA_947165595.1 uncultured Clostridia bacterium | reverse complement strand
TCTGCGCTGCCATTTCGAGGGGCAGAAGAAGGTGTTCTTCTTCGACACGCGCGAGCAATACCTCGCGATGATCGCGAGCATGAACCGGTCCGACTACCGGGGCAAGCTCATTTTGCAGGAGTTCGTCCCCGGCGGCGACGGCGCGATGCGCGTGCTCAACAGCTACTCCGACGCGGACGGGCAGGTGCGCGCGATGTGCCTCGGCCAGCCGGTGCTGGAGTACTACGACCCGAAATCCGTCGGCAACTACGCCGCCATCCTCTCCCGCGGCGACCGCGCGCTCTATGAGAAGATGCGCTCGTTTCTGGAGGCGATCGGCTACGTCGGCTTCTGCAACGTCGATATGAAGTACGACCGCCGCACGGGGCGGTATCTGCTCTTTGAGATCAACCCGCGCCTCGGGCGCAGCAGCTACTTCGTCCGCACGGCGGGCATCAACATGATGAAGCTGCTCGCGGACGACGTGGTCTACGGCAAACGCGCGCCCTGTGTTTATAATGAGAACGTGACCCTGTGGTCCAACGTGCCGCGCGGCATCCTCCGGCGCTACGTCACCGACCCCGCCCTGCGCGCGGAGCTCAGGCGCTACCCGATGGACCGCACACTCAAAAACCCGGCGGATTTCAACCTCAAGCGCGCCTTTCGCATCGCGCGCGTCGATCTCGCGCAGTACAAGCTCTACCGGCAGTATTGGTTCGACAAGGAAAAGGAGATGCAGACATGAACGGAAAGCATTCGACGCAAAGCCCGCGGCGCGCGCTCGCGCTGCTCTTCGCCCTCTGCCTGTGCGTATCGCTCGTCCCCGCCCCCGCGCTCGCCGCGAGCGACGCGGTCGGGACGACGCTGCGTCTGGTGGAGCACTCCGGCACGGTGACGGTGAAAAACGCCTCCGGCAAGGCGGTATCCGTGCGCGACGAAATGCGCCTCTACAACGGCTATTCCGTTGAGACCGGCGCGAAGAGCAGCGCCTCCGTCAGTTTGGACGGCACCAAGGCGGTCAAGCTGGACAGCAGCGGAAAGTGCGAGGTCAAAAAGACCGGCAAGCAGCTCGAGGTCGCGCTGGTCAAGGGCAGCCTCTTTTTCAGCGTGGACAGCCCGCTCAAAACGGACGAGACCTTCACCGTCCGCACCTCGACCATGACGACGGGCATCCGCGGCTCCTTCGGCTGGATCAACCCGCGCGAGGCGAATCTGCTGCACGGGCACGCGGTGGTCGTGTGCACCAACCCGGTCACGGGCGAAACGCGCACGACGGAGCTGACGAGCGGCGAGGCCGTCCGCTACGAGCCGGAGACCGCCGCGGTCGCCGACCCGTCGCTGCGCGAGATCAACTTCGACAAGCGCGCGATCGAGAACGAGGACGTGCCCGCCGTCGCGCGTGAAGAACTCGCCGCCGACCCGGTCAAGCAGGAGCAGCTGGCGCAGGACGTTCCGGCGCTGGACGCGGAAGCGCTCGCCGAAAGCGCGGAGGAGAAGCGCGCGGAGGAGGACGCCGCCGCGGAGAAGGAGCAGCTCGGCGCCGACGCGGCGCTCGCCGCGCAGGCGGAGGAGCTGGCGAAGCGGGAGACGGACTATGTCGCCTTCGCCGGCGAGGAGCAGCCCGTCACCATCGGCGTCCCCACGGGCCTCACGTCCTACACCATCGACGAGGGCGACGGCGGCGGGTACAGCAACCCGGAGCCGGCCGCCTATACGATCACGGTAAACAACGATCCTGCCTACGCGGGAACCGTAACGGCAAACAAAACGACCGCGAAGGCGGGCGAGACCGTCACGCTGACGGCAGCGCCGGATAATACCTCCGCCGCGCCGAAGCTCGTCTCCCGCTTCGACGGCGTGACCGCGACGCGGACCGGCGCGCTGACCTACACCTTCTCCATGCCCGCGCGGGACGTCACCGCCACGCCCGTCTGGGCGGTGGCGTATTCCGCTTACAACAGAGTAAGCACCGCTTATGCGACTGCCAGCTCGCCACTGATGGAAAACGACGTCATTCTCGCCACCGCGGGCGAGCGGATCTCCATGACCGTCACAGCCATTGCGAATGCGGGCTTCGCGGTCGGCGGCCTGATCGTTTCCGCGCTTCCCGCGGGGACGGATATTACCAATACCGTCTCGCCCGGCAGGTCGGGAAATACCTATTCCTTTACCATGCCCGCGCAGGATGTGGACTGGTCCGTGCAGCTTCTGCAAAAGCACACTGTCACGATTGCGGGCAACATCACGGGCGGAACGGTCACAGCGAGTCCGACGACCGCCGCCTTGGGCGAAACCGTCACCGTGACGGTCACACCGGACGCAAACTATACGCTCGACACGCTGACCTATACCGAGCAGGCGGGCGGCAACAACCCGCCCGTTGCCATCACGGCGACCGGCGGCAAGTACACCTTCGCAATGATCGACAACGACGTAACGATCAACGCGACGTTCGGCAGGCTCGCCGGCGCCTTCACCGTGACCGGCGGCGCGTATGGCACGGATTACGAATATGACGGAACCAACCACGTTCTGAATATCAAGGAAGGCACGCCGCTCACGATCAAAAACACGAACGCCGCCGCCACCTCCGATCGGATCGTAATTAATTCGGGTACCTTCGCGGCCTCGATTACCCTCGCGGGCGTGAATATCGTCACCGGCGCGGGCGCCGCGCTTGAGATCATGAATAATCACACAAACACCACAACTATCACGCTCAGCGGCAATAACACGCTGGACTCGACCGGAACGATCGGCCGGGCGGGGCTGGAGAAAAACGGCGGCAGCAACGGCAATATGACCGGGATGCTGATCCTCGACGGAACGGGCAAGCTGACCGCGCGCGGCGGCTCGGCGGCCGCCGGCATCGGCGGCGGCAGTTCGGAATCCACATACAACATCATCATCGATAACGGAACGATCATCGCGACCGGCGGCAGCCAGGCGGCGGGCATCGGCGGCGGTTCAGGCGGCAGCGGCGAGGGGATCACGATCAACGGCGGCACGGTCACAGCGACCGGCGTCACGGCCGCCGCGGGCATCGGCGGCGGCATGAATGGCCGCGCCGCAGACATCACGATCACCGGCGGCACGGTCACAGCGACCGGCGGCGACAATGCCACAGGCGGCGGCGCGGGCATCGGCGGCGGCGCGCACTCCGTCAACGGCACGGGGGGCTACGCCGAAGGAATCACGATCAGCGGCGGCACGGTCACGGCGATCGGCGGAGGAAACGCAACCGACGGAACCAACGGTCACGGCGGCGCCGGTATCGGCGGCGGCGCGCGAGCCGAAGCCAGCGGTATTACAATCAGCGGCGGCAAGGTGAAGTCGACCGGCGGCAACGGCGTTCAAAGCGGCGGCGCCGCCATCGGCGGCGGCGGTGCCGCGTACCACAGTGTCTGTAACGTGGACGATATCAAAATTTTCGATGCAACGATCCTGTCGGCGAAGGCTGACCCGCAGGTGTGCGGAATTTATCAATTTTATACAGCCGAGAACGGCGATCCGGCAAATTATAACAGCACGACCTTGAACTCCGGCAGCGGTGAAAAATGGAGCTATAATGAGGCCTCGGGGAAATGGACGAACGACTCCAACGCCACGAATTGGGTCGAGCTGCACCCGGGCAACGATCTTGCGCAATCGCCCACCTATGCCCCGGTCATCGGCTACGGTGCTGATCCGGTCTGACCCCCCGCGCGGCGCGCTTCCACGCAAGCAACACATCACAGCAGCGCCGCCCCCTCCCGTGATGAGAAGGGGGCGGCGCGTTTTTCATCCTCCCGAGGCGCGGAGTGCAACGACGCGCTCCCCCGCCCGCCGAGGCGCGCGGCGAACAGACGCACGCAGCCGCGGCAAGAGGAACGAGCGCGTCAGCGCAAGGCGGCGCACCGTCCAGTCGTCAGCAGGACCGCGCCGACCGATTTAAGCCGCACCGGCGGCAGACGCGACGGCGCTTTTCCTTCTACGGAAGCCTGAAACCATTTCTTCCTTTTGGCAAGACAAAAGGAAGAAACGGTGTCAGAAAACGTTCCCCCGCGAGGGGCCTGGCGGCGTCAAAAACCGTCCCGCTCCGGCAAGGGGGGGCAGAGCGCAGCCTCAGAGCAGGACCGGCTGTATCTGCCGCCCCTCGGCGGCGGCAAGCACGGTCTCCTCCAGCCTTGCGAAGTCCGCGACGAGCGAGGCCGGCTTTTTTTCGGGGTCGTCCTGCCCGAAGGGGACGAAGTAATAGTGCTTGCGGTTCAAAAGCGCCGCGATATTCGGCGCGCTCGCCGAAAGCCCGTCGTTCGTCGCCAGCGCGAGCACGACGGGTCTGCCGTTGCGCAGGTGCGACTTCGCCGCCATCGTCACCGGCCCGTCCGTGATGCCGTTGGCGAGCTTTGCGAGCGTGTTGCCCGTGCAGGGCGCGATCACAAGGACGTCCATCGCGTTCGACGGACCCAGCGGCTCCGCCTCGACGATCGTTTTGACCGCGCGCCGCCCCGCGAGGCTCTCGACGCGCTCGGTCAGGCTCTCCGCCGTGCCGAAGCGCGTGTCATATTTCGCCGCGTTCTCCGACAGGATCGGGAGCAGCTCGTGCCGCTCCGCGAGCGATTCATAGAGCTTCATCACGGCGCTGTGGTTGCAGAAGGAGCCGCAGAGCGCGAATCCGATTCTCATGGTGTTTCCTCCCTCCAGATTCGATACAGGGCGTCCCGGAGCGCCAGCGCCGCCGTCTCCGGCGCGACCTTGCCCGGAAGCCCCGGCGCGGCGACGGGTTCGAGCCCGAGCGAGCGCGCCGCCTCCGCGTCAAAGCCGGGGCTCGACGCCAGCTCGACGAGCACGCAGCCGCGCGGCAGCTCCGCGAGCAGCGCCGCGGAGAGCACCGGGTGCGGCACGGTGTTGAAGACCGCGCGAAAGCCGCCGAGCTTCCCCGCGAGACGCTCTGTGTGAAGCGGCGCGCAGCCGAGCGCCTCGATCCACGCCAGGTCCTCCGCCCTGCGCGCGCTGACGCTCACCCGCGCGCCCAGCGCCGCGAGATTGCGCGCGAGCAGCTTGCCCACGCGCCCGAAGCCGAGCACGAGGCAGGGCGTGCCGCACACCGTCACGCGCAGGCGCTCCATGGCGATTGCGACCGCGCCCTCCGCCGTCGGCACGGCGTTTCGGACCGCCAGCGCCTCGTCCGCAAAGTAGTCGACGAGCGTCAGGCCGCGCGCCTCCGCCGCCTCCCGCGCCGCCTGCCGCACGGCGCCGGCGTAGACGGGAACCTCCGGGCGCAGGCGCCGCCAGAGCTCCGGAAGCGGCAGGGACGTTCCGTTGAGCTTTCCCTCCCGCTCCAGCGGGACGGGCAGGACGACGCGGTCCGCCTCCGCGACCTCGCCGGGCTTCCACTCGTCCGGCGCGCCGGGGAGCTGCCACGCCCGGACCGCGTACCCGTCCTCCGCCAGCAACTGCGCCAGCCGCGCCATGCGCGCGTCGCCGCCGAAAAATCCGATCGTTTCGATGCTGCATCACCTCTTCCCTCCATTCTATGAGGAAGGACGCTCCGACGTGCAAAAACCGCCTCCGGCGCAATCACAGGCCGGAGGCGGTTTTTGGTGGTTTTTTACTTTTTCGATTCGGCGAGCAGCAGCGCCTCGATCCGTTCGCGGTCCTTCGGGGCGAGCTCGTCCGTCTTGCCGGAGAAGAAGCTCTCGATCACGCCGTAGTGCACGCCCGTCTTGTAGCCGATCTTGAAGTCGATCAGCCCCAGCTCCTCCTTCAGCTTCCGCATTTCCTGATTGTCCATTTGCTCCTCCTTCGCGCGAGGCCTATTCGACCTCGATCTGCTTGATATTCATCTCGTTCCCCTGCTGCAGCCAGGTGTTGCCGCTGCCGCAGTGGGGGCAGGTCTTGCCGTATTGTACGGTGGGATAGGTCGTTTTGCAGTCGTCGCACCAGGTGACGGCTGGGATGGTCTCGCACAGCAGCTTCGCCCCCTCGAACAGCGGGAACTTCTTCGTGTACCAGTTCCAATAGCTGTAGAGGTACGAGCTCACGACGCCGGAGACCTCGCCGAATTCCAGCGTCACGGAGCAGACCTTTTGCACGTCGTTCTCCTCCGCGATCCGGCTGACCTGCTTGACCACATAGTTTACCAAACCAAGCTCGTGCATATCGTGCTCCGGCGCGCCGCCTTACTTCGCGCCCTTCCCGGACGCCTTCCTGCGCAGGATCTTGACCCCGCGCTTCGCGGCGTAGGCGCCCATCGCCTTGAACTTGTCCTCCGCCGGGATCATCTTGGAATAGGCGTCGCCCATGGAGCGGGTCAGGTGGATCGCGTCGAACTTGCACTGCACGGTGCACATGCCGCAGCCCAGGCACTTGTTCGTGTCCACCACGCTGCGCCCGCAGCTCAGGCAGCGGGACGCCTCGCTCTTGATCTGCTCCTCGGTGAAGATCTTGCGCTCGTCGCTCATGGTGCGGATCTTCGTCTCGTCCACGCCCTTGACCGCGCGCCTGGGCTTCTTGAACGCCTCGACCGGGAGCACGACGTCCTGCTTGTCCAGCGGCGTAAAATGGCGGGTGTTGCGGTGGATGGTGAGGGACTGGCCCTCGTTGACGAAGCGGTGCAGGGAGACCGCGCCCTCGCGGCCCGCCGCCAGCGCGTCGACCACGAACTTCTGGCCCGAGTACGCGTCGCCGCCGACAAAGATGTCGGGCTCGGCGGTCTGGAGCGTGACGGGGTCGGCAATGGCGGTGCCGTTGCGGTTGAACTCGACCTTCGTGCCCTTGAGCAGCTCCTTCCAGTCGACCTTCTGGCCGATGCAGTAGAGCACCGTCGTGCACTTCTCGGAGGTCGTCTGCGCGTCGTCGAATTTGGGATCGAAGCGGCCCTCGGCGTTCTTGACGCTCACGCACTTGCGGAACTTGATGCCCGCGCACTTGCCGTCCCTGACCTCGATCTCGGTCTGGCCCCAGCCGTCGTGGATCTCCACGCCGTCCGCCTTGCACAGCTCCTGGTCCTCCTCGCCCATGGGCATCTCGTCATAGGACTCCAGGCAGTAGAGCTTGACGCTCTTCGCGCCCTGGCGGACCGCGGTGCGCGCGACGTCCGCGCCGATGTTGCCGCCGCCGATGACGACCACGTCGCCGCTGAGCGGCTTCGCCGTGCCGCCGTTGACGGTCTTGATGTAGTCGACGCCCGCCATCACGTTTTCGGCGTCGTCGCCGGGGATGCTCAGCTTGCCGCCGTACTGCAGGCCCACCGCGACAAAGAAGCCCTTGTAGCCCTCGTCGCGCAGCTGCTGGATCGTGACGTCCTTTCCGACCTCGACGCCGCACTTGAACTGCACGCCCATCTCGCGCAGGATGTCGATCTCGGCGTTGACGACGTCCTTTTCCAGACGGAAGTTGGGAATGCCCGTGACCATCATGCCGCCGGGGACGGCGTCCTTCTCGAACACGACGGGGGAATAGCCCGCGATGGCGAGGAAGTACGCGCAGGAGAGTCCGGCGGGGCCGGAGCCGATGACGGCGATCTTCTGGTCGAAGGGTTCGACCTTGCTCGATACCATGGGCGGGACGTAGCGGTGCTCCGCGTTGAGGTCCTGCGCGGCGATGAACTGCTTGATGTCGTCGATGGCGAGCGCCTCGTCCAGCGTGCCGCGGGTGCACTCGTCCTCGCAGTACTTGCGGCAGATCGCGCCGCAGACCGCCGGGAAGGGGTTGTCCTTCTTGATGAGCTCCAGCGCCTCGCGGTACTTGCCCTCGCCGGCGAGCTTGATGTAGCCCTGAATGCCGATGTGCAGCGGGCACGCCGCCTTGCAGGGCGCGGTGCCGGTGGGCCAGGTCTGGATGATGCCGTTCTCGTTCTTGTAGTTCCAGTTCCACTTGTCCTCGCCCCAGGTGTTGTCGGCGGGCAGCTCCTGCTTCGGATACTCGATTTCGCCGTGCTTCGTGCACAGCTTCTGGCCCAGCCGCACCGCGCCGGCGGGACATACCTCGACGCACTTGCCGCAGGCGACGCAGTTTTCGGGGTTGACCTCCGCGGTGTAGGCGGAGCGGGACATGTTGGGCGTGTTGAAGAGCTGGGACGTGCGCAGCGCGTTGCAGACGCCGACCGCGCAGTTGCAGATGGCGAAGATCTTGTTCTCGCCGTCGATGTTGGTGATCTGGTGGACGTAGCCGCGCTCCTCCGCGTTGCGCAGGATCTCCATCGCCTCTTCATAGGTGACGTCGTGGCCCATGCCGGTCTCGCGGCAATAGTCGGCGAAGTCGCCCAGGCCGATGCACCAGTACTGCTCGATGTCGCCGGAGCCCTCCCCGCGGATGCGCTGCTGCTTGCGGCAGGAGCAGATGCCCACGCCGATCTGCCCCTCGTACTTCTTGAGCCAGTAGGAGATGTGCTCGATGTCCAGCGACTCGCACTCGGCGGGGATCGCCTGCTCGACGGGGATGACGTGCATGCCGATGCCCGCGCCGCCGGGCGGCACCATCTGCGTGATGCCCGCGAGCGGCAGGTAGGTCATGCGCTCGAAGAAGTCCGCGACCTGCGGCGTGACGGGGGAAATTTCCGGCCGCATGACCATGATCTCCGCGCTGCCGGGCACGAACATGTCCAGCACCCAGCGCCGCTCGTGCGCGGGGTTCTTTCCGTCCTCGTTCTCGTTGTTGAACTCGATCAGGCTCGCCTGGCACAGCGCCTCCAGCGTGACCTCCAGGCGCGGGCTGTCGAAGCCGCTGAGCGCGAGGAGCTGCGCGAAGGTCTTGGGCTTGCGCTTGCCCATCTTGAGCGCCACGTCCAGGCAGTCGTCCGCCACTTGCTTGCCGTAGCGCCGCTCGGCGTACTGAAGGCCGCAGTCGATGCCCCAGTACTCGGGGGACTCCGTCGACACCTTCTCGATGCCGAGCAGGACCTCCTTGCGGTCTGTGATGATTTTTGCCAGCTTAAAAATCTTTTCGTCACGGGTCAATTCTGCCATAAGCCGTTCTCCTTTTCTGCGGTTTCTCACCTGCTGTCTTACCAAGTCGATCCGTAATTGCCTCCATGATAAGTATAGCATGATTGCCTATCCCCCGTCAAGGGATATCGTCGGGTCCGGCGTACTTCCGCGGCGCTTCACGCATCCTCCCGCCAGAGCGGGCAGGACATGCAGCGCGGACCGCCGCGCCCGCGGGAGAGCTCGGAGCTGGGGATGGGCAGCACGGTCACGCCCCGGCGGTCCAGCAGCTCGTTGGTGACGTGGTTGCGCTCGTAGGTGATCACCACGCCCGGCGCGACGGCGAGCGTGTTGGACCCGTCGTTCCACTGCTCGCGCTGGGCGGTGATCGGGTCGTCCCCGCCGCAGCGGATCAGCTCCACGGCGCTCAGGCGCAGGACGCGGCGCAGCGCCTCGCTCAGCGTGCCGGTCATGGCGCTGAAGTGTACGTCGCCGCCGCGCTCCGGCACCATCTCGAACACGCGCAGCGGGTCCTCGATCTCGGGATGGATGACGAACTTGTCGCGGTCCACCATCGTGAACACGGTGTCGAGGTGCATGAAGGCGCGGGTCTTGGGAATCTCAAACACCACGACGCGGCGGAAGTCGGAGTGCATGAGCAGCCTGCGCGCGAACAGCTCGATCGCGATGGCGGTGGTGCGCTGGCTCAGCCCGACGGCGACCGTCTCGCGGTCGAGCACCAGCACGTCGCCGCCCTCGAGGGAATACGGGTCGTTGTAGTCGTACCACGCCTTCGTGTCCGGCTCCTCGCGCAGCCATTTGTACCGGTAGATGTACTCCAGCAGCAGCGACTCGCGCCGGCGGGTCCGCGTGTGCATGTGGTGGATGCTCACGCCGTCGCCCACGCAGGCGCCCGGATCGCGGGTGAAGTAGAGGTTGGGCATGGGGTCAAGATAGAAGGGGTCGCTCGCGGAGATGAAGTCCGCAAAGTGCGGCGAGCGGAAGTCCGGCAGATCGCGCCGCCGGACGCCGGCAATGACGGCGCGCACCATCTCCGCCGCGCTCATCGCGTGCAGATACTCGAACAGCGCGCCGGCAAGCGTCTGCGAGCTGACGCGGCTCTCGTCGATCAGTCGGCGCAGGAAGGCGTCGCGCACCTCGCCGTCGGCGAGCGCGTCGGTCAGCTCGTCGACGTAGTACACGACCTCCACCCCGTTTTGCCGCAGCGTGTCGGCAAAGGCGTCATGCTCCGCGCGCGCGGTTTTCAGGTAGGGGATGTCGTCAAACAGAAGCTGGGAGAAGTTGTCCGGCACCAGCCCCTCCACCTCGTGCCCGATGCGGTGCAGCAGCACACGTTTGAGTCTGCCGATCTCGGAAAAATTGCGGATGTACGACATGCGCTCCACGCTCCCTTCCCCGCCCCGTCCGCCGCGACATAAAAAAGACGGCAGGCGAAGCGTTTCGTTCGTCTGCCATCTTATCAATGATCGGGGGTTTTGTCAATTTCTCCGGCGCGAAGCGTGGCGTCCTTACTTCACGCTGCCGTCCGCGTTGAACACGGGCAGAGGCGCGAGGAACTTGATGTCGCCGCGGTCCGCCGCGCCGCCCTCGGCCAGCACCGCCATGCGTCCGGCTACGGTGCCGCCCGCCTTCTCGACCAGCGCCTCCATTGCCTTGAGCGAACCGCCGGTGGAGATCACGTCGTCCACGATGAGGATTTTCTTGCCCTTGATGATCGCCGCGTCGTCGCTGCCGAGGTAGAGCCGCTGGAGCGAGAGCGTCGTGATGGACTGGTCGTCCACGGAGATCGGGTCGGGCATGTAGACCTTGGGACCCTTGCGCGCGATAAAATACCTGGAGGCATTGCTCTGGCGCGCCATCTCGTGAATGAGCGGGATGCTCTTCGCCTCCGCCGTGAAGAGGTAGTCGTACTCGATCCCCTCCGCCAGCTTCAGCAGGTCGCGCGCGCAGGCAACGGTCAGCTCCGCGTCGCCGAACATGATGAACGCGCCGATATAAAGCTCGTCGTTGACCTTGCAGATGGGCAGCTCGCGGGTCAGGCCCGCCACGTGCATCGTATAAGTCGCCATTTCAGGAAACTCCCTTTCGTTCAATTCGGTATCCCGCCGCAAAAGGTGCGGCAAACATTGTAATTATATAAATGGGAGTGCGGAAAGTCAAGCATTTCTCGGTCAAATTACCGCTTGCAACCGTCTTCCCGTTATGATATAAGTATGTTTTGTACGATTATACCTCTGCAAAGGAGAAACAGATATGAGACAACAGCTGGAAGCCATCCGCGCGGCGGCGGTCGCGGCGATGGAAAGCGCGGCGGATACCGAGGCGCTCGAGGCGCTGCGCGTCCAATACCTCGGCAAGAAGGGCGAGCTGACCGCCGTCCTCAAGCAGATGGGCAAGCTCTCCGCCGAGGAGCGTCCCGTCATCGGGCAGCTTGCCAACGACATCCGCGCGAAGCTGGAGGGCGTCATTGAGAAGCGCGCGGGCGAGCTGGCGAGCAGGGCGCTGGCGGCGCGGCTGCTCGCCGAGACGGTGGACGTCACCATCCCCGGCGAGGCGCGCAGGCTCGGCAGGCAGCACCCGATGTATCAGGTGCTCGACGAGATCAAGGACATCTTCATCGGCCTCGGCTTCGAGGTCATCGAGGACCGCGAGGTGGAGCTGGCGGAGTACAACTTCACCAAGCTCAACGTGGAGGAGGGGCACCCCGCCCGCGAGTGGAGCGACACGTTCTACTTCACGGAGGACAGCTCCATCCTCCTGCGCACGCAGACCTCCCCCATGCAGATTCACGCCATGGAGACCCGTCCCCTGCCGATCCGCATGATCGCGCCGGGCCGCGTCTACCGCAAGGACGAGGTGGACGCCACGCACTCGCCGATGTTCCACCAGATCGAGGGCATGGCGATCGACAAGGGCATCACGATGGCGGACCTCAAGGGTACGCTCAACACCGTGGTCAAGTCGCTCTACGGCGAGGACACGGTCACGCGCTTCCGTCCGCATCACTTCCCGTTCACGGAGCCGAGCTGCGAAATGGATATCCAGTGCTACAAGTGCCGCGGCGCGGGCTGCCCCACCTGCAAGGGCGAGGGCTGGATCGAGGTGCTCGGCGCGGGCATGATCCATCCCAAGGTGCTCGAGGGCTGCGGCATCGACTCCTCCGTGTACTCCGGCTGGGCGTTCGGCTTCGGGCTGGAGCGTCTCGCGCTGGGACAGTACAAGATCAGCGACCTGCGTCTCATCTTTGAGAACGACGTCAGGTTCCTGGAGCAATTCTGAGAAAGGAGGGCGCAGAAAATGATCCTCAGCAGAAAATGGCTCAACGAGTTCGTCGACCTCGGCGACGTGAGCGACAAGCGATTCAACGACGAAATGACGCTCTCCGGCTCCAAGGTGGAGACGATCGAGCGCGAAGACGCGGAGATCAAAAACGTCGTGGTCGGCAGGATCGTCGAAATGGTCCGCCACGAGAACAGCGACCACATGTGGGTGTGTCAGATCGACGTCGGACGGGACGCGCCCATTCAGGTCGTCACCGGCGCGCAGAACCAGAAGGAGGGCGACCTCGTCATCGTCGCGCTCGACGGCGCGGACCTGCCCGGCGGCAAGCACATCGCGGCGGGCAAGCTGCGCGGCGTGGACTCCAACGGCATGTGCTGCTCCTGTCAGGAGCTGGGCATGACCGAGCACGACTGGCCCTACGCCGCGGCCGACGGGCTGTTCGTCCTCCAGACCGACCCCGACGTCATGGCGAAGGACCCGAAGCCCGGCGATGACATCTGCAAGGTCCTCGGCTGCGACGACTCCGTGGTGGAGTTTGAGATCACGCCCAACCGCCCCGACTGCCTCTCCGTCATCGGCCTCGCCCGCGAGGCGAGCGCCACGTTCGGCCGCCCGCTCCGCCTGCACACGCCCGAGGTCAGGGGCTGCGGCGGCAGCATCGCGGAGCTTGTGGACATCGAGATCGAGGACGGCGAGCTCTGCCCGCGCTACACCGCGCGCATGGTCAAAAACGTCAGGATCGCGCCGTCCCCGCTGTGGATGCGCGAGCGCCTGCGCGCGAGCGGCGTGCGCCCCATCAACAACATCGTGGACATCACGAACTACGTGATGCTCGAATACGGCCAGCCGATGCACGCCTTCGACTTCAGCTGCGTGGAGGGCGGAAAGATCGTCGTGCGCACCGCGCGCGGGGGCGAGACCATCCAGACTCTCGACGGCAAGGACCACGCGCTCACGGAAAATATGCTCTGCATCTGCGACGAGCACAGGCCCGTGTGCGTCGCGGGCGTCATGGGCGGCGCGAACAGCGAGATCGTCGGCGACACGGCGATGGTGCTCTTCGAGAGCGCGAACTTCAACGGCGTCAGCGTCCGCCGCACCGCGGCGGCGCTGGGGATGCGCACCGACGCGTCCAGCCGCTATGAAAAGGGCCTCGATCCGATGAACACCATCCAGGCGGTCGAGCGCGCCTGCGAGCTGGTGGAGCTTCTCGGCTGCGGCGAGGTCGTGGACGGCGTTATGGACGTCATCGCGAAGGATCAGGCGCCCACCGTCCTCCGCATGGAGCCGGACAAGGTCAACGCCTTCCTCGGCACCGACATTCCCGCGGC
Organism: uncultured Clostridia bacterium; assembly: GCA_947165595.1. Lineage (GTDB taxonomy): Bacteria > Bacillota > Clostridia > Oscillospirales > Oscillospiraceae > Hominicoprocola. The sequence goes on along the minus strand of CAMVAV010000055.1, from coordinate 4,015 downwards.
GGAGCAGTACCGCCTTCTCGCCCGCGTGGACATCCGCACCGCCGACGGGAGCTTCCCCGACGGTCCCGCGGACGTGCTCGTCCCCTCCTGGCGCGGCGACGTGCGGGCGCTGTGCGACCTCGCGGAGGAGGTCGCCCGCTTCTACGGCTACAACAACATCCCCGACACGCTCACCAGGGGCGAGACGACCCGCGGCGGCTTCACCGACGCGCAGCGGTTTGAACGCGCGGTCGGGGCGACCTGCCGCGCGCTGGGCTACGACGAGATCATCACCTACTCGTTCATCAGCCCCTCCTATTATGATAAGATCCGCATGCCCTCGGACAGCCCGCTGCGCAGGAGTCTCAAAATACTCAACCCGCTGGGTGAGGACACGTCCGTCATGCGCACGACCATCCTGCCCTCGATGCTGGAGATCGTCACGCGCAACTACAACTACCGCAACCAGTCCGCGCGCCTCTATGAGCTGGGCAAGATCTACCTGCCGCGCGCCGACGGCCTTGCCGACGAGCCGAAGGTGCTCGCGCTCGGCGCCTACGGGGACGAGATCGACTTTTTCTCCTGCAAGGGCGCGGTCGAGGCGATCCTGCGCGAGGCGAAGATCGCGGATGTTCGCTTCGAGCCCCGCACGGACAACACCGCCTATCACCCGGGCCGCTGCGCCGCCGTGTACGCGGGGGAAAAAGCGCTCGGCGTGTTCGGGCAGATCCACCCGCTGGTCTCGCTGGGCTACGGCGTCGAAACCGAGGTCTACGCCGCGGAGCTCTCGTTCGAGGCGCTTTGGGAGGCGCGCGGCGGCAAGCCGGAGTACGTGCCGCTGCCCAAGTTCCCCGCCGCCACGCGCGACATCGCCGTCGTGTGCGCCGAGCCCGTCACGGTCGGCGCGCTGGAGGCGTGCATCCGCGACGCCGCGGGCGGGCTGCTGCGCGGGGTCGAGCTGTTCGACATCTACCGCGGCGCCGGCATCCTTCCGGGACACAAGAGCGTGGCGTTCTCGCTCACGCTGCGCGCGGACGACCGCAGCCTCACCAGCGAGGAGGCGGACGCGACCATGAAGCGGATCGTCGCCGACCTGGAGGCGAAGCTCGACGCGCACCTGCGCTGAGATGACTCCCGCGCGGCGAATTTGTTCAGATTACGTTTTTGTTACAGATTTTCGAACCCGCTTTACTTTTTCGAACGTCTGCGCTATACTGGCTCTGTAAAGGAGGGGTATCCCAATGGATGACTTTACCCGCAGGTTCGACGCCGTCCAGGAAAAGGACGCGGAGATCCACCACATTCTCACCACGGTCTACGCCGCGCTGGAGGACAAGGGCTACAACCCGATCAACCAGATCGTCGGCTATATCCTGTCGGAGGACCCCACCTATATCACCAATCATCATGAGGCACGCACGCTGATCCGCAAGCTCGACCGGGACGAGCTGCTGCAGGTCCTGCTGCGCAGCTATCTGAGCAAATAACGCCTGTCGAACAACAGCAGCGGGCTTACCGTGCGTATGCGGTAAGCCCGTTTTTTTCGCTCTGTGGGGCGTTTAATTGACATAAAATTGCAACGAATTTACATAATAAGGGATTTTTGGTACATTCAACAAGATATTGGGTTTTTTCCCGTCATATTTTCCCACACCGTGCGGTTGACAAGACAGAGAGCGGATGCTAAAATAGTTACAAATTGTAACGAATTAATCCAAGGGGGCGATCGCCATGGCGGAGGCAAAAACCGGCCTCGTCTACAATGGGCATCCGCTGCGAAGAGCGGACAATCTGATCTACTACGGCTCGATGGCGGATAAGTATATCGTAATGATGCAGGTGCTCGATCATGAGCCGCTGAAGGATATTTCGATGGCAAAGCGCGTTTCCATTCAGCTCCAGCTCACCTCGCCCAATCTCAAGTCGCGCGACCGGGTCGTGCGCAGCACCGAGAAGGGCAGCATGGCGGAGGCCATGGAATTCGCGACGATCTGGCTGGATCGCGCGCTGAGCGGCAAAATGTGAGCCGATCCTTACGAAAGAGAGCAGATAGAAAATGAAACACACGAATCGCAGGCTGTTCCGTCAATCCGTATTCTCTCTTGTGATGGCGCTCGCCATGGGCGTGAGCGTCTTTGCCGCGTCGAGCGGCGTGATCACCGAGGACGTCGTCAACGCCCGCAAGGGTCCCGGCACGGGCTATGACCGCGTCGAGATGCTCGCCAGGGGCAAGCAGGTGACGATCCTCGGCGAGGAGAGCGGCTGGTATCATATCCAGTGGAACGACTCCAAGGGCTACGTGCTCAAGGAGTATGTCTCCACGGGCAGCGGTTCCTCTTCCTCCTCGCAGAGCGCCAGCCCCAACGCGACGGTCAAGGGCGGCGACACCGTCAACGTCCGCTCCGGCCCCGGCACGGAATACAGCCGCGTCGATATAGTCGCCGAGGGCAAGCGCGTCGCCGTGATCGACCAGAGCGGCAGCTGGTATAAGGTGTCGTTCAACGGCCAGACCGGCTACATCCTTGCCGACTACGTGGCGCGCGACGGCAGCTCTTCTTCCTCTCCCTCGTCTTCGTCCTCGTCCTCCGACAGCGGCAACGCCACGGTCACGGGCGGCGACAGCATCAACGTCCGCAAGGGCCCCGGCACCGGCTACGACCGCGTCACCCTGGTCAAGGAAGGCCAGCGCGTCACCGTGGTCGATCAGAACGGCAGCTGGTATAAGGTCTCCGTCGGCGGGCAGAGCGGCTACATTTTCTCCGACTTCCTGATCCGCGACGGCAGCTCCGCCCCGGTCCGTGCGAACCAGAGCGGCAACGCCACCGTCAATGAGGAGGGCGTCAACGTCCGCTCCTCCGCGTCCACGAATTCCTCCCGCGTCACGACGCTCTCCTTCGGCAAGCGCGTCACGCTGACGGAGAAGGACGGCAACTGGTATAAGATCTCCTTCGACGGCAGAAGCGGCTACATCTACGGCGAGTACGTCACCGCCGACAGCGGCGTGCTCTCCTCCATTCCCGCCGCGCAGCACAGCACTCCCGCCCCCGCTCCCGAGCCCGAGCCCGCTCCCGCGGAGGAGCCCGCGCAGGAGTCCGGGGAAGCGGAGCCCGCCATTCCCGCCGCCTCCGCGGAGGCGTCCTCCGTTGAGTCCGGCGGCACGGACGTGGGCGAGTCGGAAAACCGCGCCGGCATTATCTTCGGCGGCACGATCAACGTGCGCACCGGCCCCGGCACCGACTATGACCGCGTCACGAAGGTCTCCACCGGCAAGAAGGTCAACATCATCGGCGAGAGCAACGGCTGGTTCAAGATCGCCTTCGGCGACAGCACGGGCTATGTCCACAGCGACTATGTGTACGAGGGCACCGAGCTGCCCGAGTCCCTGTCCGGCGGCGTCGGCGCACAGATCGCGGCGATGGCTCCCCAGTACCTCGGCACGCGCTATGTCTACGGCGGCGAGTCCCCCAGCGGCTTCGACTGCTCCGGCTTTACGATGTACCTCTACAGGCAGTTCGGCTACTCCCTGCCGCACAGCGCGTCGGGCCAGTACGCCAACTGCGGCTACAAGGTCTCCCGCTCGGAGCTCCAGCCCGGCGATCTGGTGTTCTTCTCCAGCCCCAGCAGCGGCGGCGCCATCAACCACGTCGGCGTCTACGTCGGCGGCGGCGATGTGATCCACGCACGCTACAGCGTCGGCAAGGTCTATCGCAACAACCTGTCCGAGAGCTACTACTCGAGGTACTACGCCGGTGCGATCCGCATCGCGTAAGGATCGGCTACATAAGCAAAATCCTGTGATAAACAAAAACGGAGCGGTCACGCTCCGTTTTTGTTTTGCTCCTGTTCCTTTGCGAACTCCGCCTTTGCCTCCGCCAGCAGCTTTTTCTCCTGCCTGGTCGTGAGGGCGCTCTCGTCAAAGCGCGCCCAAAGGTCGGGACGGCGCGCCATCGTGCGCTTCCAGCTCTCCTTTTTGCGCCACCGCGCCACGTTCTCGTGGTGGCCGGAGAGCAGCACGTCCGGCACGCGCCTGCCGTGC
>CAMVAV010000054.1 GCA_947165595.1 uncultured Clostridia bacterium | reverse complement strand
ATGCCGCCGCAGCGCAAGAGCCGCAAGGGACTCGCGATCGGGATCGTTGCGGCGGTGCTCGTGCTCGCGGTGGGTGTGGGCTGCTTTGTGTGGCCCGGCTTTCTCCGCAGGGAGGAGGTCGAGACGGAGGAGCGCTCCGACCGTGAGGAGAACGTGAGACCGCAGCACAACGAGAGACCCGAAAACAATGTGAGGCCCGAAAACAACGGGCAGCCCGGCGAGAACGGACAGCCCAACGGAAACGGGCAGCCCGGCGAGAACGGGCAGCCCGGCGAGAACGGACAGCCCAACGGAAACGGGCAGCCCGGCGGGAACGAGCCGCCCTACGTCAACCCCTTTGCCGACGTGAAGGAGGGCGACTGGTATTACGACGCGCTGATGTGGGCGGGAAAGAACGGCATTGTCTCCGGGACCCAGTTCGACCCGTCCGGCGGGGCGACCCGCGCGCAGGCGCTGACCTTCCTGTGGCGCGCGGCGGGCAGCCCGGCGTCGAATCTTCCGGTGAGCCCGTACAGCGACGTGACGCCCGACAAGTACTATTATCAGCCGGTGCTCTGGGGCTTTGAGCACGGCCTGATCTCCACCGCGCAGGACGGCAAGTTCCACGCGGACAACGCGCTCAACCGCGCGCAGGCGATCACCTTCATCTACCGCGCCGTGGACGGCGAGGACTTCGACCTCGAGCAGACGTTTTCGGACGTGCAGCCGGGCGACTGGTACTATGACGCGGCGAACTGGGCCTACGGCGCGGGCGTCGTCGGCAGAAACGACAACTTCACCTTCGGAGGCAGCTCGCAGGTGACGCGCGCGCAGTTCGTGACCTTTATGTACCGCGCCTTCGTCAAGGAGGCGAGCCTGCTCAACCAGCCCGCGGGCGGCCAGACCGCCACGCAGCCCACAGGCGGCCAGACCACCACGCAGCCCTCCACGCCCGCCGCCGAGACGCTGACGGTCAGGAGCTCGCGCAGCAACGGCGAGGCCGTCACCGTCAAGCTCCAGGGCCTGCGGGACGCCGTTGAGGGCGAGAGGACGGAGGCCAGCAACGGAAGCGGCTATAACCACAAGATCAACGGCACGCTCAAGCGCGGCGGAGACGCGGAGTTCTGGGCCGAGCCGAACCCGAAGCTGCTGATGTTCTATCTCTACAAGGGCACGGAACGGCTCGGGGCGGTCAACTCCAACGACGCGCTCAAGGACTTCGACCGCTCGCACTTCACCTACTCCGATCTGTATCGGGCATCGGTGGATACGGTCGGCGAGAAGGCGTTCGACGACGCGACCACCGCAGTGGTCACGTGGAGCTATTACGATCTGAACCTTATGCTGTTCATCAAGCTCACCGATTGAGGCAAGGGACGCCGCGCCGCGCGGGCGTTCCGAAAAAATATGGCAAGAACAAAAGAGAAAACCTCCCGTACCGCGTGAGGGCGGGCCTGACAGCCACGCCGGGAAGACGGGAGGTTTCCTCCTGCCGCGGCGTGCGGCGCGTGTGAGGCAAAGAGGAGAAGAAAATGCGGCTTGATCGGAATCAGCGGGGAAAGCGGCGTGCGGACCGCGCCGGAATGCTGCGCAACGCTATCGTCGCCGGCGGCATCGCGCTGAATGTCATACTGTCGTTCGCGGTGCACAGGCTGGGGCTGCCGCTGTATCTTGACACCGTCGGCACGCTCCTGGTGGCATGGGAGTGCGGCCCGCTCGCCGCGGTCATAACGGCGCTGGCGTCCAATATGCTGTGCATACCGTTCAGCAGGATGTCCGCCTATTTCGCGATCATCAACATTGCCATGGCGGTCAGCGCCTCACGGATGTTTGATACTGAAATTTATTAAAACGATTGAAAATCGTTTTATAGCCGCGCAGCGGCGTTAAATTTCGCATGAGACGTGTTTTGCGCCTTTGGCGCAAAACCAGCGTGCGCAGCACGCGCCTTTCAAATTAAATCTTTTAATTTGAAAGTAGTATGACAAGGGCGTGCTCCGGCGAAAGGGCGGCTTTGTCCTCTTTGCCCTGACGCTCTCGCTGCTCGGCGGCGTATTCGGGGGACTGATCGCGTGGAGCCTGAACACCGTCATCAGCGTGGATTTCGTCTCCGTCCCCTATGTGGACAGGCTCGTCGGCTCGTCGGGCCTCGGCGGATTTCCGGCGCTGATGCTGGTGAACCTGGCGCTGAACACGGCGGACAAATTCCTTACGACCGCGGCGGTATGGCTTGCCATACGGCTGATCCCTCCGCGCGTCCGCGAATCGGTCCGCGCCGCCGGGCGGACGGAGGGCGTCGAAGACTTTGACATGAACCGCCAGTACCGCCGCATTATGACGGCGACCGCGGCGGAGGCGATCGCGCTCGTGGCGGTCTGCGCGTGGATCAGCGTCGCGCTCTATACCGAGACCGCGAGAAAGGAGCGCATCGGGGTGGCGGTCGGCGCGGCACAGCAGGTCGTCAACGCCGTTGACCCGCGGCTGGTCGACGTCTATCTGGAGCGCGGATATGCCGCGAAGAGCTATGCGGAGGTCAAAAGCATCCTCCAGGGCATCCGGGACAATTCGCCCGATCTGGAATACGTCTATGTCTACAGGATTCTCGAGGACGGCTGCCACGTGGTGTTTGACGCCGTGCCCGAGGGGGAGGAGACGGACGCGCCCGGCGCGGTGGTGCCCTTCGACGCGTCGTTCGAGCCGTATCTTCCGACGCTGTTTGCCGGCGGCAGCATCGACCCGATCGAGAGCGACGACACCTACGGCTGGCTCCTCACGGTGTATCAGCCGATCTATGACCTGGACGGAACCTGCGTCGCCTACGCGGGCGTGGACGTGTCGATGCAGAGCCTGCGCGACTATGTCCGCGATTTTCTGCTGCGCGTCGTTCTGATCGCCTCCGGCTTCCTTGTGATCTCGCTTGCGGTGGGGATGCGGATGTCCGGCGGCTATCACGACGTCATCCGCCGCCAGTACGAGCAGATCAAGGAGGCCAAGGAGGAGGCGGACGACGCCAATCAGGCAAAATCCCACTTCCTTGCCAACATGTCGCACGAGATACGAACGCCCATCAACGCCGTGCTCGGCATGAACGAAATGATCCTGCGCGAGAGCGAGGACGAAACCGTCCTCCGCTACGCCGAAAACGTGAAGGCGGCGGGCGGCACGCTGCTCGGCATCATCAACGATATCCTCGACTTTTCAAAGATCGAGGCGGGCAAGATGGAGATCCTCCCCGTCGATTACGACCTTTCCTCCACCCTCAACGACCTGGTCAACATGATCCGGACCAGAGCGGACGACAAGGGGCTGCTGCTCCGCGCAAGCCGCATCATTGCGCTCGACCGCTTGCAGAAGGAGCTGCAGATCGAGGTCAAGCGCCAGACGCTGCGCGCGGAGCATCTGACGCGCGAGATGATGCTTGCGCTGAGCAAGGCGGTCGACGCCAGGGATCACTACACCAACGGCCATTCCGAGCGCGTCGCCGCGTATGCCGCCGAGATCGCGCGGCGCATGGGCAAGAACCCGCGCGAGCAGGAGCATATTTACGAGATGGGGCTTTTGCACGACATCGGCAAGATCGGCGTCCCCGAGGAGATCATCAACAAGACCTCGCGCCTGACGGACGCGGAGTTTGAGCAGATCAAACGCCACACCGTGACCGGCGGCGAGATTCTGGAGCTCATTTCCGAGATGCCGGAGCTGGCGAACGGCGCGCGCTCCCACCATGAAAAGTACGACGGCTCGGGCTACCCGGACGGGCTCAGGGGGACGGACATTCCCGAGGCGGCGCGCATCATTTGCCTCGCGGACTGCTACGACGCCATGACCTCGACGCGCGCGTATTCCACGCCGAAGCCGCAGGAAAAGGTGCGCGCGGAGATCGCGCGCTGCGCGGGCACGCAGTTCGACCCGGAGATCGCGAAGGTGCTGCTCGCCATGATCGACGAGGACAGGGACTACGTGATGACCGAGCGACACGGCGAATACCGCGGTCAAGGTGCACGCGATCAAGAGCCTCTCCCGCGCCATAGGCGCGGAGGGCATCGGCGCTCTGGCGGAGAAGCTGGAGCTCGCGGGCAAGGCGGGCTACCGCTCCGCGCACACGGGGCTGAGCTTTGACGCGGAGACCGCGAGGGACGGCATTACCCTCGCGGACGGGATCACCTATCACGCGGGAGACCTGAAGCCGGTCTGGGCGGAGGTGGAAAAACGCCTGGATATCGTCATCGAGGACGAGTATCAGGGCTACGGCGCCGGACCGGGCGGCTGGGGCATATCCCGGGCGGGCGTCGCGGGCGATCCGGACAAGCTCTGCGCCGCGCTCCGGCTCATCGACTACGCCTACGGCGACGAGGGCGTGATCCTCATGTCCTACGGCCCGGACGCCTTTATCAAGACAAACGGCGACGGAAGATACGCGACGTTTTCCTTCAACGGCGCGGAGATGCCGGAGCTGGAGGAGTCGTTTTCGCTGCGCGGGGGAGGCGAAAACCTGCTTGTCGACGCGATCGTGAACGGCAGCGGCGTCGCGGGCACGAACGCGGCGGAGCGCTTCGCCGCGGAGGTGCGCGACCAAATGGGCGGGGACCACTATCTCGAGGTCAAGCGGAACGCGTGGAGGCGGCTGCTCGCGTGCTATTCCTGAGCGGCGGGCGCCTGTCGGATCAACGACGCGGGGGACAGCGACGGCTGGCGCTGCTTGTTCTCGGTGCTCTGCGGAAATGTGCTCGTCCAGGTCAACGCCAAGGGCGTCGACCCCGAATGGCTGTATCGGGAGCTTGCGGCGCTGCGACAGCATCAGGAAAGCATCCAATCGCAGAGGGAAGCGCGCATTGACAAAAACCCCGCTCCGCGGCTATAATGGGGGCGATTCCCAATCCATGCGTTCTGCGTTCGGAGATGAAGAGCCGTGTTTCTCTCTTACGCGGCGCTGTTCGCCGCCTATATGTTCCTGCACACCACGACGCTCCAGCTCGGCAGCCACGTCGGCACGGCGGAGCTGGCCGCCGCACAGCAGGAATTCCTCTATTACGCGCATCAGGTTTTCATTGTGCTCGGCTTTCTCTCATTCGCGCCGACAAAACGCTTCCTGACTGAGAAGTGCCGCCGGGCGCTGACGATATCGGTCATGAGTGCTTACGCGCTTGGTACGGCGGTACTGTATGCCGCGAGGGGCGTGCTTGTTTCCCGCTATATTGCGTCCGCGACGATTTTCTGCCTCGGGTATCTGGGCGGCCTTGTTTACTGGCGTATGTCGGACGGCCTGCGCGAGAGCGAGCGCATGGGCGTGAGCATGGGCGCCGGCAGCGCGGCGGCGTACGCGCTGCAATACCTGCTCCAGCTCTGGCGCGGACAGACGCCGCTCCTGCCCGTTGCGATGCTTTTTGCCTTTGCCACGCTTGCCCGGCTTCTGTTCCGCGAGGACGAAACGGGCGAAGAAACACCCGACGCGGAGAACTTCGCGCAGGGGCGAACGCTGGCGGTCTCCCTCCTCTGCGCCTGCGCCATGACCGTTGCGATGATCGTTCTCGTCACCTACTACGACGGGTATATCGAGCGGATGCAGGTTTCGACCGGCTACGGCGTTTACAACGCGTTCAGCTGGCCGCGCCTGCTGCTTGTGCCGTGCAATCTCCTGCTGGGACGCCTCGGTGATGTGACGCGGGGAAAGTACGTTTCTGTCATAGCCGTCTTTGGCGCGCTCACCGTACTGCTTACACCCGTTCTGATTGGAGAAAACAGCGCATATTGGCTCAATTTGTGCATTTTCTACATTGCCGCCACGGTTTTGATCTTCTATTATAACCTCACCTTCTGGCGTCTCGCGCCGCATACGAAAAAGCCGGAGCTGTGGGCTTGCATGGGGCGCGTCCTTGACGGCGCTGTGGGCGCGGCGCTCGGACTGCTGCATTTTTCCACCCTCTCGGTCGTCAAGGTCATGGTGGTCGAGGTTTTGATGCTCGGGCTGCTCCTTGTTGCCTTCTTTCTGGATATGGAACGCGGCCTGCCAGGCGAACGGCGGACAAGCCAAGCTCCTGACGCCGCGGTGAATGCGGCGGACGATTCGGCGCGCACGGCACGATTTGCGCAGCACTACGGTCTGACGCCGAAGGAGACCGCTGTTTTTCGTGAGCTGGTACTGACCGACGCAGACCAACAGGCAATCGCCGACGTGATGGGCATTCAGGTGAGTACGCTGCAAAAACACTGCAACGCCATCTACCGAAAAACGGGCGCGGCAAACCGCATCGAGCTTTGCCGGAGCTACGAAGCCGGACGCTGGGACGCCGACGGACAAAGAGAATAATTCTTTATGGAAAATCCATCCTTTCGTTGCAAAAAGGATGGATTTTTTGTGTTTTCACAACGCATAGAAGGAAACTTCTATATACATCTTCCATTTTTCTCTATAACATATATTCGTAAGATTTTGCCGTGTCCGCGCCGCGACAGGCTTGCGGCGGTGCGGAGCAGGCAGGCGAACGGAGGACCGCAGCATGAAAACAAAAATGTGGAAGAAGATTTTGAGCCTCGCGCTCGCGCTCGTGATGGCGCTGACGCTGCTGCCGCAGGGCGCGTGGGCAGCGGTGGCCCACGACGCGCCGGAGTGGGGCGCGGCGGTCGCGGACGCGGCTGAGGTCGCCGTCGCGCGCGCAAGGCGCGTGTTCGGGGCGAACGGGCCGAGTCCCAGTACAGATTCACAGGTATTTCTCGAAATCCGCAATCTGGACGAAAACAACAATATGCTCGCAACAGGGCTGCAGCTCTATCCAAAGGATCTTGTCGGCGGCGGAGCTGCTGCGGATACCGAGCTGAAGGGACACGCGACCTATGATAAAAGCACGAACACATTGACGCTCAACAATTTCAAGGACAATAATAAAGTGCTCTATACCAATAAGATGGGCGATGATTTCAAGCTCAATCTGGTTGGAGACAATGAACTTGGCGCGATCGAGATCTGGCACGGCGGGTATGGCGGCTCGTTGCACATCACCGGTGAAGGCACGCTGACCGTGAACAAAAACGGCGATAAGTCCCGTGGCATATGGTATTACGGAATAAGCCTCCAAGCGGAGGGAGCTTCGTCTCAACTGACGATCGATAACACCGCCACTGTTGCCGTTCGCGGTTTGAACGGAGCACAGGCAATTACTGTCGGCAATACGAACAACGCAAACGCCATCGTCATTGGCGGAAACACCAACGGCGCGGTCATTCATCCTGAGCAAATCGTCAAAACGGTAAATACCGGCGACATATACACCTCATACCTGCTATACGTCAAAGACGGCGGATACTATGGCGCGTTTAGGGCGAACAGCGACAATACCGTCTACTATAGCATGTATCAGCTTACAGGCGACCCGGATAACGGCTTTACCGGGGCAGCCGAGGTTGCGGGCGAGCAAGGTCTTACGGCGATTCCCGCCGGGTATGCACCCGTTTATACTGACTATTATGACCATACCCTCGTCGACGGCAGCGGCAATCCGCTGTCTTACGTCAGCATCACGCCCACCTCACAGGCGGCGACGCAGCCAACCATCATAACAGGCGCGCTTGACGATGCTTTCCTCGGCGTTGCTTACAGCGCAACGCTTTCCGCGACGCCGCACACAGAAGGCAAAACAATTACATGGGATGTCATTTCCGGGGCGCTGCCGGCCGACCTTACGCTGAGCACGGACGGCACAATCAACGGCACGCCCACGGCGTCGGGCAGTTACACCTTCACCGTTCGGGCGTCCGAGGCGGACGGGGGCTCCATATCCAAGCCCTACACCCTCACCGTTGCCGCGCCGGCCATCACCACGGCCGCGCTGCCGACCGGCATGATGGGGCAGCCCTATTCTGCGACGCTTACCGCGACGCCCTCGGGCAATGGCGCGATCACATGGGCGGTGACGGCGGGCGGTCTGCCCGCCGGCCTTGCGCTGAACGCCGCCACAGGCGTCATCAGCGGCACGCCGACCGCTAACGGCACCTCGGCCTTCACCGTCACCGCAACAGAGGAAGGCGGCGGCATCGCATCGAAGGAGTTCACCCTTACCGTCGCGGAGGCGAAGTCCGTCACCTATCTCTTAAACGGCGGCACGGCGGGCGACAGCGCGGCTTACGGGGAGGCGTTCTCCGTTGCGAGCGGCGCGGTGATCGCCCTGCCAGCCGCGCCGACGAAGAACGACGAAAAGGGCGCGCTCACCTTCGCGGGCTGGAAGGTCACAAGCGGGGGACAGGCGCAGGGATACACCTATAACGCGGGCAACGCCTTCACCGTGACCGAAGACGTGACCTTTACCGCGCAGTGGGAGCGCGAGCTGACCGTCAGCTATTCGGGGCAGGTCATCGGCTGGGTCGGCCTGTGCGGCGTCAAGGGCGGGAACAGTACCTCGTTGTGGGGCGAATACTGCGATACGGTACAGCCGTCCGTCCGCGCGGCCGTCCCCGTGTGGCAGATGCGCGATAAGTCGTATGACCGCCTTGATCTGCACGCGACGGTGGACGGCGAGGATAGCGTGATCGCGTCCTATACGCCGGCGGTCGGCGAAAAGGTCACCCAGACCACCGGTGCGGTGGAGCTGACCACTGACGGGCATACCGCCTATACCGTCCTCAACAACGTGGTCGTGACCGGCCTGACGCGGGAAACGGACTACTATCTGAGCAGCGTGGTGCATGATACTGCCTCCGGAAATAAAAACATCTACCTCTACGATTCCCCCATCCTCGTCTCAACGGACGGAACCTATACGGTGGAGCTGAGCGGCGTCAAGGGCTCGGCAAACTATGACAAGTACGATTGGAGCGCGACAAACGGCAACCTTATTCTGTCGGACGGCAAGCTGACCGTCACGCCCACCCCAATCAGCGCCACCGCGACCGTCACGGGTACGGTGACGGTCAACGGTGGCACCCGCTCCGGCGTCACCGTCACCGCGACGCAGGTGGTCGGCGGCGTGTCGCGCAGCGTCTCTGCGACGACCGAATATGGCGGCGCGTACTCCCTCAACCTTATTCCCGGAACAGCCGCCACCTTTACCGCCTCGTATCAGGGACAGCAGCTGAGCGTCACGGACGTCACGGACGGCGCGACGCACAATCTGGTCGCGCTTTCTAACCTCCTGACCGTCACGATCACACCGGACACCGCCGGCATGACCGACGCCGAGAAGAAGCTGGCGGACGATTACCTGAACCGTTTTGTCTACGGATACGGATGGGGCGCCGACTTCTCGGCCGCATACGGCGGTATAAGCAGGGCCGGGTACGTCTCCGGCGGAGGCACGGCGAGCAGGACGGGCAGCATCGGCCTCGACTTTATCTCCGGCACGAGCGGCACGTTGTCTGTTTCGACGAACATTCCCGGACTCATGCCGGAGACGAACAACAGCGTCCAGCTGACTGCAAGCAGGGCGAGCGCGACCTTCACGCCCGCACTGATCCCCGGCGTGGTCGTCAAGCTCTCCGCGACGCGCACCGCCAACGTTTTTACCGTGTGGTATGACGGGGACGGCGTTTACAAGGGCAAATCGGAGACTTTCAGCGTCTACGGCGGCAGCACCGCCTACGGCATCTCCAGCCCGACGGGCGCGGCAGGTACGTACACCGTCGTTCTGCTGCCCGCGAGCTACAGCGGCTCCATCGACAATCTGGCGTACAACGCGCTTCCCGTCAACGCCGAGCTGACGCATTGGAGCGTGACGCTGACGGCGGGCCGGGTGACCGACCTCGGCGCGTACAGCCTGAGCGCCGCGGCGTCCGACAACGCGGTGTTTGTCACCAAGCCCGGCTCCACCATGACCGCGAGCGCCCAGAGCTTCGCAAGCACCGACGACCTGATCGCCTTCACGGGACACATCGGCCTTGACGACGGCTGCAGGAATGGCAAGCTGACCGTGCTTTATGCCAACATGGGCAACTCCGCGCACTGGGAAGCGGTGTCCGCGATTGCGAAGCAGCTTGTCATCGACGGGAAAAGCTATCCCTCACCTGGCAGCAGCGTAAACGGCGTCTACACGTTTGATCTGGCGAATGAGAATATCCCGCTTCCCTGCGACTACACGCTCTACTGCACTCCCAGCGACATAAAGTGGGAAATGGACGTCAGCCTGAGCGCGAATGTGACCTATGACGGCGGCTCCGATTACAAACAGATGATCGGGCGCGCGGTGGTGGAGAAGCCGGGCGCGTACATCACGACGCTCTCCGCCTACGTCTGCGACGAGCGGATCGCCGTCGAGGGAACCGCGAAGCCGAACGAGGCGGTCACCATCTACGACAACGGCGCAATCGCGGGCACGGCGACGGCGGATCGGTACGGCGACTGGACGGCGATCATCGACCTCAACGGCACGGATGCGCGGTATGTCACCGCACACCGTATCCACTCCGTGAGCGCCGCGGGCGTCATGAGCGACGAGATGACTGTGTTCCACCAGCCGGGCGGCGCGCAGCTCACGGGCTTCACCATGACCTACAGCAGTTATGGCGGCGGCATCACCTCGGTGAACCGCACCGTCAACGTGGGCGACGCCTATATTGCCAACACCCTCGGCTTGTCTGACGTCAGCTTCACCGCCACCGTCAAGAACCCGGAGCAGCTTGAGGTGCTGACGGACGGCTTCAACAGCAAGGTCACGGTCAAGGTATACACCAACGACGGGCAGATCCGCTTTGTGAACGCGACGCAGACCAAGACGGAGACCGTGGACGGCGCGACGATTGCCACCTTCGTCGCCGACGTGGGCGACGTGCCCGCCCTCGTCTCGGGCGCGGATGTCATCTTCCGTCCGACACTCACGGCGAACCGCGCGGAGAAGGTCACACACACCGCGACCGACGCCGAACGGCAGTCCTACGACGAGAGCGTGAAAGAACTGATCGAAGCGGTCAATGCAAAGATGACGGGGAAAGATGGCTGGACAGATATCACAGATGTGGGGGACGCGATCTCAAAACTCCAGACGCTCGGAGAAGAAGCGAACTGGAGCGTGTCGTTCGACGAAAACGGAACGATGAGCAAGACGGGCGCGCTCAACACCTACAATATAGCGGACGAATACCTGTCCGATTTCCGGGCGATGGCGGACTCCTATGAGGCGGAGGGCTTCCATCTCAAGGAATACGCCATGTCCGCCACGGATACGGAGAGCACGGTGGACTGGCTCAACCGTATCGCGAGCGGGAAGCCGAACGGCAGGGCGGCGCACTATGAGACGACGTCGTTTTTCACAGATCAGGCTTCCTTTGAGGCCGAAAAGGGCAAGGTTGCGGCAATCACCGGCAACAAAGAGGTGGCGACGGTGGATTTCCGCGGCGGGATGACCTACACCGCGTTCTCCCTCACGGACAGCACGGCAAATGGCGCGAACGGAGAAGGCGGCAGCGATGGGACCTATGTTGTCACGTTCCACTTTCTCACAAGCGGGACGGGGGATAACGTTTCCTACGTCGAGTCGGTTTCCGCTACGTTTTCCGGCGACTTTACCGGTTACGCCAACGGTACGCTCACATCGTCGAACGGAGCCCGGCGCCTCTATACCGCGGGCTTTCCCGCCTCCGACGGTTATCTGGTCTCCGTGGGATATGCCTCGTTGGTGTTGGCTGATTCTGCCGCCGACATCCGGGGTGCGGTCTATAAAGTCAGTTCCGCGATCGAGGCTGGAGTTACATGGGGCGGCGGCGCCGCGGCGGTACTCGGCTTCCTGGAGGCGGCCGGAGGGCTTGCGGCTTCGGGTATGGGTATGTTGGGCTCGCTTGCCGGATTCTTTCTCACAATATACAACGCGACGACACGTGTTCTGCAGGACTGCGAGATGAAGAAAAATCTGGATCGGCTGCGCGCTTCCCCGTGCTATGAAAAGCTCATGCCCGCACAGAAGGACGACTGCGATTTTTACTACAATTTCTTCCTCGCCGATCTGATTTCCACCGCGCTTATTGAGGCATTGCTCGGCATCGCATCCGGCATCATCGCCTATGATGGAATCATGATTACGCTGTGCAGCGTAGCGGGCGGTCCCATCGGCTTTGCCATTGCAGGCCTGATTCTTGCCATTGCTTCGATTGGATTTGCATATTATGCAAGCAGCATCACAGAAGAACTGCACAACAGGGTGTTGCAATCCTATGATAGATGCTACAAGATCACAGATGAGTACATCCGCGCAACCGCCGCGAAGTACGAGGACGACGAGTGCAAGAAGGCAAAACGCGACAATAGCTTCCCGCTCACCATGGGCAAGGACATGGGCCAGACACACGACCCGTCCGGCGTCGTCTACGAGGGCGTTTTGGAGAACCCCGTCGAGGGCGCGACCGCCACGCTGTACTACGCGGTGGACAACAGCAATAATCTCGTGAAGGAATCGAACAGCAACAGCGCAAGCCAGCTTTTGGTTGCGAGCGGCGTGCGCGGCATGACGCCGAACGACCCCGTGCAGACAACGGGCGGGGACGGTATGTTCCAGTGGTTCGTCCCGGAGGGATTGTGGTTCGTCACCGCCGAGAAGGGCGGCCTCACCGGCGACAGCAGCGGCGATATTGCCGCGACGGTCGGGGCGAACAGTTTTCAGGCGGGCAGCGCGATCGCGACGAGGCTGCTCCCTGTGCTGCCGCCGCAGCTCAATGTCAACATCCCGCTCGTGGACAACTCTGTACCCTATGTAACGGACGTGCAGTACAAGACGGACGGCGTCTATGTCACGTTCAGCAAGTACATGGTCGATACTGAGAGCGGTACGGACTCCGTGCTGAACGAAAACAACTACACGCTGATGAACGGCACAAGCCCTGTGACGATCACGGGCGTCGAACCCGTCGAGCAGGGCGGCACGCCCGAAAATCGCGGCACGCCGACAAGCACCTACACCCGCACGGTGAAGCTGACGACAAGCGAACCCTTGACCGTGGGCAGCAGCGTGACGCTGACCGTCAACAACGCGAAGAGCTACGCGGGAACGGCCATGGCGTCCTACGCCTCGAACGGGACAGTCAGTATACCGGCTCAGCTCGCGGCGCCCACGTTCAGCGGCACGACCAGTGCGGGCGCGGCGTTCAACAGCTCGACGGTCACGGCATTGATGAACCGCGGCGACGGGTTGACGATCCAGACGACAGAGAGCGGCGCGAATATCTACTATACGACGGACGGCAGCACCCCCACCGTCGACGAGAGCGGCACGCCGCAGGGCACGACAAAACGCTACACTTCTCCCATCGCGGTCAGCGGCTCCATGACGGTTAAGGCGATCGCGGTCAAAATCGGATATACTGCCAGCAGCGTTGCCACGGCGGAAATCACCCAACGCGCGGTGGGGACGCGTTCCGATGGCAGCCCGGTTTCCGTTAATCCCACGCCTACACCCACGCCCACGCCTACGCCTGCGCCTACGCCTTCCGGCACAAGCGACACCGATCCCGGCAGCTCGTCCGTGACGATCCCCGTGACCGGCGGCGCGGGCACGGTCAACCTCAACGTCACGGTCAGCGGCGGCACGGCGACGCTCGCGCCCATCAGCGACGCGGACGCGGCGAAGGCCGCCGGCGCGGGCGGTGAGCCGGTGAACGTCGTCATGGACCTCACGAAGCTCGGCAATCAAACAGAGACCGTCCGCATCCCGGACGCCAGCCTTGACAAGCTCGCCGCCGCGCTGGAAAAACACGGGGGCGGCGACAGCCTGACGGTCAAAACCGCGAACGGCGCGGTCACGTTCAACGAGCGCGCGCTCGCCGCCGTCGCGAACGCGGGCAGCGGAGGCAATACGGAGCTGACGATCCGCTCGAATGACCCCGCCAAGCTGAACGCGGCGCAGAAGGCGGCGCTGGACGGCAGGGACGTCGCCGGCGCATTCAGCCTCGGCGTCAAAGCGGACGGAAAAGACGTCGGCGCGCTCGGCGGCGGCTTTCTCACGGCAAGGCTGCCCTTTACGCCGCAATCGGGCACGGACGCACCGGATTACCGCGTGTATCGTGTGGACGAGGACGGCGGGCTCACGCTCGTCCCCTCCGCCGTCCATGACGGCGTGCTGACCGTCCGCGGCAGCGCGCCGGGCGAGCTGGTCGTCGTCCGCGAGCCGTATACCGGCGGCTTCGGCGACGTGGCGGCGGACGCCTGGTACGCAAACGCGGTCGCATGGGGAACGGCGAACGGCATTACCGAGGGCATGGGCGGCGGCCTGTTCGCCCCGGACGCGCCGTGCACGCGCGCGCAGCTGATCACGATGTTCTGGCGCGCGGCTGGCTCGCCGCAGCCGAAGGGGACGGAGCACCCGTTTGGCGACGTGGAGGCCGGAAGCTGGTACGAGACGGCGGTGCTCTGGGCGTATGAGAACGGTATCACGAACGGCGTCAGCGCCAAAAGGTTCGGGACCAATGAGACGTGTACGCGCGCGCAGGTCGTGACGACGCTCTGCCGCATGGAGAGCGGAAGCGCGGCAGGCGGAGCGCCGTTCGGCGACGTTCCCGCGGACGCCTGGTATGCAAACGCGGTCGCATGGGCGGTGGAATACGGCATCACGAACGGAAAGGGGGCCGGCGTGTTCGAGCCGAACGATCCGTGTACGCGCGCGCAGATCCTGACGATGCTGTACCGGGATTATACAGCGGCGTCTTGATATTTCCACAGCAGTCTGCATCCGCCGCAACGCCATCGTCAAGCAGCACGAGACCACGATCAGCAGCGAGCTCAAGACGAAGGCCGGGCGGCGCACATCCTGCGGCACACCTACATCACGCGGCTCTTTGAGGCGGATCTGGACATCAAGGGGGTACAGTACCTCGCCGGGGCATTCGACCGTCGACATGACGCTGAGCGTCTACACCCACTATGACCGCGTCAGCCGCGAGGCGGAGACTGCGCGGAAGGCCTGAAATTGCCGCAAATCGCTTTCAACCGCGAAAGACACAGGTATAAAAAAGCTCCGAAAACGGTATTATCTACACGTTTTCGGAACTTTTTTGGTGCCTCGTTGGGAATTCGAACCCCGGACACCCTGCTTAAAAGGCTTGGGGTATGAAAACCTGCAAACCCTTTATCCATGAGCGCGCCGGGCCAGCGCACGTCCCTCGGCCAGCGTCCGCCGGAGGGATTGGTGCCGAAGGTGTTGGAATCTCCAAAGCAAAGGATGTTCGGCATTTTGTAATCCTCCATGTTTCGCGGTTGCCGCGCAAGCGGCGAGCGAAACGAAATTATTGAGAGCGCGATTTTCGCGCTGTCACTCCCACGTTTTCCAGACGTCGGGCTGATAGCCCACCGTCGCCTGCTTGCCGTTGCGCACCACGGGCGTCTTGATGAGCTGCTGGTTCTCGAACACCTTGTCCAGCTTGTCCGCGTCCACGAGATACTTCACCAGCGAGAGCGTCTGCGAGTCCTTCGCGTCAGGGTCCAGCAGGTTGTCGAGACCCTTCACCGCCTGTACGACGCTTTGCAGCTCGCCCCGGCTCATGCCCTTCTCTTTGAGGTCTATCATCTGGTACCTGACGCGGCGTTCCTTGAAGTACCGCTCCGCCTTTTTCATGCACTTCTTCGTGCCGAAAATCCGGATGTTCATTTGACCCACGCTCTCGCCTCGTCCGCCGAATGCAGCAGCTTCGCCTCCACGACCTCCGCGCCGGGGACATAGGGCTTGAGCTTTTCGGCGGTCTTGCCGATGCCGCTGCCGCCGGAGGTGGCAAAGGCATAGATTTTCTTTCCGCTGAGGTCATAGCCCTTCAGAAAAGTATTCACCACGTTGGGCGCGCAGCCGTACCAGATGGGGAAACCGACATAGAGCGTGTCATACTCCGCCATGTTCTCTACCCGGCCCGTCACGGGGACATCCTTGCCGCCGAGCTTCTCGCGGTTGCAGCGCGCGAGCGGGTTGCGCCAGTTGAGGTCCGCGTCGCTGTAGGGTTTCTCCGGCTTGATTTCAAAGAGTCCGGCTCCCGCCGTTTCCGCCACCGCCTGCGCAACCTTTGCGGTCACGCCGCTGGCGCTGAAATATGCTACTAATGCTTTCATGCTGACATCCTCCTTCGATTCGATAATCATTTTTCACCGCATTGCAATCTCCACGGCCTTTCCGCTGAACGCGACGCCGTAGCGATAAATCGTCTCCACGCCCCGCGTGACCATGTCTGTGTGATACTGTCGCTCGTCTATCTGCTCCAGCGCGTCCTGCGCCAACGCTTTCAGCCGCTCGGCGGAGCTTTCTTTTTCCGCTTTCAGCTCGATGAGGATGCCCGGCATATCCTTCGTTTTCGGCATGAGCTGAATGTCGTACCGCCCCTCGCCGGATTCACGGTTAGAGCTGACATAGTAGCGGTTGTCCATCATGGCGCAGAGCCCCAGCACCAGCCCGTGATAAAACGTCTCGCTTGCGGTATCGAAGCAGCTCGCCGTTTGCAGCAACAGCTTCCGCATCTGCTTTTGCAGCTCCTCCGCGTTGCCGGAATACACCGCCTCCTGAATGGAAATGGCCGTAGACTGGGGAACGATGTGCGACAGCTTATCCAGTATCTCTTTCTTGTAAACAAAAGCGATTTCCCTGTTTGGCAGGGCCACCTGACACATGAAGCCATCGGTGAAGGTGGTGTCGGACTTGACCGCCTTCAGGTATCCCGCCACCAGCAGAAAGCTGTAAACGGACGAAGGATTGCTGCGGATTTCCGGGTAGATGACCCCAGTGTCGATATAGGTGAGAATCGTCTCGCCCTGCAAAAGTGATTTGAGGCGCTCGTAGATATCCGGCTCCGCCTCGGACAACACCTCGCCGATGATTTCGTTGTTTCCCGTGGACTGCCAGTAGGCGCCGGGCCGACAGTCGCTGCGGAAATAGTTGATGACCGACCACGGATTGAAGATGTCCGCCTGCCCGAATCGGTAACCGTCATACCACTGCCGCAAATCCTCGAACTTGTCCCCGGCGTGGTAGTAGGCGGCCATGTCCTTCACCTCGCCCGGGGTGAAGCCGAAATATTCGCTGTACTTGTTGTCCAGCACGGAGTTGATGGTCAGGTTGTTCAGCCCGCTGAAAATACTCTCCTTGGCGACGCGCAGGATGCCGGTCAGAAAACCGAAAGACAGGTGGCGGTTATCCTTGAAACCGCCGGAGAACAGATTGCGCATGAACAGAATGACCTGCTCGTAAAAGCCCCGCATGTGTCCCTGCTGGATGGGCGTGTCATATTCGTCGATGATGATGATTGGCGCGACCTTGTGGTGCTCGTGGAGCATCTTGGTAAGGGTCAGGAACGCGCCGGAGAGCTCCACGCCGGAGGCGCTGCGCTCCACGACGCGGCGAAAGTAGGCCTTGTCCACGTCGTTGCAGCTCGGCGAATCCAGCAGTTCGCTGTGGCGGGCGAACTCGCTGCCGAGAATTTCCGCCAGCTTCTCCGCGGTCTCCTCCCAGCTTTCGCACTTCACGTCCTTGAAGGTTACAAAGACGACCGGATATTTCCCCTGCTGCTCCCGATACCGCTCGCCCTGCTTCCAAATCGCCTTGTCGCGGAAGTAGACCGAGGTATCCTCGTCGGTTTTCTCAAAGAAAGTGCGGAGCATGTCCATGTTCAGCGTCTTGCCGAAGCGACGGGGTCGCGTGAACAGAGAGACCATGGGG
>CAMVAV010000053.1 GCA_947165595.1 uncultured Clostridia bacterium | reverse complement strand
CTGGTCGGCGAGGACGCCGCCCGCGGCGCCGAGTGCTGCTTGAATGAGTCCCATGATTCGTTCTCCTTTCAGTTTGTCCGTTTTCCAACGGTTATTTCACCCTGCAAGCGCCCTCAGCGAACCTGCGTGTAGGCGTCGCCCAGAATGTCCTGCACGTCGTCGTAGAAGACGTCCGTAAAGGGCTGGGAATCCGCGCCCGTAAAAAGCGACGGCGGGAAATAGAGCGTCAGATGGTCGTCGAACGTCTCCCAGCCGACGCCTCCCTCCGGCTCCGGCGCGGTGATCGCGGCCCTGAGCGCCGCGGGGAAGTCCGCCGCCGCGGCGGCGTGTCCCTGCAGGCTGTAGGTGCCGTCGCTCTTTTTCATCTGTCCGGCGAGATACCCGCCGAGCGCGTCCGCGCTCACAAAGAGGTCGGAGACCGACAGGAGCTTCCCGCTCTTCGCGTCGATGCGGTAGCGGACGAGGCTGTATTTGCCGTAGCCGTTCTCGCCGAGGCCGAGCGTGTTCATGCCGCCCGCGCGCAGGCCGAAGCTGAAGATTCCCTCGTCCAGGCTCCAGTTCTCCACGGCGTAGAGCGAGTAGCCGAAGATGCGGTCGCCGCTCTTCTGCGCCTTCTCGCAGACGGATTTAGGCGCGGACTGCATCGTGTCGTAATCCCGCTTGAGCGCGGCCTCCGCCTCCGTTTTGTATCTTGCGCCCAGCGCGTCCAGCGTCTTCATCAGCGCGCCGTGCGTGCCGTCTGTGTCGCGGAACGCGAAATACGTCACATGCAGCGCGTACTCGTACGCCTTGGGCCAGTCCGGCTCGACCACGATCTCCTCGCAGTCGACGCCGCTCGCCTTCTTGAAAAGCGCCGCGCCGCTGCCCACGCGCTTCATCGGCTCCGTGGAGTGGAACGAGCCGTCCTGATAGCTGTAGCCCGCGTCCACGAACGCGAAGAACAGCAGGCTGTGCAGCTTCGTCTGGAAGCCTGCCCAGCGCTCCGGCACGCTCTCGCCGTTCGCGGACGAGCGGATGACCTCGCTGCTTTTGAGCGTCAGCTCCAGCGTATAGCTCGGCGCGGTGCGCGGCAGGCCCTCCGTGTGGACGTCCAGCCCGTTGAGCTTGCCGAGATCAGCCTCCTTCACGAGCGATTGCAGCTCGTCCACGGCCTCCTCGGAAAGCGCGATCTCCCGGCAGAAGGAGGACGAGACGCGCGCGGTCCCGTCGTCCAAAACGCTGAGCTCGTAGGAGTAATCGCCCTCATACGGCGGCTCCGGCGGCATTTCGGACCCCTCGTTTTTCGGTCCGCCCTCGTCGTGGAAGGAGACCTTCAGCGCGCGGACGGTCAGATCGGCGAAGTCCTTCTTCGCGTTCGCGTCGCTCCGGTCCACGGGCGGGGCGTAGACGGGCGGCGCGGGCGGAACGTAGGGCGTGCGCGCGAACTCGGTGCGCTTGTAGCCGCCGTCGCCGTCCAGCATCGGCTGGGTGTAGGCGACAATCTTGTCCGCCTTGCTGTCGTAGGAGATGTCCACAAAGAAGAACAGCTCGCCCTCGTTGACCACGAGCCGCGTTTCGCCGCCCTGGCGCTCCGCCTTGTACGCAGCGCTTTCGGTGAAGCCGTGTTCACCCTCGCGCTTATAGGTCAGCGTTTTGGCGCCGACAATCAGCATGCCGCCGTTTTCGTTTTGCTCGTACCACTCGCCGCCGCCTGCGACCTCCGTCGTGCAGCCGGCAAACACGGCGCAGCCCAGCGCCAGAAGGGACGCGATCAGCGCTTTTATCATAGGTTGCCCTCCTTTTCCGCCGGTCGGTAAGCACCGGCCCGTCCGGCGGCTCCGCCCGTCATTGTCTGTAGGATAACACGACTCGCGCCGTTTTGCATCGTCCGATGGTACGATTTTGCTGTCCGGCAGGATGAAATTCTGATACCGGACTTGACGGGAGAACTATCGTTCACTATAATGTGAGAACAGCGTTCGGCCGGCATTTTGTCGGGACATACGGGGCGGAGAAGCGCGCGGAAAGCGGGCGCGGCGAATGAGGGGAGCAAAGCGTATGCATGCAGTATTCTACATCCACGGAAAAAACGGAAGCGCCGCCGAGGCCGGGCATTACGAGCCGTTGTTTCCCAAGTGCAAAGTGGTCGGGCTGGATTATCGGACCTTTACGCCGTGGGAAACCGGGAAAGAGATCCGGGAAGCGGCGGAGGCGCTGGAACAAGAACACGGAAAGCTCACGCTGATCGCCAACAGCATCGGCGCGTTCTTCAGCATGCATTCCCACATCGAGGGTCTGGTGCAAAGAGCTTTTTTCATTTCTCCCGTCGTCGATATGGAGAAGCTGATCCTCAACATGATGACTTGGGCCAATGTGACGGAGAGGGCGCTTCAGGAGCAAAAGGAGATTCACACCGCCTTCGGAGAAGACCTGTCCTGGGACTACCTTTGCTGGGTGCGCGAACACCCGGTCCGCTGGGACGTTCCCACGGAGATTCTTTACGGGGGGCATGATACGCTCACCTCCCTTGAAACGGTCTCGGACTTTGCCCGTCGGCACGGCGCGGGGCTGACGGTCATGGAGGACGGCGAGCACTGGTTCCACACGGACGAGCAGATGCGCTTTCTGGACGACTGGCTGCGAGGCGGTCTCTTCCCGGCGCGTCCCCTGCCGCTTCGTGAAGGAGAAGGAGGGCGGTGACGGAAGGCTTTTTTGCGTTTATGCGCGCGGCGCTGCCGCGGATCGCCGTGGGATTGCCGCCCGCCGTGTTTTTCGCAAGGGGAGCGCGCCGGAAAAAAGACGCTTGACTCTCACACTGTGGCAGGCATTATGCTGGACGCGAGCTCAAACAGAAGACAGCAGGAGGTACCGCCATGCTGAAGATCGGAGAATTTTCAAAGCTGTCCAGAGTCAGCGTCAGAATGCTCCGCCACTATGATGAGATCGGCCTTTTGAAGCCGGCTGAGATCGACCGCTTCACGGATTACCGGTATTACCGGGAGGATCAGCTTCCGACGGCGGGCCGCATCGCCGCGCTGAAGGATATGGGCTTTTCCCTCGCCGATATCGTCAGAATCCTTGCGGCGTATGACGACCGGGAGCAAATGGAGCGTTTTTTCTCGGTCCGGCAGAAGGAGCTGGAGGCCTTATCACAGGACACGGCGCACAAGCTGACGCTTCTGGACGCAGCCCGAAAACGGCTGAGAAAGGAAGACGACATGAGCTGTGATGTTACCCTCAAGACGATCCCCGAGCGTTATGCCGCGACCGTTCAAATGACCATTCCCCGCTACGAGGAGGAAGGGATCATCTGGGGAAAGCTGGCGGAGGAGACCTGCCGGATGCATCTCGTTGAGGACGATCCCTGCCTCTGCGCGGTGACCTACCTCGACGGAGAGTACAAGGAAGAAAATGTGGAAATGATGGCGTGGAAGACCGTGAAGGGCAGCTATCCCGATACGGAGCACGTGAAGTTCCGCACGCTGCCGGAGGTGACGGTCGCAAGCTGCACCTACCAGGGCAGCTATGCCCAGATCACGGAGGTCTACGCCGCAGTGATCGCGTGGATGGAGGCGAACGGATATGAGCCTGCGGGGCCGATGTTCAACATCTATCACGTCAGCCCGCACGAGACGCAGGACCCGGAGGAGTTCGTGACGGAGATCTGCTACCCGGTGAAGAAGAAATAATACTGAAATTTATTAAAACGATTGAAAATCGTTTTATAGCCGCGCAGCGGCGTTAAATTTCGCATGAGACGTGTTTTGCGCCTTTGGCGCAAAACCAGCGTGCGCAGCACGCGCCTTTCAAATTAAATCTTTTAATTTGAAAGTAGTATAAGACGGGTATTTGCGAGGCTCTCAAAGGAACCGTGAAAAAAGTCCCCTGACAAATCAGGAGCGTTTCCCGGCAAAGAAGCTGGGAAGCGCTCCTGGTTTGCGGTAGGATCGCTGCGTGAAAAACAACGTTTTTATCCGCCGGAGGCGGCGCGCAGGACGTGCGCGCAGAGCACCGCCGTGGTCACGGAGCCGACGCCGCCCGGCACCGGCGTGATGGCGGCGACAACGGGCTCCGCCTCGTCGAAGCGCACGTCGCCGCGGAGCGTCCCGTCCGGCGCGGTGTGAATGCCCACGTCGACGACGACCTGTCCGGGGCGGACGCAATCCGCGCCGACAAGCCCCTCTTTTCCCGCGGCGACGATCAGGATATCCGCCTCGCGGCAGAGCGCGGGGAGGTCCGCGGTCTTCGAGTGGGCGACCGTCACCGTCGCGTTCTCGCGCAGCAGGAGCATCGCGGCGGGCTTGCCGATGACGAGGCTGCGTCCGATCACCGCGGCGCGCCGCCCGGCGAGCGCAATGCCGCAGTGCCTGAGCAGAGTCACGCACGCCTCCGCCGTGCAGGGGGCAAAGCCGGCGTCCGATCCGGCGTAGAGCGCCGCCATGGAGGCGGGCGTCACGCCGTCGACGTCCTTTTCGGGCGCGAGGGCGGCGCAGACCTCCGCGTCGAAGGGCAGCGGGCGGAGCGGCAGGACGCCGTGGACGGAGGGGTCGCCGTTGAGCGCGCCGATCGCTTGCAGCAGCGCCTCGCGCGTCACGCCGTCGGGAAGGGCGGTCACGCGCGCCTCGACGCCGCACTGCTCGCAGCGCTTGCGGGCGGCGCGCTCATAGGCGAGGTCGCCGTCGCGCTCGCCCACGCGCAGGATCGCCAGCGTGGGCGTCACCCCCCGCGCGCGAAGCGCCTCCGCCTCGGCGCGGAGGGTTTCGGTCAGCGCCTTTGCCGCGCCGGCGCCCTTGAGAAGCTCAGCCATAAAAGACACTTCCTTTCAGAGAGGATCGGTGATAGAATCGGGGCATGCATATTGCGGAAGAGAAAAAAAGGCTCCGCGCGCTGCTGCGCGAACGGGAGCGCGCGCTCGACGGCGCGTACAAACGGGAGAGCGACGCGGCGATCTGCCGCGCCCTGACGGAGCTGGACGCGTTCGGCGCGGCGGACACGGTGCTCGCGTTCCGCGGAACGGCGCGCGAGATCGATACCCGCGCGTTCCTCGCCGCCGTCCTCGCGCGGGGCAAGACCCTGCTGCTGCCGCGCTGCGAGCCGGGGCGGGCGCTGTCGCTCTGCGTCGTGCGCGATTTGGACGCGGAGCTGGAGCCGGGGGCGATGGGCATTTTGGAGCCGCGGCGCTCCTGTCCCGTCGCCGCGCCGGAGGATGTCGGCTTCGCCGTGATCCCCTGCCTTGCCTTCGACCGCGCGGGCAACCGGCTGGGGCAGGGCGGGGGCTATTACGACCGGCTTCTGCCGCGCCTTGCCTGCGAGACGGTGTGCATCTGCCGCGCGCGGCTGGTGGCGGACGCGGTGCCGCACGAGGCGCACGACGCGCGCTGCACGCGCTGTCTGACGGAGGAGGGCGTTGTTATTTGAGCAGCTTGTCGATGGCGCGCTCAAGCTCCTCGATCGCGTGCTGGTCATGCTGCTCGATGGCGTCGACGATGCAGTGCTCCATGTGATCCTTCAAAATGATACGGCTCGTCGCGGCAAGCGCGGAGCGGACGGCGGCGAGCTGGATCAGCACCTCGGAGCAGTCGCGGCCGCTTTCGACCATCGCGCGTACCGCTTCCAGATGGCCGATGGCGCGGGCGAGCCGGTTCGACACCGCCTGCGTGTGCTCATGGCTGTGGGTGTGACCGTGCGAGGGCTCATGCGTATGTTCATCCATAGGCTCATCTCCTCCTTTTTTCACGGCGCCTACTATATCACGCTTTTCTTCCGCGCGCAAGAGCGAGCGCGGGAGGAGGCGGTGAAAGAAAGCTCGCCCGTCCTGTTCGACAACAGGACGGGCGAGCGTCGGTGACCGGTGCTTTCGGCGAACCGTCTCAGTACGGCGCGCTGACGCCGGCGGGATAACCGTCGACGAGAACGACCTCGCCGCTGTCGTTGACGTAGTAGCCGGAGATGAAAGCGTACTTCCCCTCGATGGGCGTTTTGGAGATCAGCTTCGTTGTGACGCCGGCGGCGAGCTGCTCCGCGCTGAAGGGGCCTTCGCAGCTTACGCTGCCCGAATCGGAGCCGTAGGAGTAGGCGCCGTAGTTGATGAAGTAGGTGCCGTTTGCGTTGAGCGCGCCCACGGTCCTGACGAGGCATTCGTCCGCGGAGGTGCGCGTCGCCTTGATTTCGGGGAGAGCGCCCTCGACCACCTTGACGGGAGCGCTGTTGAGCTTCTTCATTCCGCCGAGCGAGATGCGGGACTGATAGCTCGTCGAGACCTCGTTGAACATCAACACGTTGTCGATGGAAAACGAACCGAACTTGCCCTTGGTCGACGCCTTGTTCAGCAGCGAGCGGTAGAGGTTGAGCGGTCTGCCGTCCTCCTGCGGGCTGCTGTAGCGGGTCATGTCGATAATATCCTCGCCGACGACAACGCCGAGCGTGAAGGGCGTGCCTTCGGAGATGCCGCCGAGATCGCCGTTGGCGTACATGCTCCCCCCGGAGGGCGCGCCGTCAGGCGTGTTGACGATCGCGTCCGTCGAGCCGGAGATCCGCGTGATCTTGACGGAGTCCTTCGCGGTGATGCTGCAGCTGGGAGCGGAGATGGAGATTTCCTTGATGTTGCCGTTGGTCCAGAGCACGGTAAAGATGTTGTCTACGTAAATCGTGCCCTCCACGTTCACGTTGTTGAGAATGATGCGGCGGAAATTGTAGGAGGAGGGAATCTTCACCTCGCCGCTGATGGTGACGTTTTCGAGGTAAAGCGTCTTGCCCATGATGGTCATATTGCCCATGCTGTCGATCTCATAGTTTTTGCCGCGGACGTTTGCGAGCCTGACGATCCTGTTCGGGTCAAACTTGTACGCCGCCAGAGAGACGATCACGGCGTCGCCGCGCAGAAAGTCGTTGTTGTTCGCCGAGCTGTACTCACCGTTCGTAAGGGAGATGGCGTCGGTCTTGCGCCAGGCGCTGTCCCACAGAAAATCCTTGCCGCTCTCATAGCCCAGCGAGCGCAGGACAAAGGTGAGGTACTGCGCGGCGGTGAGGGTGTAGTTCGGGCCGCCGCCGAAGAGCTCTTTGCCGTCCGCAGTTTTTCCCATGCCGTTGGTCAGACCGTTGGCATAGGCATACCCCACGTAGGGCCTCGCCCAGTCGGATACGTCGGAGAAGGGGATGCTCCAGCTGCCCGCCTTCGCCTCGGACTCCTTGCCGAGCATGCGCACGAGCATCGTCACGCCTTCCTCGCGCGTCATGGCGCGCTTGAGGTCATAGTTGATGCTGCCGTCCGGGTTCGTTCCGACACCGTTGAACAGCCCGAGCGCATGCAGCTCGTTGGCGGCGCGGTCCGCGCGCTCGTCCTCGGGGGTGGCGTTCGCCGCGACGGTGAACAGGGACAGAAGCAGGCAGAGCGTCATGACAAGACTGAAGATACGCTTCATATTGGCAATCTCTCCTTTGTGATGTAACGTATGTGACCGCTGAAAGCTATTGTACCGCGAATGTGCTTAAATAGCAAGCGTCAAATTGTGCCGGCGGGAGCCGCGGGCTCAGCCGGGCTCGCCGTATCCGGAGCGCCGGAGGCGTCCGGAGCCTCCGCGCCCGGTGTTCCCGCCGCGTCGGGGACGAACAGGCGGCAGAACGCGCTGAGCATCGCGGCACACTCGGCGCGCGTCATCGGCTCCGTCGGCGTGCCGCCGCAGGGAATGCCGTTGACGGCGCACCACGCCAGCGCCGCGGCGGCGTAGGGAGACGCGCCCGCGATCTCGATGCCGCTTTCCACGCCGATGGGCAGCCCCGCGTATCCCGCGTAGCGGTACAGCAGCACGGTGCCCTGCTCCCGCGTCAGCTTGCCGGCGGGGTCGAAGCGCGTCGCGGTGACGCCGCGGACGATCTCCCTCGACGCCGCCCAGCCGACGGGGCCGGCATACCACGCGTCCGCCGCGACGTCGGTGAACGCGGCCGCGC
The DNA here is from genome assembly GCA_947165595.1 of uncultured Clostridia bacterium. Classification (GTDB taxonomy): domain Bacteria; phylum Bacillota; class Clostridia; order Oscillospirales; family Oscillospiraceae; genus Hominicoprocola. The sequence goes on along the minus strand of CAMVAV010000053.1, from coordinate 9,837 downwards.
CCGCCGGCTCCGGCTTGCCGGCGAGACGGTGCAGCACCGTCACCAGCTCCGCGCGGGTCGTGGTGCTCTGCGGCGCGAAGCGGTAGGAGCCCGTGCCGCTCATAAGCCCGCGCGCGACCACGTCGCTCACGGCGGGGAGGTACGGCGCGGAGGCGGGGATGTCGCGAAAGAGCGCGCCGCTCTCCGTCCTGACGAGCTCCAGAATCTCGCTTTCCAGCCCGTCGCCCGCGGAGGCGACCGCCTTCGTCACGGCACCGGGGCGGAAGGGCTCCGTGTAGACGGTCCCGGCGGAGAGCGGGTCGCCGCCGTCCGTCGTGTAGCGGATCGTCGCGCCCGGAGTCGGGCAGCTGAGCGCGAGCACGCCGTCCTGCCAGCTCTCGACCCGCGGCGCCGCCGTGCGCACCGAGACAGCCTGCTCCGCGACGGGGGTGCGCGTCAGGAAGCGGTCGTAGCCGATCGCGCGCACCGTCGCGTCCTGCCCGAGGGGGAAGGGCGCGGCGTACACGGGGCTCGCGAGGGTCGGCGCGGAGCCGTCGGTCGTATAGTGCAGGGTCAGACCGCTTTCCTTCGCGCCGAGCGTGACGAGCATTTCACCGGAGGCAGGGTCGGGCGCGGCGGAGATCGTGGGCGCGCCGTAGGCGGGCAGCGTGACGCCCTTGTTCGGCGCGGAGGTGTAGACCTGCCCGTTTTGCAGCTCGATCCCGCGGCGGCGGAACAGCTCGGAGACGGTGACGCACTCATAGCCCTGCGCGCGCAGGGTGTCGATGGCGCGGATGCCGCCGTCCACGCTCGTGCCGTACAGGTCGTGCAGCAGGACGATCGCGCCGTCGTGCGCGCCGTTCACAATGCGATTGTAGACGGTGTCGGCGTTGCGGTAGCGCCAGTCCTCGGGATCGACGCTCCAGAGGATGATCGGGCGGTTCACATTCTGCCTGATGGTCGAGGAGCTCTCACCGTAGGGCGTGCGCACGAGCTCGGTGTACTCCGTGCCCGCCGCGCGGTAGAGCGTGCTCTCCACGGCGGAGACCTCGCTTCGGATCTGCTGCCCGCTGAGCTTGGAGAGCTGGGCGTGACTGTTCGTATGGTTCGCCGGCTCGCAGCCCAGCGCGATCATGCGCGGGATCAGATTGCCGTAGGTGGAAACGCCGTTGTTCCCGTTGCGCCCGCTCATGAAGAACGTGGCGGGAACGCCGCGCTTTTCCAGCGCGTCCAGCAGGCGGGAGGTCTGCGAGGAGGGCCCGTCGTCAAAGGTGAACGCGATCAGCTTCGGCGAGCTGTCCGCCGCGCGCGCGGGAACCGGCGGCGCGAGCGTCAGCAGCAGCGTGAGCGACAGCGCGGCGCACAGAGAGCGCAGTAAGCCTTTTTTCAAGTTCATCAGCTCCTTTTATCCCTCAAATCGGCGGGCTTTTCCGCCTGCCGGGAGGTATTTTATACCTCTGCGTCGAGAAGTGCAAGAAGCGGCAGGAAATATTTGCATGTTCGCCGGTTTTGTAGTACAATCAGACTCACAGAAATCAACACGAAAGGAACCGAACGCTATGATGAAACTGGTGCTGCTCCGCCACGGCGAGAGCGAATGGAACAAGCGGAACCTCTTCACCGGCTGGATGGACGTCGACCTGAGCGACAAGGGCCGCGAGGAGGCGAAGGCCGCCGGACAGACGCTCAAGGCGGAGGGCTACGACTTCGACGTGTGCTACACCTCGTACCTCAAGCGCGCGATCCACACGCTCAACATCACGCTCGACGAGATGGACCGCGCGTGGCTGCCCGTATACAAGAGCTGGAAGCTCAACGAGCGGCACTACGGCGCGCTGCAGGGGCTCAACAAGGCGGAGACCGCCGAGAAGTACGGCGAGGATCAGGTCAAGATCTGGCGCCGCAGCTTCGACGTCAAGCCGCCCGAGCTGTCCGAGGACGACGAGCGCAGCGCGGCGAAGCAGGCGATGTACCGCGGCGTCGACCCGAAGCTGCTGCCCGCGAACGAGAGCCTGGAGACCACCATCGCGCGCGTCGTGCCCTATTTTGAGGAGACCATCAAGCCCGACATGGCGGCGAGAAAGCGCGTGATCATCGCGGCGCACGGCAATTCCCTGCGCGCGCTGGTGAAGTACTTCGACGATCTGACGCCCGAAGAGATCCTCGGCGTCAACATTCCGACGGCGGTGCCGCTGGTCTATGAGTTCGACGACAGCTTCCACGCGCTCCAGCACTATTATCTCGGCGATCCCGACGCCATTGCGGCGAAGATGCAGGCGGTCGCCAACCAGGGCAAGAAAAAGTAAGGCGGACAGATCGACGGAGGAGCTTTGATGCTGATTACGGAGGAATGGATCCTTTCGCACGCGCCGGGACCGGCGGTGGCGAAGAGCGGGCGCGCCCTGTCCGACGAGGGGCGCTATTCCGCGCGCGGCTGCACGGCGGACGGAAAGACCTGCTGGGCGGAATGCACCGGCAGCGCGCGCAATCCTTACTCCGTTTCGATCGACTGGTCGCTGTCTGACAAGGACCCGGTCTACAGCTGCTCCTGCGCGAGCCTGCACACCCCCTGCCGGCATGTGCTGGGGCTGGCGTACGAGCTGCTGCGCGGCAAGGAATTCGAGAGCACCGCCGTCCCGGGCTACGTGCTGAAGGCGCGCGTGAAGCAGGCGGCGGAGCGCGGGCGCGCGAAGGCGAAGCTGAACCGCGCGCGCCGGCGCGACGAGGCGGCGAAGGAAAAAAAGCTCGAATGGGGGCTCGAGGGGCTTGCGAAGGCGGAGCGTCTGTCGGACGAGCTGATCTCCCTCGGCCTCACGTCGAGCTATGAGCTGCCCGCGCAGTCGCTGGAGCGGATGGCGGTGGAGCTGGGGAACTACGGCCTGCCCGGCGCGCGGGACATGCTGGACCGCGCCGCGCTGCTGGACAGGCGGCTCCATCAGGAGGACTCGGATGCGCGCGCGTGCCGCGCGGGGATGCTTCGCGAGCTTGCCGCCCTGCGCGCGCTGACCGTGCGGGGACGGGAATACTTCGACGGACAGCGCGGCGGGCGCGCGGTCGAAAGCCCGCTGCTCCACGAGCAGCTCGGCGGCACGTGGAGCTCGGAGGAGCTGCGGGAGATGGGCTCCTGGCGCAGAAGCGCGCGGCTGGTGCAGCTGTCCTTCGACGTCCGGCTGGACGAGGCGCGGCGCGCCTACGTCGAGCGAGGCTACTGGCTCGAGCTTTCGCGCGGCGATCTCGTGCAGACGCTGGACGTCCGGCCGGTGAAGGAGGGGCGGTTCATCTCCGCCGACACCTGCTTTGAGCTGGTGGAGGTCCCGGCGCTCTATGTGACACCGATGGAGGCGTGCCCGCGGGTGTGGTGGATCAGCTCGGTCTGCCGCCCGCTGACGACGGAGGAGCTTTCGTCGCTGCGGGACCTTGCCGATTCGCAGCTTGCCTCCGCGCTGCAAACGGCGCGGGAGCAGCTCGCGGAGCCTTTGCTGCCCGGCGTCGTCCCCGTGTACCTTCATGTCGGCGCGGTGGGGCGCGTCGGCGGCGAGCTCGTGCTCGAGGGGGCGGACGGCGCGCGCATCGCGCTGCGGGATCGAAAAGAGGACGGGCGGGAGCTCGCCTCCACGCTGCGGCTGCGCGTTCTGCCCAAGCCGCCCGCGGTGGGGGACGCGCTGTTCGGGCTGGTTTTTTACGAGGAAACGGAGCGGCGGCTCTGCCTGCACCCCTACGCCCTTGTGCGGGAGGACGGGATCGTCCGCCTGCAATTCTGACGGGAGAACGACATGAAGCTGAACGCACTGTTTGATCTCAGGGAAGCGCTGGAGGACGCCGCCATCTACGGCACGGACAGGATGGAGAAGGACGATCTCTCGCTGCGCCACGCCGTCGAGTGCTTTTCGCCGCTGGCAAAGGAGAAGCAGCTGCTCGCGAGGCTGATGGCGGAGACGAACGCGCTGCCTGCCGCGGAGCGGTCGGAGCGGCCCGGACGCCTGCTGGACGCGCTGGGGCACGCCTACTCGGCGGAGCGGCTGTTTGCCGAGGCGGACGTGGCGGGCGAGCTGACGCCGCTCAAGCCCGGCTGCGGAAGCTGCGTCAACGCCGCCTACAGCCGGCTCCAGCCTCTGATCGCCGCGCTCGGCGGCGGGGGCGCGGGACGCCTGAGCGTCATCGAGGAGGCGTGGGCGAACAACCCGGAGTACTTCGGGGACTATCGCGTGCTGCCCTATCTGGCGGACGCGCTGGGCGACACCAACGAGGAGCTGGAGGACCTGCTCGCCGTCATTTTTTCGACGCTGGGTGCGCGCGCCGTCCCCTTTCTGGAGGACGGCTTTGCCCCCGACGGAATGCGCGGCATGGCGCGGCGCGTCTACTGGGTCGCGCGGCTCGCCGGCGCGGCGGAAAACGACTGGCTGCTGTCGATCCTGCCCGCGACCCGCCGCGAGGTGCGCGAGGCGGCGATCTGCGCGCTGGGCGTCTCACAGGAAAACGCCGCGCTGCTGCGCGAGCTCTACGCCGGCGAGACGGGCAAGAGCCGGGACGCCGCCCTGCGCGCGCTGGCGCGGATGGAGGACGAGGAGAGCCGCGCCCTCTGGGTGGAGGAGCTGGAGGCGCGCCCCGACTGCCCGCCCTGCCTCGAGGGCGTGGATTCGGCGCTCGCCGCCGACATGGCGGCGCGCGCGCTGCGCGACGTGCTGACGGAGGCGCTGGCGCGGGAGAAGCCGGAGTGCAATCAGGCACAGCTTTTGACCGTTGCCCACGCGGTCTATGCCGCCTACGGCAAGTACTCCGACGCGCTGCGGGAGGAGTGGCTGTTCTGGGCGGAGCAGATGGACGCGCTCGAGCGGCTCTGTCCCGACCGCAGTGTGAAAAACTGGGACTATTCGGCGGCGGAAATGCTGGAAAAGTGCATGATGGAAACCGTGCTCTGGAACCCCTCCGAGGGCGTGTGCGCGCTGGCGGACGAGCTGGGCGAGCGTTTTCCCGCCCACTTCCTCGGCGCGGCGGTGCTTGCGGCGCTGCTGGCAAAGCCGGAGGAGGCGTTCGACCGCTACGGGAAGCTGATCGTGAAAAACGGCATCCTGCGGCGGGAAAACGCGCAGGACCGCGCGAAGCGCATCCAGATCATGCGCGCGCTCGCCGCCGTGCGCTTCGACGCGGACGAGGGCTGGTACGTCCCGTTTTCCCGCAAGGACGCGCTCAACGGCACGCTCGCCGGGCGCATCTACCGCCTGCGCAGCTTCGATGAGCGCTGGGCGGAGACGATGAGCAGCCCGAAGGTCAACAGCGACGGCGGAGTGTTCGACCTCGAAAACCCCTGGTCGATGGAGAAGAAGCTCTTTCGTCTGGAGGAGCTCCTCCCGCAGGAGGAAAATGCGCCGCCGGCACAGCCGGAGGAACCGAAAGAATGAAACGATCCCGCCTTTTCCGCGGCACGCGGAAGGGGCGGGATGTTCCTTTTCTGTGAGGCAATATGGGAAACTCTACTTTGCAAACTCCGCGGCGATGTTCAGAATGAGCTCCACGACCCAGTCCATCTCCTCCGCGACGGCGTGCTCATAGGGTCCGTGGTGCCCGTAGCTGCCGGTGGGGAGATTGGGGCAGGGCAGGCCGCGGAAGGAGAGGCGCGCGCCGTCCGTGCCGCCGCGGATCGGCACCGGCTTCAGCTCGGAGCCCATGGCGCGCGCCGCCGCCATCGCCTTTTCCACGACCTCGAAGCGAGGCTTGACCATCTCCAGCATGTTGCGGTACTGCTCGCGGATCGTGAGCGTCACCGTTCCCTCGCCGTAGCGCGCGTTGAGCAGCTTCGCGATGTGCTCCATCGTCTTTTTGCGCGCCTCGAAGGTTCCCGCGTCGTGGTCGCGGATGATGTAGCGCAGGCGCGCCTTTTCGACATTGCCCTCCATTTCCGTGAGGTGGAAGAAGCCCTCGTAGCCCTCGGTGTCGCGCGGCGTGTCGCCGGCGGGGAGCATGGCGTTGAACTGCATGGCGACCAGCGAGGCGTTGATCATCGTGTCCTTGGAGGTGCCGGGATGGACGTTGAAGCCCCGGAATTCGAGCCTTGCCTCCGCGGCGTTGAAGTTTTCGTACTCGATCTCGCCGGCGCGCCCGCCGTCCACCGTGTAGGCGAGCTGCGCGCCGAGGCGCCTGAGGTCCATCAGCTCCGCGCCGTGACCGATCTCCTCGTCGGGGCAGAAGCCGATCGCCAGCGGGCCGTGCGGCGCGCCGCTGTTGACGAGGCGCTCCGCGGCGGTCATGATCTCCGCCACGCCCGCCTTGTCGTCCGCGCCGAGCACGGTGGCGCCGTCGGTGACGATCAGGGTCTTGCCCTTCATCCCGGCGAGGTGCGGGAAGCTCCGGGGGCTGAGCGTGCGCCCGCTGTCGCCCAGCACAATGTCGCCGCCGTCGTAGTTTTCGATGACGCGGGGCCTGACGTTCTCGCCGGAGAAGTCCGGCACGGTGTCCAGATGCGCCAGAAAGCCGACGCAGGGCTTGTCCTCCAGTCCCGGCGTCGCGGGCAGCCTGCCGTAGACGTAGCAGTGCTCGTCCACGAAGACGTCGCCGGCGCCGAGCGCGGTCAGCTCCTTTTCCAGCAGATGCGCCAGGTCGAACTGCCGCCGCGTGGAGGGAGTGGCTTCCGCGTCGTCGACGCTTGCGGTGTGGACCTTCGCGTATTCGATCAGCCGCTCATAGGCTTTTTTCTCCGCCATATCGCTGTGCTCCTTTATACATTTATAGAGATATGCCGTGCGGGCTGTCGCGCGGACCCGCCCGAAGGATGGGAAATCCGCCGCGATTCGGGACGATTATAGCCCTTTTGCGGGGGCTTGACAAGATATTGTAGTTACTCATGACGTCTTCCACAAATTTGAATAAAAAATTTTATGAAAAACGGAAAATTTCTCTTGACATGCCGCTTTCTATCTAGTATTATAGGCGAGTCCGCGACTGAGGGCAAGCCATGCCCGAAGCGCGCGGAACTGCGATGAACCGGGAGATTGCTCGGCCCGGCCGAGGTAACTTCCGGGGAGTATGTCCGAAAATCGGGCGGCTGAGATGGATATCCGTTACGCAGCGTAGATCGCCGCGCCATGGACCGGCCGTACTTTTGTGCGCCGGTTTTTCCATGAGCCGGAATGATACGCACGGTTGCGCGTATAAAGAGTCCGCTCACCGTACGGCTTCGACAGAAGAACGTACATGTTATGGAGGAACAGACAAAATGGCAAAAGAAATGATCCGCATTCGTCTCAAGGCATATGACCATCAGGTCATCGACCAGAGCGCAGAGAAGATCGTCGAGGCGGCCAAGCGCACCGGCGCCACCGTGTCCGGCCCCATCCCTCTGCCCACCAAGCGTGAGATCGTCACGATCCTGCGCGCGGTCCACAAGTACAAGGACAGCCGCGAGCAGTTCGAGCGCCGCACGCACAAGCGCCTGATCGACATCACGAATTCAACGCCCAAGACCGTCGAGGCCCTGATGGGGCTGGAGATGCCCGCCGGCGTGGAGATCGAGATCAAGCTGTAACGTACCCTTGTTGCTCAGCCAACATTTGCCGACTTGCGTGAGGCAAATGGAGGTCAAGTCGGCAGAGCAATGGACGCCGTTACCGTCCAACTAAGCCGACCAATAACCTTATGGAGGATCATACATGAAAGCGATCATCGGCAAGAAAGTCGGCATGTCTCAGATCTTCGACGAGAAAGGCCATGTGATCCCGGTCACCGTGATCGAGGCCGGCCCCTGCGTCGTCACCCAGAAGAAGACTGCCGAAAAGGACGGCTATGAGGCCGTTCAGCTCGGGTTCGAGGACGTCCCCGAGCGCAAGCTCACCAAGGGCGAGCTGGGCCACCTGAAGAAGGCGGGCGTCGGCCCCAAGAAGCACCTGCGCGAGTTCGATCTGGACAACGCCTCCGAGCTGGAGCTCGGCGCGATCGTCAAGGCGGACACCTTCCAGACCGGCGACTTCGTCGACGTCACCGGCACCAGCAAGGGCCACGGCTACTCCGGCGTCATCAAGCGCTGGGGCGCCCATCGCGGCCCCGAGACCCACGGCGGCGGCCCGGTCCACCGTCATGCGGGTTCCATGGGCTCCACCACCGACCCCAGCCGCATCTTCAAGGGCAAGATCGGCGCCGGCCAGTTCGGCGTGGAGACCGTCACCATCCAGAACCTTGAGGTCGTCAAGGTCGATCCCGAGCTGAACATGCTCGTTGTCCGCGGCGCCGTCCCCGGCCCGAAGAACGGTCTGGTCACCATCAAGTCCACCGTCAAGGTCCACAAGGTCAAGCAGGCGGGCGCCGCCATCAGCAGCAACCCGCAGAAGGCCTCCGGACGCAACCCGCAGAAGGCTTCCGCCAGAACGAAATAAGGAAAGGAGTGCCTGAGAAATGTCTACGATCAATGTTGTCAGCATGGCCGGCCGCAAGGTCGGCGAGGTCGAGCTCAGCGACGCGATCTTCGGCGTCGAGCCGAATATGGCGGTCGTTCACGAGGTCGTCAAGAATCACCTGGCGAACTGCCGTCAGGGCACCCAGAGCGCTCTTACGCGCGCGGAAGTTTCCGGCGGCGGCAAGAAGCCCTGGCGCCAGAAGGGCACCGGCCGCGCCCGTCAGGGCAGCACCCGCGCTCCCCAGTGGACGCACGGCGGCATCGTGTTCGCCCCCAAGCCCCGCTCCTACAGCTACGTGCTGAACAAGAAGGTCAAGCGCCTCGCGCTCAAGTCCGTTCTCTCCGCCAAGGCGGCGGACGGCGAGATCATCGTCGTCGACAAGATCGAGATGGACGAGATCAAGACCAAGACCTTCCGCCAGTTCCTTGAGGCGGTCAACGCGGACGGCAAGTCCGTCGTCATCACGCCCGAGGTCAACGCCAACGTCGTCAGGAGCGCCCGCAACCTGCCCGGCGTCGTCACGACGCCCGCGCGGCTGATCAACGTCTACGACCTGGTCAACGCCAAGTACCTCGTCGTCGACAAGGACGCCCTCGCCGTTATTGAGGAGGTGTTCGCGTAATGGCTAACGTATACGACATCATCATCCGTCCGATCATCACCGAGCGTTCCATGGCGGACGTCGCGAGCAAGAAGTACGTCTTCGAGGTCGCGCGCGACGCCGGCAAGGTCGAGATCAAGAACGCCGTTGAGACCGCGTTCGGCGTCAAGGTCAAGGACGTCAACACGCTCAACGTCCGCGGCAAGGCCAAGCGCGTCGGCGCCGGCCGCCCCGGCACGAGCCGCAGCTGGAAGAAGGCTTACGTCCAGCTGACGGACGACTCGAAGACCATCGAGCTCTTCGAGGGTATGGTGTAAGGAGGAAAGAACATGGCTATCAAGAGTTACAAGCCCACGACCCCCTCGCGCCGTCACATGACCGTGTCCGCCTTCGAGGGCGTCGATAAGAAGGCCAAGCCCGAGCGCTCGCTTCTCGAGCCGCTCAAGAAGCACGCCGGCCGCAACAGCTACGGCCGCATCACCGTCCGCCACCACGGCGGCGGCAACAAGCAGAAGTACCGCGTCATCGACTTCAAGCGCGAGAAGGACGACATGTTCGCGACGGTGCTCCGCCTCGAGTACGACCCGAACCGCAGCGCGTATATCGCGCTCGTCGAGTACGAGGACGGCGAGAAGCGCTACATCATCGCTCCCGTCGGCCTGAAGGCGGGCGACAAGGTCGTCAGCGGCCCGAGCGCCGACATCAAGCCCGGCAACTGCCTGCCCATCGCGAACATCCCCGTCGGCACGGTCATCCACAACATCGAGATGAACCCCGGCAAGGGCGCTCAGCTCGTCCGCTCCGCCGGCGTCAGCGCGCAGCTGATGGCGAAGGAGAACGGCGACGCCCAGATCCGCATGCCCTCCGGCGAGG
>CAMVAV010000052.1 GCA_947165595.1 uncultured Clostridia bacterium | reverse complement strand
TGCTGACGCACGCGGACTACGTGCTCATGGAGTCCACCTACGGCAACCGCAACCATGACAGCGAGTGGAATTACGAGCGGCGTCTCGCGGAGATCATCGACGAGACGCTCGGCGCCGGTGGAAACGTCATCATCCCGTCGTTCGCCGTCGGGCGCGCGCAGGAGCTGCTGTACTTCATCCGCCGCATCAAGAATCAGCAGCTCGTCAAATCCGTGCCGGATTTCCCGGTCTATATCGACTCGCCCCTTGCCAAGGCGGCGACGTCGATCTTCTGCGGCGACGTGCGCGGCTATGTGGACGAGGCTTCGCTCGAGGTGTCGACCGACGAGCAGCACGCGTTCACGTTCACAAACCTGCACATGATCGAGACGGCGGAGGAGTCGCGCCTGCTCAATACCGACGCGACGCCGAAGGTCATCATCTCCGCCTCGGGCATGTGCGACGCGGGCCGCATCCGCCACCATCTCAAGCACAACCTCTGGCGCTACAACTGCACGGTCGTGTTCGTGGGCTATCAGGTGCCCGGCACGCTGGGCCGCCGCATCATCGACGGCGCGGAGAGCGTCAAGCTCTTCGGTGAGGAGGTCGCCGTGCGCGCGAAGATCATCAACTTCAAGGGCCTCTCCGCGCACGCGGACCACGATCACCTGATCGGCTGGGTGGAGAGCTTCGACCCGAAGCCGCAGCGCGTGTTCGTCGTCCACGGCGACTCCGAGATCGCGCCTGCCTTCGCGGAGGAACTGCGCACGCACGGCTTCACGGCGGAGGCACCGATGTATACCGCCTGCTACGACCTCGCGACCGATTCGGCGCTGGAGGCTGGCTTTATGCCGGTGCCGCGCAAGACCGAGGCGCGCCGCCGTGCCGACGCCGTCTACGACAAGCTGCTTGCCGTCGCCGAGGAGCTGGTGCGCTTCATCAAGGACAGCCGCGGCATGGCAAACAAGGATATGGCGAAGCTCACCTCGCAGATACGTTCGCTGCTTGACAAGTGGAAGTAAGGAGAGCCGTGGAAGACATCGAGTTGAAGAAAAATCAAATACATACCGTCCGCATCGAGGGTTATGCGGGCGGCGGCGCGGGCGTCGCTCGAATCGGCGGCCGGGTCGTGTTCGTGCAGGGCGCGCTCCGGGGAGAGCGCGTCCGCGCGCTTATTTTGAAGGTCAACAAGCACGCCGCCTACGCCAAGGTGGCGGAACTGATCGAGCCCTCCGCGCACCGCATGGAGCCGGACTGCCCGTACTATCCGCGCTGCGGCGGCTGCGTCCTGCGGCACATGGAGTACGCCGAGGAAAAGCAGCTCAAGCGCGAGCGCGTGCAGGAGACGCTGCGCCGCATCGGCGGGACCGAAGTGAAGGTCGAGGAGATTCTCGGCGCGGACTCCATCTTCCGCTACCGCAACAAGTCGATCTGGCCCGTGTCGCCCAACGGCGCGGTGGGCTTTTACCGCGCGCGGACGCACGAGGTCGTCAACGCCGAGCACTGCCAGCTGGTCCATCCCGCGGCGGAGGCGGCGGCGGACGCGCTGCGCGACTGGATGGCGCGCTTCGGCGTGCCCGGCTACGACGAGACGACCGGCACGGGGCTGGTGCGCCATCTGTTCGTGCGCAGCAACGCGAAGGGGGAGTCGCTGCTCTGCGTCGTCGCGAACGACGATACCCTGCCCTTTGAGGAGGAGCTTGCCGCCGCGCTGCGCGGCGCCTGTCCGAAGGCGGTCGGCGTGCTGCTCAACACGAACCGCGAGAGGACCAACGTCGTCCTCGGGCGCGAGTATCGCACGCTTTGGGGCGAGGACCGGATCGAGGACACGCTCTGCGGGCTCACGTTCCGCCTGTCCGTGCCGTCGTTCTATCAGGTCAACCACGCCCAATGCGAAAAGCTGTATGCCAAGGCGGCAGAGTTCGCGGGGCTGACCGGGAGCGAGACGCTGCTCGATCTCTACTGCGGCGCGGGCACGATCGCGCTCTCGATGGCGCACGGCTGCGCGCGCGTGCTGGGCGCGGAGCTGGTGCCGGAGGCGGTGGAGGACGCGCGGGAGAACGCAATACTCAACGGGATCACAAACGCCGAATTCTTCTGCGGCGACGCGGCGGCGACGGCGGAGAGACTCGCCGCGGAGGGGCTGCGCCCGGACGTGGTGACGGTGGATCCGCCGCGCAAGGGGCTCTCCGAGGAAGCGGTCCGCGCGGTCGCTGAGATGGCGCCGCAGCGCGTGGTGTATGTTTCCTGCGACCCGGCGACGCTGGCACGGGACGTGAAGCGCTTTGCCGCTCTCGGCTATGAGGCGGCGCGCGCCTGCGCCGTGGACATGTTCCCCCGCGCGGACCATATTGAGACGGTGGTGCTGTTGTCCAGGCTCCAAACGGAGCGGCGCGGCGTCACAGCATAATGCCGTTCTTGCCGTAGTCGCAGTCTCTTTTGAGCGGGCAGGAGGCGCAGTTCGGCTTTCGCGCAATGCACAGCGCGCGGCCGTGGAGCACCATGCGGTGGCAGAAGTCGCTTGATTCCGCTCCGGGGATGACGGCGCGCAGCTGCTTTTCCACGCTGAGCGGGTCGCGGCTGCCGTCCGTGAGCCCAAGCCTGCCCGTGATGCGGATGCAGTGCGTGTCGCAGACATAGGCGGGCTTGTGGTACACGTCGCCGAGAATGAGGTTCGCCGTCTTGCGGCCGACGCCGGGCAGCGCGGTCAGCGCCTCCATCGTGTCCGGCACGCGCCCGCCGTGCTTTTCGAGCAGTATTTTCGCGCATTCGACGAGGTCCTTCGCCTTGGTGTTGTAGAATCCGCAGGAGCGGATCGCCTCGCCGACGCCCTCATAGCTCGCCTCCGCGAACGCCTCCAGCGTGGGGAAGCGGCGGAACAGCTCCGGCGTGACCAGATTGACCCGCGCGTCGGTGCACTGCGCGGAGAGGCGAACGGCGAAAAGCAGCTCATAATCCTCTTTGTAGGTCAGCGAACACAGCGCGTCGGGGTAGAGCGTTTTCAGCTCCTCGATGATGCGTCTGACCGCGGCTTTGGATTTCATGGCGGACCCTCCCGAAAGCTTTATTTCTTTCGACAGGATACCACAAAACCGATTTCGCGTAAAGAGAGAGGAATACAAAAAGCAGCCGCCGCGCGGCTGCTTTTTGGTTTTGCGTGGGAATTGATTCAGCGGTTCCTTAGGCGTGATCCTTGCTCTCGAAGGGCTCGGTCTCGCGAAACAGAAGCGTGATGCACCACAGTCCGGCGAGTCCGACGAGCGTGTAGATCACGCGGCTGACCGTGCCGGTCTGGCCTCCGAAGAGAAAGGCGACAAGGTCGAAGCCGAACAGGCCGATGCTGCCCCAGTTGAGCGCCCCGACGATCGAAAGCGTCAGCGCAAGCTTATCAATAAACATGGAATTATCCTCCTTTTGATCGGAGCGCGCGGCTCCTTTGCGGGTCGTGCGTTAGTGTCTGCGTGACGGCGAAAATTTATTCGCCCTGAAAATTTTTGGGAAAATTTACCGAATCCGTTGCATCTGCGCTCTGATTATTGTATAATCGGTAGAAGTCAGACCCAATATTTATACCACGGGAGGAAACGCGATGAACGAGAAATTTGAAAAGCTCGGTTTTTACCCTGCCGATATCCTGCTGCCGAAGGACGCGGACATGGAAAAGTGGGCGGTCGTCGCCTGCGATCAGTTCACCTCGGAGCCGGAATACTGGGAGCGCGTGGAGAAGACGGTCGGCGACGCGCCGTCTACGCTGCGCCTCATTCTGCCGGAGGCGGAGCTCAAGGCGCCGGACGTCGACGCGCGCATCGGAAAGATCAACGCCGCGATGGACGATTATCTGGGGAAGGACCTGTTCAAGACGCTTCGGGAATCGCTCGTCTACGTCGAGCGCGGCCAGTCCGACGGCAGGATCCGCCACGGCCTGATCGGCATGATCGATCTGGACGCCTATGACTTTACGCCAGGCTCCGGCGCGCTCATTCGCGCCACCGAGGGCACGGTGCTCGAGCGCATCCCGCCGCGCGCCAAGGTGCGCCGCAACGCCGCGCTGGAGCTGCCCCACGTCATGCTGCTGATCGACGATCCGGACAGGACCGTGATCGAGCCGCTGACCGCGCAGGCGTCCGGCATGGAAAAGCTCTATGACTTCGATCTGATGGAGAACGGCGGGCACATCAAGGGCTACAAGCTCTCCGACGCGCAGGTGGACGCGGTCGCGGACGCGCTGACGGGCCTCTGCTCCGACGCGGCGATGCAGAAGAAATACGGCGTATCCGGCGTCGCGCCGCTGCTGTTCGCTGTGGGCGACGGCAACCACTCGCTCGCGACGGCGAAGGCCTGCTGGGAGGAACAGAAGGGCAAGAACCCGCTCGCGCGCTACGCGCTGGTCGAGGTCGTCAACAACCACGACGACGCGCTGCAGTTCGAGCCGATCCACCGCGTGCTGTTCGGCGTGGACGCGAAGGAGTTCGCCGCCGAATTCAAGAAGTTCTATCCCAACGCGACCGAGAGCAAGGGCGAGGGCCACGTCATCGAGGTTGCCAGCGAGGGCTACGAGGGCTTCGTCACCGTGCCCGATCCGAAGATGCAGCTCGCCGTCGGCACGCTGCAGACGTTCATCGACGAGTATCTCAAGACCCATGCCGGCGAGGTGGATTACGTCCACGGCGACGACGTGACGCGCCAGCTCGGCAAAAAGCCCGGCAACCTCGGCCTGCTGCTGCCCGCGATGGGGAAGGAGCAGCTGTTCAAGACCGTCATGGCGGACGGCGTGCTCCCGCGCAAGACCTTCTCCATGGGCCACGCGCAGGATAAGCGCTACTATATCGAGGCGCGCAAAATCAAATGACGAGCGTCAGTCTGCCTGCCTACGCAAAGCTGAACCTGACGCTGGATATCCTGCGCAAGCGGGACGACGGTTATCATGACCTCCAAATGGTCATGCAGACCGTCGAGCTGCACGACGAGGTCACGGTATCGCTTTCGGAGGGGGACGGGATCACCTGCCGCTGCGGCGAGATACCCGGCGATGAGAGCAATCTTGCCGTCCGGGCGGCGCGTGCGTTTTTCGAGGGCGCCGGCGTCGCGCCGCGAGGGCTTGACATCGACATCGAAAAGCACATCCCCGTTCAGGCGGGGATGGCGGGAGGCAGCGCGGACGCCGCGGCGACGCTGCGCGCGCTGCGAAGGCTGCTCAAGCCCGACCTTCTGGGCGTGGAGCTGGAGCGCATCGCGGCGCGCGTCGGAAGCGACGTGCCGTTCTGCGTGCGCGGCGGCACCGCATTGGCGGAGGGGCGGGGCGAACGCCTCACCTCGCTGCGCGCCGCGCCGGAGTTCCACGTGCTTCTGTGCAAGCCGGACTTCAGCATCTCGACGCCGGAGCTTTTTGCGCGCGTGCGGATCTCGGAGCTGTGGCGGAGGCCGGACACGAACGGGATGCTGGCGGCGCTGCACCGCGGCGACGAGGAGGGCGTTCTCTCGCGGGTCAGGAACGTGTTCGAGGCGGTGCTGCCGCCGGAGTACAGGGAGGTGTTCCACATCAAGGAACGGCTGCACGCGCTCGGTGCGGAGGCGACCGCCATGACGGGCTCCGGCCCGACCGTGTTCGGACTCTACCGCGACTATGCCGCCGTGCGGGACGCCTACATCATCCTTGCGGAGGAGTATGAGCAGACCTATTTGACGCGTTTTGTCTAAAATATCGAAAAACCGTCCATACTGGGAGCAAATGCTTTCGGAAGGGGCGGTTTTTTGATGCGCAAATGGGAGCTTTCCATCCTGATCGGGACCGTCGCGGCGATCCTATGGTGCGCCGCGGCACCGCGGCTGACGGTACAGTGGTGGGCGACGGCGTTCGCGCCGCTTTGCAACGGCATTCTCGGCGCCGGAGGGTGCGGCGGGGAGATCGTGCTGAGGTCCAAATTTTTTGAGCTGCTGACAACTCTTTCACATTGAGCGCTTTTTTCGTTGCGGCGAGCCCGGAAACGTGCTAGACTGAAACCGCCGAAAGGGGGCGGACGGACATGCTGCGGCTGTTGATGGGACGAGCGCGCACGGGAAAATCGGAGCGCGTGCTGAAGGAGATCGCGCGCGAGGGGCGGGACCACCCGGAGCGCAGGCAGATCCTGCTGGTGCCGGAGCACGCCTCGCACGTCGCGGAGGTCGACGTCTGCCGCGCCTGCGGGGCGTCGGCGTGCCGCCATGCCGAGGTGCTGACGTTCAAGCTGCTCGCCTCGCGCGTGCTTTCGCTCACGGGGGGCGGCGCGGACGTGACGCTGGACGCCGGCGGCAAGCTGCTGACGCTCCAGCGCGCGCTGCAGGACCTCGCGCCGGCGCTCAGGGTCTACTGCCGCCCGTCCCGGCGCAGCGCGTTTCTCAAGGGTCTGTTGGACGTGATCGAGGAGCTGACAGCCTACGCGGTGCCGCCGGAGCTGCTGGCGCAGAAGGTGGAGGATGTGCCGGGCGAGAGCGGCGACAAGCTGCGGGACATCGCGCTCATCTACGGCGTGTACCTTGCCAGACTGCACGAGGACGGACGCGACGCGCGGGACCGGCTCGAAAAGCTGGAGGAAAACCTGGAGGCCTCTCATTACATAGACGGTAAAGATATTTACCTTGACGGATATTCCTACTTCACGGGACGCGAGCTTCGCATCCTGCGCATTCTGCTGCGCCGCGCGCGGAGCGTGACGGTGACGCTGCTGGGCGACACGGTCGACAAGGAGCTTTTCAGCGAGAGCCTGCGCGTGCGGGCTCAGCTGATCGCCGAGGCACGGGACGCGGGCGTCCCCTGCGAGGCGGACGCGCTCCCGGGCGGAGAGATCAAAAACGCGCTTGACCATGTGGAGCACTGCTTTTTCGGCGAGCATACCGTGTGGGACGGACCCTGCGGCGACATCCGCGTGCTGGAATCGACCGGCGAGTGCGCCGAGGCGGAGCGCACGGCGGCGGAGATCCTGCGCCTTGTGCGCGAGGAGGGCTGCCGCTATCGTGACATCACGGTGACGGCCAGGCGGCTCGACGCTTATGAGGCGGTCGTGGAGACGGTGTTCGCACGCTACGGTATCCCGCTCTACAGCGCGCGGCGGAGCGATATTCTGCAGCAGCCGCTTTCCCTGCTGATCCTCAGCGCGCTGGACGCCGCGGCGGGGGGCTTCGAGTATGAGGACGTGTTTCGCTGCCTGAAGACCGGGCTTGCCGGGATCGCGTGCGAGGAGTGCGATCTCCTGGAAAACTACGCGGTGACGTGGGACATCCGCGGCAATATGTGGGTGAACGACGCCGTCTGGACCGCGCACCCGGACGGCTACGGCGTCGAGTGGGACGAGGCGTCGCGGGCGAGGCTCGACGCGGTGAACGCCCTGCGCGAGCGGGTGCGGGGGCCCTTTTTGCACCTGCGCGACGGACTGCGGCGGGAGACGGCGCGCGAGAAGGTCGCGGCGCTCTACGCGTATTTGAAGGAGATCGCCCTTCCGGAGTCGCTGGAGGCGCTGACGGAGCGCCTTTTTTCCTCGGGCGAGGCGCAGCGCGCGGAGGAGACGGCGCAGCTGTGGTCCATCCTCTGCGGCGTGATGGATCAGGCGGTCTCGATCCTCGGCGACACCGTCCTGGACGCCGAGGAGTTCACGCGCCTGATGCGGCTCATCCTCACACAGTACAGCGTCGGCACCATCCCGGCGGCGCTGGACCGGGTGAATTTCTCCGAGATGACGCGCAACGACCGGCACACGGTCCGCGCGCTTTTCCTCCTCGGCGCGAACGACGGCGTGCTTCCCTCGGTCGAGAGCGAGGGCGGCGTGCTGCGGGAGGAGGACAGATGCCTTCTCGAGCAGCTGGACATCCGGCTTGCGCCGTACGGCATGTCGGCGTTTCGCCTGGAGATGCAGAACCTCTACGCCGCGCTGGCGCAGCCGACGGAGCGGCTTTATGTGTCCTATCCCACGCTGGACGCGGCGGGCGGCGAGCTGCGCCCCTCCTTTATCGTGGGACGGCTGCGGACGCTCTGCCCCGGGATCGCGGTCGAGCGGGAGGAGTCCGGCGGCGCGTACCGGCTGTCGGCGCTGCGTCCGGCGCTCGAATACGCGGCAGGCCGCATCGACGGGGCCGTATGGCGCGCGCTGGCGGAGAAGGAGGAGCTGCGCGGGGAGCTGGACGCGATGCGCCGCGCTTCGCTCTGGACGAGGGGAAGGCTCTCGCAGCCGGCGGTGCGCGCGCTCTACGGCAGGAGCGTTACGCTCTCCGCTTCGCGCATGGACAAGGCGCGCGCCTGCCACTTCGCCTACTTCATGCAGTACGGCCTCCGCGCGCGGCAGCGCGCCGCCGCGGGCTTCGACGCGCCGCAATGGGGCACCTTCGTCCACGACGTGATGGAGAACACGCTGCGCGCGGCGAAGGAGGCCGGCGGGCTGTCCGCGCTTTCCGCGAAGGAGCTGCGCGCTCTGACGCGGCGCTCCATCCTTGCCTACGTCGGGCGCGAGCTGCCCGATCTGGAGCGGAAGACCGCGCGCTTCCGCTATCTGTTCCGCCGTCTGTGCGAGTCGACGTACCGCATCATGGACGAGGTGGCGGAGGAGCTGAAGGACTCCGACTTTGAGCCGATGGCGTTCGAGCTTTCCTTCGGCGCGGGCGGAGACATGCCCGCCATCACCTTCCGCACGGAGGGAAGCGAGGTGCGCGCCGTCGGCAAGGTCGACCGCGTCGACGGCTGGCTGCACGACGGAAAGCTGTATCTGCGCGTCGTGGACTACAAGACGGGCAGGAGGAGCTTTGATCTCGCCGAGCTGCGCTACGGACTCGGCGTGCAGATGCTGCTCTATCTCTTCGCGCTGCAGCGGGAGGGGCGCGCGTTCTTCGGCGGGCATGAGATCGTTCCGGCGGGCGTGCTCTACACCCCGGCGCGGGACGAGATCCTGCGCCTGCCGCGCGACACCGACGAAGAGACGCTCCGCCGCGAGGCGCAGAAGGCGCTGCGCCGCAGCGGCATGGTGCTCGGCGACGACGCGGTGCTGCGCGCGATGGAGCACAGCGCGCTGGAGGAGCCGCACCGCCTGCCGATCTCGGTCAAAACGGACAAGGACGGCAGCCGCACGATCGGCGGCAGCCTCGCGACGGCGGAGCAGCTCGGCAAGCTGTCCCGCTATGTGGAGAAGCTGCTGTGCGACATCGGACGCGAGACCGAGCGCGGCAACATCGACGCCGACCCCTTTGTCCGCTCCGCCGCGGAGACGGCCTGCGACTACTGCCCCTACGCCGCCGCGTGCTGCTTTGAGCCGGGACGCGGCGGCGACCGGTACGAAGCCATCGCCAAAACGGACGCGGACGGGTTTTGGGCTGCCGTGGACGCGGCGCTGGGCGAGGGAAAGGAGGCGCGGGAAAATGGCTGACGTCCTGACGGAGGAACAGCGCGCCGCGGTGGAGGACCGGGGACGCGGGCTGCTGGTTTCGGCGGCGGCGGGCTCCGGCAAGACCCGCGTGCTCGTCGAGCGGCTTTTCTCCTACGTTGAGCGGGAAGGCGCGAATATCGACGAATTTCTCATCATCACCTATACCCGCGCCGCCGCGGCGGAGCTGCGCGGCAAGATCGCCGCCGCTCTCGCGGAGCGGCTGCAGGCGGACCCGCGCAGCACGCATCTGCAAAGCCAGCTTTTGCGCGTCTACCGCGCGGATATCAAGACGGTGGACGCTTTTTGCACGGCGCTGCTGCGCGAGAACTGCCACCTGCTGGGCGAGGACGCGGACGGCCGCGCGCTGCGTCCGGATTTCCGGGTGCTCGACGAGCAGGACGCGGCGACGCTCCGCCGGCGCGTGCTGTCCCGGACGCTGGACGCGTTTTACGAGGGGCTGCAGCCGGGAGACGGCGGGACGCTGCTCGCCGACACGCTGGGGGCGGGACGGGACGACCGCGCGCTTGCCGCTTTGGTTTCCGAGCTCTATGACAAGGTGCAGGCGCAGGCGTATCCCGAGCGCTGGCTCGCGGAGCAGGAGCGGCGCTGGACAAGCGTGCCGGAGCATATCGACGACACGCCCTATGGCCCGCTGCTGCTGTGGGAGCTGCGCGCCAAGGCACTGCACTGGGCGCGGCTGCTGGAGCGCGGCGCCGAAGAGATGCAGGGCGACGAAAAGCTCTCCGCGAGCTACAGGCCGTGCTTTTGCGAGGCGGCGGGACAGCTTCGCGCGCTGGCGGAGGCGTCGGAGCGGGGCTGGGACGAGGCGCGCGCCGCCGCGATCGCGTTCCCGCGGCTCAAAGCGGTGCGGAAGGCGGAGGACGAGGCGTTCAAAAACCGCATGAAGCGCCTGTGGGACAACTGCAAGGCTTCGATGGCGAAGCCGGGGGCGTGGTTTACGGCGTCCGGCGCCGAGGCGGCGGAGGACCTGCGCGCCGTATCCGGCGCAATGGCGGCGCTGCTGCGGCTGACGGGGAGCTTTTTGCGCGCGTACCGCCGGGAAAAGCGGCGCAGGAACGTCGCGGACTTTTCCGACCAGGAGCATGAGGCGATCCGCCTGCTGATCGGGGACGACGGCGCGCCGACGGAGCTTGCGCGCACGGTCGCGGAGCGCTACCGCGAGATCATGGTGGACGAGTATCAGGACACCAACGAGGTACAAAACCGCATCTTTGAGGCGGTATCGCGGGAGGGGACGAACCTCTTCACCGTCGGCGACGTCAAGCAGAGCATCTACCGTTTCCGGCTTGCCGACCCCACGATCTTCCTCGCGCAGTACAACGGCTTGCCCCACGCCTCGGAGGCGGGGGCGTCCGAGCGGGCGAAGCTGCTTCTCTCGCGCAATTTCCGCTCGCGCCGCGAGGTGCTGGACGCGGCGAACTTCGTGTTTTCCAACATCCTCTCCGCCGAGATGGGCGAGCTGGACTACGGCGCGGAGGAGGCGCTGTATCCCGGCGCGGACTTCCCGGAGCGAAGCGACTGCCGGACGGAGTTCCATTTGATCGACACCTCCGGACCGCAGGACGGGGAGCGCGTGCGCGCGTCGGAGGCGGAGGCGGACTTTGCCGCCCGGTACATACGCGGGCTCATCGACAGCGGCTTTCCCGTCACCGACGCGGGGACGCGGCAGCAGCGTCGCGTGCGGGAGGAGGATATCGTGATCCTCATGCGCTCGCCGAGGGCGCGCCTCGCGGATTACCGCCGCGCGCTGGAGGCGCGGGGGCTCTCCGTTTCCGCCGACGCGGGGGAGGAGCTCTTTTCGACCGTCGAGGTTTCGGTGGTGTTCTCCCTGCTGGAGATTCTGGACAATCCGCGTCAGGACGTGCCGCTCATCGCCGTGCTGCGCTCGCCGCTGTTCGGCTTTTCCGCCGACGCGCTGGCGCTGCTGCGCGGCAGGAAGAAGGACGGGGATTTCTACGACGCGCTGCTCGCGGACGAGGGGGAGAATACCGCGCGCTTTCTCGCCCTGCTGCGCGAGCTGCGCGAGGCGGCGCAGACCATGAGCGTGCGCCGGCTGCTGGCGCATATCTACGAACGCTGCAACGTGCCGGGTATCTTCGGCGCGATGCCGGGCGGAAGCGAGCGCAGGGAGAACCTGACCGCGTTCCTCTCCGTTGCGGAGCGGTTTGAGGAATCGGGCTTTCGCGGGCTCTTTGCCTTTGTGACGCACCTGCGCGAGCTGCGTGAGAGCGGCGGCTCGGCGGCGCCGAAGCCAATGCGCTCTGCCGCGGGTGTGCGCATCATGAGCATCCACAGGTCCAAGGGGCTCGAATTCCCGGTCGTGATCCTCGCGGACCTTGCCAAGGCGTTCAATAACATGGACTTTACCGGCGCGGTGCTCGTCCACCCGAAGCACGGACTCGGTCCGGAGCGCGTGGACACCGGGCGGCGCATCCGCTATCCCACGGCGGCGTGGCAGGCGGTGGAGCGCGCGCTGCGCCGGGAGACCAAGGCGGAGGAGCTGCGCCTTCTGTATGTCGCCATGACGCGCGCGAAGGAAAAGCTCGTTCTGCTCCACACGCAGGCAAACGCGGGGAACCGCGTGTCCGGGCTGCTGGCGTCCGCGTCGTGCCCCGCGCTGCCGGAGGCGGTGGACGAGTGCAGGTGCCTCGGCGACTGGGTGCTGCTGCCGCTGCTGTGCCGGCCGGAGGCGAAGGCGCTGCGCGCGCTTTCGGACTTCGATGCGCCGCCGCTCGCGGATGCGGGGGATTCGCCGTGGCTGGTCGCCGTCCACCGCGCGGGCGAGCCGGAACGGGAGCAGGCGCCGGAGGATGAGGCGCCATTGACGCCGGCGGACGGAGCGGAGGCGCGGACCGCGGAAACCGCGCGGGACGGCGCGGCGCCGCCGGAGGAGGAGCCGGACCTTTCGGCACTGTCCTGGCGCTATCCCCACGCCGCGGCGACGGAGCTGAGCGCGAAGCTGACCGCGACGCAGCTCAAGGGACGCGAGGCGGACGCCGAGATCGCCGAGGGGGCAAAGCTGCCGCCGCGGCTGCGGAGCCTCGCAAGACCGCGCTTTCTCGCGGGCGCCGCGCCGCTTTCGGGGGCGGAGCGAGGCACGGCGATCCATCTGATCATGGAGCATCTTGACTTTTCGTGTGAGGGGACGCCCGAGGCCGTGCGCGCGCAGATCGAGGCGATGAAGGCGCGCCGGCTCCTGACGCCGGAGCAGGCGGACGCCGCCGACGCGAGCCTGATCGCGCGTTTTCTTCAAAGCGGCGTCGCGGAGCGGATCCGAAGCAGCGCGCATGTGGAGCGGGAGTGGCGCTTCTCCCTGCTCGTACCGGCGCGGGAGTATGAACCGAGCGCGTCGGAGGAGGACGAGATCCTTCTGCAGGGCGTCGTGGACTGCTTTTTCGAGGAGAACGGCGAGCTGGTGGTGCTGGATTTCAAGACCGACCGGATCCGTAAGGAGGAGACGGAGGCGCGCGCCGCCGGCTATCGCTCCCAGCTCGAGGCATATGCCGCGGCGCTGGAACGCATCATGGGGATGCGCGTGCGCGAACGCCTTTTGTACTTTTTTGCGACCGGAGAATGCGTCGAGGCTTGACAAGCTCCGCCCGACCCGGTATGATTTCCGCGTTTGATCGAAGGGGGCGCTGCTTATATGGATCGGACGCTGGCTCCCGGCGCGCGCCGGGGCTCGGTGCGTGTTCCGCCGTCGAAATCCCGGATGCAGAGGCTGCTGCTGTGCGCGGCGCTGGGAGAGAAAACGACTCTGCTGCGCTGCGGCGAGGTGTGCGGGGACGTCGCCGCGATGATCGGCTGCCTCCGCGCGCTGGGCGCGGGGATCGGCGCGCGGCCCGGCGGCCTTCTTGTGACGCCGCTGCACGCAGCCGATGTGCCGGCGCCTGACACGGTGCGGGAGCTTCCCTGCGGGGAGAGCGGCGCGGTGCTCCGCTTTCTGCTGCCCGTCGCCGGGGCGATGGGCGTCCGTGCCGTATTTCACCGCGCGGGACGCCTGTCCGAGCGCCCGATCGAGCCGCTCGCGGGCCAGCTGCGCGCGCACGGCATGACGGTCCGCGAGAGCGGAGCAGAGCTTTATTGTGAAGGGAAACTCCTTGCGGGCGACTATGAGATCGGCGGCGACGTGTCCTCGCAGTTTCTCTCCGGCCTTCTTTTCGCGCTGCCGCTGCTGGACGTCCCCAGCACGCTGCGCGTGACGGGGACGCTGGGCTCCGCGCCCTATGTCGCGATGACGGAGGATGCGCTGCGGCTCTCACACGTTCCCTTTGAAGAAAACGGGGGGCTTTACCGCATACCGGGCGGCGGGCGCTTTTCGCCGCCGGCGGAGCTGGACGCGGAGGGCGACTGGTCCGCCGCCGCGGTCTTTCTCTGCATGGGGGCGCTGTCTCCCTCCGGGATCTGCGTAACGGGACTTGACCTGAATTCCCGCCAGGGGGACCGCGCCGTGCTCGAACTGCTGGAACGGTTCGGCGCGGTGACGGAGCGCGGCGCGGAGAGCGTCACGGTGCGCCGCGGCGCGCTGCGGGGCTGCGCGGTCGACGCCTCCCAAACACCCGACCTGGTTCCGGTGCTCGCCGCCCTTGCCGTCTGTGCCGGGGGAGAGACGCGCATCGAAAACGCCGCAAGGCTCCGATGCAAGGAATCCGACCGGCTCGCGTCCGTGTCGGCAATGCTCGGGGCCTTGGGCGCGGATGTGACGGAGACGCCGGACGGCCTCGTGATCCGCGGGCGCGGCGGACTAGCGGGCGGGATCGCCGAAGCCGCGGGCGACCATCGCGTCGCCATGGCCGCGGCGGTGGCCGCGTGCGGCTGCCGCGGCAGCGTGACCGTCCGCGGCGCGGAGTGCGTCGAAAAATCCTTTCCGTCTTTTTGGGAGGAGCTTGCATGTCTCTCTATGTGATCGGGGACCTCCATCTCTCGCTTTCCGGGGAAAAGCCGATGGACGTCTTCGGGGAAAAGTGGGAAAATCACGTCGAACGGACGCGGGAGGCCCTCTCGCGGCTGAACGGGGACGACGTGCTCGTGCTGTTGGGGGACACCTCGTGGGGCATGTCGCTGGAGGGCGCGCTGCCGGACCTCGCTTTTCTCGACGCGCTGCCGGGCAGGAAGCTGCTGGTCAAGGGGAACCATGACTACTGGTGGGGCACGGCGGCGAAGATGAAAAGGTTTTTTGCGGAGCACGGCCTCGCGTCCTTCGACATTCTGCACAACAACTGCTTTTTTTACGGCGAGTACGCGCTTTGCGGCACGCGGGGCTGGTTTTACGAGGAGGACGCGGCGCAGACGCACACCGGAAAAATGATCGCGCGGGAGGCGCTGCGGCTCGAGACCTCGTTCCGGGCGGCGGCGGGGAAGCCGATCCTCTGCTTCCTGCATTATCCTCCGATCTATCAGGGCTACCGGTGCCCGGAGCTGCTGGACCTGATCGACCGGTATCACGCGGAACGCTGTTTTTACGGGCATTTGCACGGCGCCACACACAAGCGCGCGTTCGAGGGAAAACGCTCGTTTACCGAGTATTCGCTCGTTTCGGCGGACTATCTGGGCTTTATCCCGAAAAAAATCCTGGATTAAATGAAAATAAGGGTAGATATTTCCGAAAACCTATGTTAGAATACTATTTCGCAATGAGCAATTTTCATTTGTTCAAACGGAGGAAAAAGAAAACATGACAGTCAAAAACGTTGAAAAGCTGGAGAAGAGCAGAGTCGCCCTGGAGATCGAGGTCGGCGCCGAGGAATTTGAGGCGGCCGTTGCCAAGGCGTACTTAAAGATCCGCAACAAGATCAACGTCCCCGGCTTCCGCCGCGGCAAGGCGCCCCGCAAGATCATTGAGACGATGTACGGCGCGGAGGTGTTTTACAGCGACGCCGTCGACGAGGCGTTTCCCGAGGCGTATACAAAGGCGGTGGAGAGCGAGAAGCTCGACACCATCGGCTATCCCGAGGTGGAGCTTTCCGGCGATGTGACCAAGGACGGCTTTACCTTCAAGGCGACCGTCGCGGTCTATCCCGACGTCAAGCTCGGCCAGTACAAGGGCGTCAGCGCGCCGAAGGAAGAGGTCAAGGTCACCGCCGACGATATCAAGGAGCGTCTCAACGAGCTGGCGGAGCGCAACGCGCGCCTCGTCTCCGTCGACCGCAAGGCGAAGAAGGGCGACATCGCCGTCATCGACTACGAGGGCTTCCTCAACGGCGAGCCGTTTGCCGGCGGCAAGGGCGAGAATCACGAGCTGGAGCTCGGTTCCGGCAGCTTTGTCCCCGGATTCGAGGATCAGGTCATCGGCATGAAGGCGGGCGAGGAGAAGGACATCGACATCACCTTCCCCGAGAATTACCACAAGGACCTCGCCGGCAAGGCGGTCGTGTTCAAGGTCAAGTGCAACGAGGTCAAGTTCAAGGAGCTGCCCGCGATGGACGACGAGTTCGCCAAGGACGTCTCCGAATTCGACACGATCAAGGACCTCAAGGACGACATTAAAAAGAAGATCGAGGAGGAGCGCGAGAAGGCGTCCAATACCGCCTATGAGAACGCGCTGATCGAGAAGGTCGCCGACACGATCGACTGCGAGCTGCCCGAGATCCTCATCGAGCAGCAGTGCAGGCGCTTCCTGGAGGAGTTCAAGTCCCGCATCGTCTCGCAGGGCATCCCCTTTGACCAGTACGTCAGGATGACCGGCATGGACGAGAAGAAGTTCATGGAGGACGGCCGCGAGCCCGCCATCCGCCAGGTCAAGATGGACCTTGCCATCGCCCAGATCATCGAGCAGGAGAAGCTCGAGGCGACGGAGGAGGAGATCGAGGCGGAGTACAAGAAGCTCTCCGAGTACTACGGCATGGACGTCGACAAGGTCAAGAAGTATCTCGGCGAAAATGAGGTCCGCACGCAGGTGCTCAACACCAAGGCGGTCGCGGTCGTGGTCGACAACGCCAAGCCCGAGAAGCCGAAGAAGGCCGAGGCGAAGGACGCCGACGAGGACAAGGCCAAGAAGAAGGCCGCCAAGAAGGACGCGGAGACGGACGGCGACGAGGAGAAGAAGGCAGTGAAGAAGCCTGCCGCGAAGAAGCCCGCCAAGAAGGATGAGGACGCGGAGGAGGAAAAGCCCGCCGCGAAGAAGCCCGCCAAGAAGGCTGAATGAACCGCGGGACGGTTATCATAAGAGCGACATAGCTTTTCAGCGGACGACCACAAACATGCTTTGTGGTTGTTCGCATACATACCGTAAATTTGAACAGGGTATGAACAAAACGGCAGGAGGTTATTTTCATGAGTTTGGTACCGTATGTTGTGGAACAGACGAACCGCGGCGAGCGTTCCTATGATATTTTCTCACGTCTGCTGGAGGACCGCATTATTTTCCTCGGCGAGGAGGTCAACGCCACGACGGCGAGCCTGGTCGTTGCCCAGATGCTTTTTCTGGAGGCAAAGGACCCCGACAAGGACATCCAGTTCTATATCAACAGCCCCGGCGGCAGCGTGACCGACGGGTTCGCGATCTACGACACGATGCAGTATATCAAGTGCGACGTTTCCACCATCTGCGTCGGCATGGCGGCGAGCATGGGCGCGTTCCTGCTCTCCGCCGGCACAAAGGGCAAGCGCATTGCCCTGCCGAACGCGGAGATCATGATCCATCAGCCCCTCGGCGGCTATCAGGGCCAGGCGACGGACATCGAGATCCACGCCAAACGCATGATGGAGCTCAAGGAAAAGCTGACGCGCATCATGGCGGAGAACTGCGGCAAGGAGTTCGACGTCGTCCGCGCCGACTGCGAGCGCGACAACTTTATGACCGCCGAGCAGGCAAAGGAATACGGCCTGATCGACAAGGTGATCTATAAGCGCTAATATTGTAAAGGTTAGGATTTGACCCATGAGCGATACGAACAAGAGAACGCTGCGCTGCTCGTTCTGCGGCAAGCAGGAGCGCGAGGTACACCGCATGATCCAGGGCCCCGGCGGGGTGCGTATCTGCGACGAGTGCGTGAACCTCTGCCGCGACATTCTGCAGGACGGCTATTCCATGCGCGAGGATACGCCGGAGACCATGAAGGAGCTGCCGACCCCGCGCGAGATTCACGACGTGCTCGATCAGTATATCATCGGGCAGGAGGCGGCGAAGGTCGCGCTGTCCGTTTCGGTATACAACCACTACAAGCGCATCTTCTTCGGCGGCGGCGACGACGTCGAGCTGCAAAAGAGCAACATCCTCATGCTCGGCCCCACCGGCTCGGGCAAGACGCTCTTTGCGCAGACGCTGGCGCGCATCCTGAAGGTGCCGTTTGCCATCGCGGACGCCACCACGCTGACCGAGGCGGGCTATGTCGGCGACGACGTCGAAAACATCCTGCTGCGCCTTCTGCAGGCGGCGGACTACGACGTCGAGCTTGCCGAGCGCGGCATCATCTACGTCGACGAGATCGACAAGATCGCCCGCAAGAGCG
>CAMVAV010000051.1 GCA_947165595.1 uncultured Clostridia bacterium | reverse complement strand
ACGAACTCGTTCCAGCAGGTGAGGAACTCAAAGGTCGCGGCGGTGACGATGCCCGTGCGGCTCAGGGGCAGGATGATGTGGTAGAAGCGCCCGAAGAAGCCGCAGCCGTCGATATACGCCGCCTCCTCCAGCTCCATCGGGATGGAGTCCATCAGCCCGCGGATCAGGAAGGTCGACATGGGGATGCCGATGGCGCAGTAGAGCAGGATCATGCCGCCGTAGGTGTTGTAGAGCCCCAGCTTGTTGATGATGACGAAGTAGGGCACCATCAGCGCGTTGAGCGGGACGAGGATGCCCGCGGTGAAGAGCGTGTAGAGCCGCTCCCTCCCGCGGAAGCGGAAGCGCGAGATGCAGTAGGCGCTCATGCTCGCGACGATGACGTTGAACGCCGTCGCCAGCAGGCCCACGAACACGGAGTTGAGCAGCATCCTGCCCAGTCCCGCCACCGAGAGCGCGTTGACGTAGTTCTGCCACTGCGGCACCGCCGGCAGCGCGAACGGGGAGCCCGCGAGGAACTCAAAATTGGTCTTGAGCGAGGAGATGATCAGCCAGATCAGAGGGAAAAGCGTATAGACGGCGAAGAAAATAATCAGGATCCAGCGCAGGACCGCCAGAACGAGCTCCTTGCCGGAAAGCTGATGACGCACACGGCTCTCTGTCATGCCCCACGCCTCCTTTTCCCGCCCGTCCGCTCATCCGCCGTGAAGAGCGCGCGGATGCAGACGATGAAGATGACGCCCACGACGATGAGGATCGCGGCGGTGGCGCTCGCCATGCCGTAGTTGGTGTCCTGCATCTTCTTGTACATGTACAGCACCATCGTGGAGGTGGTGTTCGCCGGGCCGCCGTTCGTGAGCATATAGACCTGCTCGAACTGGCGCAGGCCCAGCACGCTCGCGAGCGTGACGCAGGTCAGGAGCGACGTCTTCTTGATGAGCGGAATGGTGATGTAGATCGCCTGCTGGAAGTCGGAGGCGCCGTCCAGCGTCGCCGCCTCGTAGTAGGCGCTGTCGATGGTGGAGATGTCCGCCATCATGATGACCATGTAGTAGCCCACATAGAACACCCAGTAGATCAGCACCGCCGGGAACGCGGTCTCCACGGTGCCGAGCCAGTCGCGCGCCTTGTCGCCCATGCCGAGCGCGCGCAGCAGGCCGTTGAGCAGGCCCGTGTCCGCGCTGTAGATCGCGCGCCACAGCGTCGCCAGCGCGATGCCGGAGATGACCTGCGGGAAGAAGTACACCGTGCGGAAGAACTTCCAGCCCCTGGGCCTGCGGGAGAGGATGATCGCCATGACCATCGCGAGCGGGACCTGGATGAAGCCGGCGACCAGCGCCCAGATGATGTTGTTGGTCACGGAGCGCACGAAGGATTTATCCTTGAACAGCTTCAGGAAATTCGTGACATTCGCGAACGCGGGGGCGGAAATACCGTTCCATTTCAGGAAGCTGACCACAATGACGTAAATCACCGGGATCACAAAGAAGACAAGCATGATCGCCAGCGCCGGCGCCAGGAAGGCGATCAGCGGGCTGCGATCGGAGCGCGTCAGCTTCAAGGGAACACCTCCTCGATCAGATTGTGGAAACGGGGAGCGTTTCCGATGCGCAACAGGGTGCGGCACGAAACCGCACCCTGTCCGGCGTCAGTGATGTGGGACTCAGGCGGCGTTGTCGATCGCCGTCTGGAGCATATCGACGAAGCCCTGCTCGTCGATCTGGCCGAGCACCAGCGCGGAGACCGCGGCGGGGAACTCGGTGGAGAAGGCGGTCGGGAACGCGCCGTTCACATGCAGGATGGTAAAGCTGGCGTTGTTGGCGACCTCGGTGACCTTCTGGGAGATCACGCTGGTGTCGGGGGACGGCGTGTACTTGACGAAGAACATGGCGCCGGAGCTCAGAGCCAGCTCGGAGACGTGCTGGGGATCGGTGACGTACTGGAGGAACTTGATCACGGCGGCCTCCTTGTTGGGATCGTCCTGCTTGGCGGCGGCGAGGAAGCCCTGCACGGTGGTGACCAGGCCGCCCGCGCCCTTGCCGCCGGTGTAGGCCGGGTTGACCGCGACCTCGCACTCGTCGGCGAGCAGCGTGCCGTTGACGGCGTTGTCCTCTTTGTAGAAGTTGGCGATCCACCACGGGCCGTTGAGATAGATCGCGGTGTCGCGGCCGATGAAGTGGCCGTTGACGTCGCCCGCGGTGGCGGAGACGGCGCCGTCGAAGGTGTAGCCGTACATCTTCTTCAGAACGCCCGCGGCCTCAACGAACGCGGGGTCGGACAGACCGTTGGCATAGACGTCCTTGCCGCCGATCGCCTCGACGATCAGGGAGTACCAGAGCATGGAGGACCAGGCGTTGTCGCCGGCCATCTGGCCCATGACGTTGTAGCCCGCGGCCTTGACGTCGTCAGCCATCTTGAAGAACTCGTCGTAGGTGGCGGGGAAGTGGTCCCAGCCGGCGGCGGCGAGGATGGTCTTGTTGTAGATCGGGGTGAACACGGCGCTCTCGAACGGGAGGATGTAGGTCTTGCCGTCCACGCTCCACGCGTCGAACGTGCCGTCGGCAAAGTCGTTGCCCCAGCCCTGCTGGAGGTACGGGGTCAGGTCCATGAACTTGCCCGACTCGGCGTACGCCTTGATGTCGAACGTGGTGTCCAGGATGCACAGGTCCGGAGCGGAGCCGGTGGTGATCGTGGTGCGGATCTTGTCGCGGTAGGCCTGATAGTCGGTCTGCTCCTCGACGACGACCTTGATCGAGCCGGCGTTCTCGGCGTTGAACTTGTCGATCAGCTCGGACATGTAGGCGGCCTTGGAGTCGGTGCCGACCCAGATGCTCGGGAAGTTGATGACGATCTCGCCGGCGGCCGCGGGCGCGGCGGGCGTCGCGGGCGTCGCGGGCTGCGTCGTGCCGGGATCGGCGGGCGTCGCGGGCGTTGCGGGCTGCGTCGTGCCGCCGCCGCAGGCGGCAAGCGCGAAGAGCATACCCAGCGCCAGCAGCAGAGCAAGCAGTTTGTTGACGGTCTTCATGGTTCACTCTCTCCTTTTGATTAACAATATTAACTAATTGCCGCCAAGGAAAACGCCTCCTTGCGGCGTATTCTGTCTGCCATTATAATTGGATAATTCAAAAAAGTAAAGAAATTTCCGCTGCCTGATTTGTAGATTTTTTCACAGGCTTTTTGGTTATTCTCACAGAATTAAGTTACAGCGTTAATTTTTATCGTCCCGCGTCACATCCGCGCGATCTGTCGAAACAGGTCGGTCCACACGCTGCCCTTCCGACAGAAGACGGGCGGCTGCCCCATCGGGGCGGGGACGCTGTGCGCGCCGCCGGAACAGGGCTCGCCGGTCCACAGGTGCGTCCACTCCCCCTCCGGCAGCCAGAGCGCGCGCTCCGCACAGTCCGGCTTCACCACGGGGCATACGAGCAGGTCGGGCCCCAGCAGGTAGCTGTAGTTCTCCCTCCGCCACGCCTCCGGCGCGTCGGGCGCCTCCCAGAACAGCGGGCGCATGACCGGCGCGCTCTTTTCCGCGTTCTCGCGCACGCACTCGCGCAGGTAGGGCAGCAGCGCCGTGTGGACGCGGCTCCACCGCGCGGCGGCGGCGAGTGTCCGCTCGTTGTCGTAGAGCTGCACGTTGGAGTCCGGGCGGTTCCCCTCGTGGCTGCGCATGACGGGCGTGAAGCAGGCGAATTCCAGCCAGCGCTCCAGCAGCTCCTCGTCGCGCCTGATGTGGAACAGCGTCGTATAGCCGCCGATGTCGCTGCAATGGAGGCCGTAACCGCTCATGCCCAGCGTCAGGGCCGCGGTGATGACCGAGGGCAGCCCGTCGTCGTCCGACCAGTCGACGCACTGGTCGCCCGCCCAGATCAGCGTGGCGTCGCGCTGGCTCCCGGCGGCGCCGGCGCGCATGAAGAACACGCAGTCGCCCAGCTTGCCGCTCTCCTCCACCGCCTCGCGGTTGCACCTTGCCCACAGCGCGGGCCAGCGGTTGTGCAGCGCCGCGCCGCTCCCGCCGAAGCACACGGCGTCCGCGGGCAGGTACTCGCCGAAGTCCGCCATCCAGCCGCGGAAGCCCATGCCGATCAGGTTGCGGCGGATGACCTGCTTGTACCACTCGAACGCCTCCGGCATGGTGAGGTCCACCACGCCGCAGTCAAATTCGCCGAAATCGAAGAGGTAGTCGCTCCCGTCGGCGCGGCGGACAAGGTAACGCTTCTCCGCCGCCTCCCGGAAGAGCTCGCCGCCCTCCACCAGATAGGGGTTGATGTAGCCCATCCACGCGGTGTCCCGGTCCTCGCGGATCACGCGGTCGAGGCCGGGGTACAGCTCGGGGTTCCAGCGCCAGTCCCACTGCAGGCGCTTGCCGAAGGAGGTGACGCGCTTGCCCTCCCAGTCCTGGATCCACACGGCGCTGAGGTCCACGCCGTGCTCCCGGCAGCGCTTTTCAAGCGCCGTCGCGCGCTCCGTGCCGCCCTGCACGCCCAGCCACAGGCCGCGCATCGCCCAGTCGGGCAGGATGGGCTGGCGTCCCAGGAGGCCGCCGAGCTTCTCCGTCAGCTCGTGGATGCTCTTTCCCGCGCCGAAGACGAAGTGCGCGTCCGTGCTCCAGACGCCGATCTCGTGGAAGCTCTCGTCGGCGAAGTCCAGCTCCGCGTACTCGTAGTTCATCAGATGCGCGAAGTACAGCCGGGAGGACAGAAAGCCCGGCTGCGGGAAGAAGGTGGTGTGGTAGTCCCCGCCGCCGCCGTCCGACGCGTCCGCGAGGCGCGTGACCTCCGTCAACTTGTTGCGTCCCACGCCCTGCTCCCGCGTCCAGATGGGATAGACCCTTCCCCGCAGGTCCAGCGCGGAGAACTGCTCGCCGCCGCCGGTGACGTGCTCGTCCGGCTCGGCGCAGAGGCGCAGCCACAGGCGGTTCCAGCGCCCGTCCTCCGCCCGCGCGCGCAGGTGCAGCAGGCCGTCCGCCTCCTCCGCGTGCAGCGTCAGGCCGCCGCGAAGGTCCGGGTGCGTCAGATACAGCGTGTCCCCCTCGCGCTTTTCCAGCCGCAGGGCGACGCGCTGCCACACGCGGTCATGAATGTCAAAGTTGCCGCGGAACATGGAGATTCGCTCGTCGCCCCGCCCCAGAAAGAGCGCGGGATGCTCCGCGTCGTGGCGGAGCAGCTCCGTTCCGCTGAGGGAGAGCGTAAAGCCGTCCCCCTGTACGCCGATGTCAAAAATACTCATCACAAACCTCTTTCACAGCCCCGTTGTTTTATTCGTTGTACCATGCGTCCCCGGAGGACGCGCCGCCGGTGTATTGCCGGAACACCGGCTCGATCGTCAGGGACATCAAAAGGGCGATCGCGCCCGGCAGCAGCGGGGCCAGATACGGGATCAGCCACACGATCAGCAGCGCGCCGAGCAGCTCCGCCGCCAGCAGCAAACTCCGTCCCGGATGGCTGAGCGCGAGAAAGCCGACGAATCGCAGGCTCCCGCCGAAGCTGTTGTCAAACCGGGAGACGTAGGCGAACATCCACGGCAGCGTCAGTGCGACGGGCAAAAAGATCACGCCCGCGAGCGCCGTGAGCGGCGAGAAGCCCTCCCCGCTCCACTGACGCGCCGCCGTCACGTTCGCCGCGCCCACGGCAATCGCCGCCAGATACAAGAGCCACAGCCTCGTGCCGCTTTTGAAATTGCTCCGCAGCCCCTCCCAAAAGACGCGCCGCAGCGTGCCGCGCTCGTGCCGGACGCACTTGACCACCGCGTAGTAGAGCGCGGCGCTCGCCGCCCCGGCCGTCACGACCGGCAGCGAGCAGAGGCACCACAGCAGCCCGCAGAGCACGAGGTCGATCACCCACGTCAGCGCCCTTACCAGTCTGGATCCCTTCATGTCCGCCACCCCGCGCGGCCCGAAAGCCGCCGCGTCAATAGCGGCACACCTCAAAGCCGTAGAAGTCGGCAAGCGCCTCCAGCGTCTCGCCGTGGCGGCCCTTGATGACGACGAAGTGCGGCTCGAAGCCCTCGCGCACGCTCTCCTCCACGATCATGCGGCTGTCGAGGTCGGTGCGCACGACGATGGACGTGCCCGTGAACTGCTTGGGCTTGTCGAGGACCGAGCCCTCGGCGATGAAGAAGCGGAAGCTGCCGTCCGGCTCGCGCCCGATGCGGAAGACGGTCGCCGCGGGGAACGCCTCGCAGCCGAAGTCCATCGCGGGGCCGATCTTGCGGTTGGGATGCACACCGATCGCCGCGCCGGTGTCCTTGCGCGCGAGCGAGCACGCCGCCGCGCCGCAGTGCCAGAAGGTGATGCTGCTCTCCGCCTCGTCGAGCGCGACGGGGTCGCCGAAGAACACGCTCTCGCCGCTCAGCTGCATGCCGATCCACATGGAGAGCGCGCCGTAGACGTCCGCCTCGCACGCGGCGGCGACGCCCTCGTCGTTCAGCAGGCTCAGCACCGCGCACACTGGCGTGCCGAAGTCGGTGAAGAAATCGGGCCAGCAGCGCGACGCCAGCGCGCCGATGTTATGAGAATGAATATAATCGGTATACGCCTTGAACAGCCGCGCGTGGTCGAGGCGGTTCTTCTCCGGCGTTTTGTCGAAGCCGCAGGTGGCGCGCTCGCTGCGCGCGAGATACTCGGCGCACTCCTCGTCGGTGAAGCCCTTCGCCCGGTCGATCAGCTCGCGCGCCTCGATGGACTCAAGCTCCACGCCGAACACGTTCATCAGCTCGCTGTCCAGCGCGCGCCCGAAGCCGAAGCCCTGCGGCGTGTGTCCGACGGCGGAGAGGCGCAGCGTGCGCATGGCGCTTTTGACCTTCGCCGCCTGCACCGCGGCCTTCACCGCGGAGAGGACCTTCTCCTCCTCCGGCGCGCCGTAGGCGTAGAGGAAGGGGCGGCCGTCAAAGGCGCGCAGGGTGTTCGCGGCGGAGTAGGCGCCGGTGAGGGAGTTGAGGCGCAGGCGTCCGCCGTCGATCACGGGCTCGCGCAGCGTCCACAGCAGCAGCGGGCAGTCGAAGCGGCGCAGCACCTCGGACATGTACGCGGCGTTGGCAAAGGTCAGGTTCTGGAACACGATCAGATCGGGCTTCACGCCGTCGAGATACGCGCGCAGATCGTCGAGGGTGAGCAGCATCTTGTCGGGGCAGACAAAGCCCGCGTCCACGCCGCGCAGCGCCGCGACGGAGCGGTCGAACTGCTCCTGCGCCGTTTCAAGGTGGAAGGTGGGCACGCCCACGGGAATATAGACCGGCTGGAAAGACATGACAGGAAACCTCCTTCAATTAATTAACACTGTTGACAATCATAGCCGCTCCGCCGCCGCATGTCAATATGAGGATGCAAAATTTCGTGGAAAAATCTTTTTGAAGGGTCTTGACAAAGTCCGCGCGAAAGCGTAAACTTCGGATTGGTTAGAGCTTTTAATCAAACTCTTGAAGCCATCGAACAAATGTGAACGACATGAAGTCAGGAGGAGATCTACATTGAGTACCGATCTGAAAGCGCTGTGCCGTGAGCTCCGCGCAGACACCGTGGAGTGCATCGGCAGCATCGGCCGCGGTCACATGGGCGGCTGCCTGTCCGCCATCGAGCTGCTCGCCGTGCTGTATTTCGAGGAAATGAACATCGACCCGAAGAACCCGAAGATGAAGGGGCGCGACCGCTTCATCTGCTCGAAGGGCCACGCAGGCCCCGCGGTTTACGCCACCCTTTCCAAGCGCGGCTATTTCGACCGCTCCCTGCTCTACACCCTCAACCAGGGCGGCACGAGCCTGCCCAGCCACTGCGACATGCTCCGCACCCCCGGCATCGACATGACCGCCGGCTCGCTGGGCCAGGGCTTCTCCTGCGCGGCGGGCGCCGCGCTCGCCTCGAAGCTCGAGGGCGACGGCGCGACCGTCTACACGCTCATCGGCGACGGCGAGAGCCAGGAGGGCCAGATCTGGGAGGCCGCGATGTTCGCCGCCGCGCGTAAGCTGGACAACCTCGTCGGCTTCACCGATTACAACAAGCTGCAGCTCGACGCGCCGGTTTCCGAGGTCTGCGACATTGCCCCGCTGGCGGACAAGTGGGCCGCCTTCGGCTGGAACGTCATCGACGTCGCCGACGGCAACGACCCCTATCAGGTCAAGGACGCCGTCGAAAAGGCGAAGGCGAACCGCGGCAGCGGCAAGCCCACGATGGTCATTCTCAACACGAAGAAGGGCTGCGGCGTCTCGTTCGTCGAGGCCATGGGCGCGAACAACCACCACATCGACCTGAGCAAGGACGATATGCAGCGCGCGCTCGATGAGATCAAGGGAGGTGCGAACTAATGGATATGAAGACCGTTTACGTCAGCGCTCTGGACAAGATGATGGCGGAGGATAAGCACGTCGTCGTGCTGGACGCCGACCTCGGCCGCTCCATCGGCCCCCGCTCGCTGTACGCGAAGTACCCGAACCAGTGCTTTGAGGCGGGCATCGCCGAGCAGGACATGGCCTCCATCGCCGCCGGTATGGCGAGCTATGACTTCAAGCCGTGGATCGAAACCTTTACCCCGTTCGCCACGCGCCGTATCTGCGACCAGGTCACGATCTCCATCGCCTACGCCAAGCGGAACGTCAAGATCGTCGGCTCCGACCCCGGCATCACCGCCGAGCTCAACGGCGGCACCCACATGAGCTTCGAGGACTTCGGCGTGCTGCGCTCCGTGCCCGACATCGTGCTGTTCGAGGCGGCGGACGAGGTGGAGCTCGCCAAGGCGCTGCCGGTCATCAACGACTACGAGGGCTGCGTCTATCTGCGCCTGTTCCGCAAGGAGCTGCCCAAGATCTACGACGACAATTACAAGTTTGACCTGTTCAAGGTCAGCACGCTGCGCGAGGGCAAGGACCTCACGATCTTCGCCTCCGGCATCATGGTGCACGACGCGCTCGAGGCGGCGAAGCTGCTCGCCGAGCAGGGCGTCGACGCCGAGGTCGTCAACGTCCACACCATCAAGCCCATCGACCGCGAGGGCGTGATCGCCGCCGCGCGCAAGACCGGCGCGGTGCTGACGGTGGAGAACCACAACGTCATCGGCGGACTGCACTCCGCCGTGCTCGAGGCGCTCGCCGAGGAGAAGCTCCCCGTGTGCGCCGTGGGCGTGCAGGACCGCTTCGGCGAGGTCGGCAAGATGCCGTATCTGCGCAAGGTCCTCGGCCTGACCGTGGAGGACGTCGTGGAGAAGGCGAAGAAGGCAGTCGCGCTCAAGTAATCAGCGAAAAAACGGGATTACAAAACGGGCGGCCCTCGCGGTCGCCCGTACTTTCAGGAGGAATATTATGAAGATCGCAATCGGCAGTGATAAATCCGGCTTCCCCGCGAAGGAGGCCATCAAGGCATACCTCACCGAGGCGGGCGTCGCGTTCGACGATCTCGGCACCACCGACCTCGGGCAGGTGCATCCCTACTATCAGGTCGCGTCCGAGGTCGCGCCGAAGGTGCAGGACGGCACCTATGACAAGGCGGTTCTCATCTGCGGCACCGGCGCGGGCATGAGCGTCGTCGCCAACAAGTACAAGGGCGTGTACGCCGTCGCGTGCGAGGGCGTCTACTCCGCCAAGATGGCGCGCGCCATCAACAACGCCAACGTTCTGTGCATGGGCGGCTGGATCGTCGGGCCCGAGATGGCGGTGGAGATGGTCAAGACCTTCCTCGCCACCGAGTGGTGCCAGGACCTGGAGGACTGGCGCAAGGAGAACATGAAGAAGTTTGCCGTCCAGGTCGCCGCTATCGAGGATCACATCTATGGTAAATGAGTTTGTATACGCCCAGCCCGTCAAGATCTACTACGGCGCGGGCGAGTTCGACAGGGTCGGCGAAATTCTGCGCGAGCTGGGCTGCAGCCGCTGCATGCTCGTGAGCGACCGCTTCCTTGAGGCCAAGGCGAAGCAGATGGTCAGCGACATTCCCGAGCTGTGCGCCTCGTTTTCCGACATTGAGGAGAATCCCCAGCTGCGCGGCGCGGAGGGCGTCGTGGAGCTGATCCGCAAGCACAACGCCGACGCCGTCATCGGCATCGGCGGCGGCAGCACGATGGACACGGCGAAGTTTGCCGCGGCGACCGCCCTCGGCGACGCGCCGCTGGTCGATTATTACGACGGCAAAAAGCCCTTCCCCGAAAAGCGCCTCCCGGTCATCGCGGTGCCCACCACCGCCGGCACGGGCAGCGAGGTCACGCAGGTCTCCGTCATGAGCCACGACAAGGAGAAGAAGGCCATCAACAACCCGGTCTTCATGCCTCGTCTCGCCATCGTCGACCCCATGCTGACCGTCACCGTTCCCCCGCGCACGACCATGAACACCGGCATCGACGCCATGGCGCACGCGCTGGAGGGCTACTGGAGCCGCAACCACAACCCCGTGTCCGACCTGATGGCGGTCGAGTCCGTCCGCCTCGTGCTCGAGAACCTCGAGACCGCGTACAAGGACGGCAAGAACCTGGAGGCGCGCGGAAAAATGTCCCTCGGCGCGCTGCTGGGCGGCCTCGCCTTTGCGCTCCCCAAGACCGCGGGCAGCCACGCCTGCTCCTACCCGCTCTCCGAGGACTATCACCTGCCCCACGGCGAGGCGGTCGCCTTCACGCTGGACAGCTTCGTGCGCATCAACGCGGACGAGCGCCTGAACGAGCTTTGCCGCCGCGTGGGCCTGAAGGACGCGGACGAGCTCGCGGACCGCATCGCCGCGCTCAAGGAGCTCGGCGGGCTGCGCCGCAGGCTCGGCGACCTCGGCGACAGCGTGGACGTCGAAAAGCTGGCGCATGACAGCGCCGTGCATCCCCTCATGGGCAACAACCCCGTCCCCATGGACGAGGCAAAGCTGCGGGAGATGTTCGAGAAGCTGAGATGAACGACCGCCTGAAGTACACGCTTTCGGTCGCCGGCATGGTGGTGTCGTGGTCGATCTTCTACGCGATCAGCAAGGTCGTCGTCGGCGCCACCGGCTCGCCGCTGCTGGGCGGCTTCCTGCTGCGCGTGGCGGCGCTGGTCTTCCTGACAGTCCAGCTGCTCGCGGACGGGAGCTTCCCGCGTCTGTTCCGGCAGCGCGGCAGGGCGCTCGCCACGCTGGTGCTCATCGGCGTGTTCGGCTTTCTGCTGGACCTGTTCGCCAACCTCGGCTATCTGCACGGCAGTCTCAGCACCGGCACGGCGCTTTTGAAGACCGACGTGCTGATGGTCAACCTCGCGACGGTGATCGTCTATAAAAAGAAGCTCTACGCCTCGGACTGGCTGGGCACCGCGATCATGCTCGCGGGCGTGCTGCTGGTGCTGGGCGTGGACTTCGGCGGGATGGAGCTGCACGTCACCGACCTCTTTTTCCTGCTCTCCGCCGCCTGCGTCAGCGCGAACGCGTTCATCATCAAATCGGCGCAGGAGAAGCACGGCGCGGACTCGGACATGATCTCGTACTACAACAACTTCACCGTCCTGGTCCTCTTCGGCGTCAGCTCCGCGGCGACGGGGGCGCTGCGCGCCGACGCGCTGAACACCATTCCGCATTTCTGGCCTCTGGTCGCCCTCGGCGGCCTGGCGCAGACCGGCATCTATTTCTTCTACTATCGCAACCTCAAGCACTTTGAGGTCTGGCTCGTCAAGCTGTACCTGCTGCTCATGCCGATTTTGAGCTGCTTCATCGGCGTGGTGTTCCTGAACGAGGAGCTGACGGGCAAAAAGCTGCTCGGCATCCTGGTGGTGCTCGCCGGCGCGGCGGTGATCCTGCAGCGCGGGCGCATCAACCGCGCCGAATCCCCCGCTGCCGAAGCGGCGGAGCAGTGACGAAAACACCAACGCAGAGAGGAGGGCTGCACCGTGCCGTTTGAAGGCGACAACATGATGGGCGTCAAGCGGAACAACCGCAGCGCCGCCCTGCGCATCCTGCACGAAAAGGGCGAGATGTCCCGCAAGCGCCTGGCGGAGAGCATGAAGCTCACGCCCGCCGCGATCACGAAGATCGTGGGCGAAATGCTGGGCGAGGGTCTGCTCCTCGAGGGCGAGGCGGTCTCCAACGGCACCGCCGGGCGGCGGGAGATCATGGTGCGGCTCAACGAGCGCCGCGCCTGCGCGCTGGGGCTGATGATCAACATCCCGCAAACGGTGCTCTCCGCGTGCTGGCTGGACGGTTCCGTGATCTTCTCCGAGGAGCTGCCGCTGGAGCGCAACAGCCCCGCCGAGCCGACGGTGCGTCGCCTGTGCGCGCGGCTGACAGAGCTGGCGGAGGCGCACGGGCTCACCGCCGGACAGATTGTCGGCGTGGGCGTCGCCGTGCGCGGCGTGACCTCGCTGGACGGAAGGTCGTCCGCCAACAGCTTCGGCGCCTTCGCCGAGACGGGCTATCCGCTCAGCGAACGCGTGGAGGCGCTGACGGGGCTGCGCGTCATCCTGTCGAACAACGTGCGCGCGCTTTTTGCCGCGCATATGTTCCTCTCCCACGACGAGGCGGAGGGCTCGCAGTTCTTCCTGCGCTGCGAGTACGGCATCGGCGCGTCGCTCTCCATCGACGGGAAGATCTGGCACGGCGTGACCGAGCAGTGCGCCGAGATCGGGCACATCCCGGTCGTGCGGCGCGGCGGCAAGCCCTGCGCCTGCGGCAAGAGCGGCTGCCTGGAAACGATCGCCTCCCCCACCGCGATTCGCGAGGACGCGCTCGCGCTCCTCTCCCCGGAGAAGACGCCCGTGCTGTGGAAGCTGTGCGGCGGGCACGAGCCGGACGCGCTGACGCTCGAGGACGTGCTCAACGCCGCGTGCAGCGGGGACGCGGGCGCGGCGGAGGTCGTGGACCGCGCGGTCAGCACGCTCGGCGGCGCGCTCAAGGCGGTGATCTATCTGGTCGATCCCGCCAAGATCGTGCTCTACGGGCGCATGTTCGACAACCCCTACTATCTTTCCCGACTGCTCAGCGAGGTGCGCGAGGGCGTGGACAGCGGACACGCCGTGGAAATTCGGACCAGTCCCTACAACCACCTGCTGGAGGATAAGGCGGCGGCCCTGCTCGCGGTCGAGGACTTTTTTGACAACGGAGGCATCCGATGAAAGAGCATGACGACAAGCTGCTCCAAACGCTGCGCGAAAAAAACCCCGGCCTGCCGCTCTACAGCGTACACGACCGGGAATTCCGCCGCTACGGCTGCGTGTTTGCCTTCGACGGGCAGGCGCGGCTGGCAGAGGCGCTGGCAAAAACCGCCATCCCCGAAAGCGGCAACCGCTACGCCGCCTCCGAGCCTGCGCTGGAGGCGGTAAACGCGAACGCCGCGCTCAGCGGCGCCTGCTTTGCCGGGAAGCCGGTGCAGGTCGGCTGCTGCAACGGACGCGGGTTTACCATGAACGCCATGGAGTACCACCGCTGCAGCGAGATCAACATGACCACCACGGGGCTCGTGCTGCTGCTGGCGGCGCCGGAGGCGCTGCGCGACGGCGCGCTAGACGCGAAGGACGTCGTTGGCTTCCTTCTGGAGCCCGGTACGGCGGTGGAGATCTATCCGATGGTGCTGCACTTCGCTCCCTGCCGGATCGCGGAGGGTGGCTTCAACTGCCTCGTCGTGCTGGAGCAGGGCACCAATCAGCCCCTGGAGCAGATCGGCAAAACGGTCGACACCACGCTCCCCGGCGAGGACAAGCTGCTGTGGATGACTAATAAGTGGATGACCTGCCACCCGGATTCCCCGCAGGCGGAAAAGGGCGCGTTTCAGGGCATCCGCGGCGAGAATCTCACGCTGCGGATCTGATGCGCTTCCTCCGGGAAGCGATTTCCGACACCGTTTTCTATCAAAAAAACGCGGCCCCGTTTCTTCTTTTCAGGAAAAAGAGGAAACGGGGTCGCGTTCGTTCTTCGGCATGTATTTCTTTCTCGGATAGTGGCACGGCTCGTCAGTCAATTCAAGAAGGAACGAAACGGTCTCAAACGCCGCCCCCTTTGATTCTTTCCAAACCTTCCCTTGGATAAAATGCCGCGATTTTCAAAGACTAGCCTTGTCAATGAATGCAGACGGTTTTCTCTCTCCCCGGCGGAGGGGGAAAAAGAAAGAGGATAAGGAGTTTTGCATATGAAAGCAACCGGAATCGTGCGGCGCATCGACGACCTCGGGCGCGTGGTCATCCCCAAGGAGATCCGCCGCACCATGCGCATCCGCGAGGGCGACCCCTTATTGACAACATTGACAGGTTTCGACAGGTTTTGCCGGGCAGTGGAGACAATGGCAAAGCGAATCTTTACATAAGAAAACACAAAAGAGCAAGGAACGCTCCATCCGGAACGTCTTTGCTCTTTTGCTGCTTATGGTTGGGTTCTCTCAGTCTGTCAATCCTATCACTATCATATGATGTTGGCGTTTCTCTTTTACTGTGCTGTTATTGATTACTGAGGTAGATGTCATCATAGACACGCTGCGCTTCGCGACCAAAATCATTATAGTCGTAATAATGCGGCGGTGCAAAGCCCTTGCGCTCTATAAGCATATATATTAAATCGAGCGTATCATTAATCCGTTGTGCTTCAAGCGCTTCCGGCAAATGTGCTCTTAAAAAAGCATAAGATTTCTCACTCATTTTTAGCACTTTGTTACCTCCCGCTCCAGTCTGCTTTTTGAGTTGCCTGAATAATTCGTTGATCGCGAATGCTGATAGTCACATTGGTATATTTACCAAAAAAGACTTGCCTAATATCACCATCTGGCCACGTAATCGGATGGCTAGTTTTAACAGGACTTCTTAATGCATCTAAAACATCATCAATTGGAGCACCAAGACGCATATCATCATGCGATGTCGAGGTCTGGCCAATCACACGGTCAACAAAATGAGTTGTAAAGTCGTTGATCGGTACGCCGGTTGAGGTTTCGATGCCCGTCAATCTTTCGCTCGCGTCGGCAGCAACCCGTTCATATTCCTTAAAGCCAACCAGCGGCGATATGTCCTCTTTGTCAACCGCTTGTAAAAAGCCTCCAAGCAACCGATACCGTTCAGGCTGATTATACTCCATATCGTAAAATTCCGCAAGGGACCCGACCGAATCGCTTATCCCCGTCATTTTTGCCCACGCATCGAAAAGCGATTCTCTTTCTTGCCAGCCCAATTCTGCCCGCTGCCAATCCAGACCTGCCAGATGCGGATTCTCGCGAATGCCCTCGATGTCTGTCCGTCTGCTATCCTCCAGGGATTGCAGGAGGCTGATTCTGCCTCTTTCGTTTGGACTGATCTCCCCGACATAGAGCTCCCGCAGCTCGTCCGGGTCCGCCCGAAACACCAGCCGGAAGGGGTCGTATTGTGCGCTCCCGGCAATCGGCTTCAGCTCGTCGATCCTATCGCCGATTGACCGCCGCAGCGTCCGCATTTCGTCGGACGTGTCCGTCAATCCGAAATTGTCCAGCTCGTACTGCACCCACTTCGCCATGTCGATCGTGCGCCGCGCAAGCTCCGCCTGTTCCTCCGGCGTCGCGTGCGGGTCGGTCAAGGCTCGCAGCGCCCTGCCGGGGGAACGGTTTCTGACACCATTTCTTCCTTTTGTCCTGCCAAAAGGAAGAAATGGTGTCAGGCTTCCGTAGAAGGAAAAGCGCCGGATGGCCGCACGGACTGCCGTGCAAACCCATCCGGCGCATCTTGTCGATACGCGTATTCCCTTCTTCCGCTGCCGCTGCGTTGCTGCTCGCGCGGCGTTGTGCGTCGGCGCAGGGGCGCCTATAATACCATCAATACCACATAATTAGCCTTTCGGTTGGAATTTCATCCATATCGGTGAAGGAAACCAGGAATCGCTTGGCATAAATCAGTATATGCCAATCACAATATTCATAGCCAGCAGGCAATTTAAACTCGACAAAGCTCTGCGTTCTTTCATCAAACGACAAGGGAATCGGTTGTTTGCAATCTTCAACATACGCGATACATCTTATGGTGCCATTCTTTCTTGTAATATCAGTAAGTCTCACCATAGTACTCTCTCATCTCCTTTGAGTATGATTCAAAAGAATGGCATTAAGTCAAAACTTGATTTTACATACAATGAGCCAACTTGCTCGTCATTAACCACTGTAATTTCTCCCAGACGATGTTTATACTTTTGTACAAGAGTACCATCCATATCCTCTAACACTTTTTCTTTCATAAGAGGTTCAAGATGTGTTTCTATTGCTTTACATTGCCTATAAAACAAAACTCTATCCGCTTGATTGCAAATATTATAGTCAAACAAAACCTTTTCACTCCAATCCTAACATAGTGTTTATTACTTTTCTTGTTTTACCTGCAGTGGAAATAATATCTCGAAGCGCTTCCTCTCTTGAAATGTTTTTTCTGTGCATTTTATCTTCCAGCAGTTCCTCAAAAGTTTTGTTTGGATCAGATTTATCAAGCTCTGCGCGCAATGCTTGATCATACATCAGATCACGCGCCCGCGTTCGGTTTAGGTTGCGCAGATCAAACGCTTGTCTTGCTTGGCTTTCAAGAGATAAGTTTTTTTCAATCATGCTTGCAATTCGTGCGTCCTGCTGCAAATACCACTTTCGAGCTGTTTTGTCATAAAGCTTCCCACAGAAAAGTCTAATTTCTTCAAATGGTTTTTGGGAAATGTAGTTTTCCATCTCCTCCCCTATTTCAATTTTATCACTCCACAGAGAGTTTTCAAGAAGATTTTGGAACTCAAAATCGAGTTGTTTATCGTTCTTAATGACTAACGCGTTGCTATATACATCTTTTTCTATTATCGGCCT
This sequence comes from uncultured Clostridia bacterium, assembly GCA_947165595.1. Lineage (GTDB taxonomy): Bacteria > Bacillota > Clostridia > Oscillospirales > Oscillospiraceae > Hominicoprocola. The sequence continues at coordinate 1,311 of CAMVAV010000051.1, read as the reverse complement.
AAAAGGGGTGTTCTGAGCATTTTCGGCAATCGGCTTCATCTCCGCGACGATGTCCTCCAAAGCATACCGCGCTTCTATGGTTTTGCCCTGCGCGTCGAATGGGACGAGCTCGTCCAGCCGGTATCGCGCCCAGTCCGCGTGGTCGATGGCGCTCTGCGCCAGCCGTACCTGCTCCTCCGGCGTCGCGTGCGGGTCGGTCAAGGCTCGCAGCGCCGCCGCGTATTGCTCCCTCGCGTCCGCGAGGTCGCCGCGGACGTATTGCTTGTCCCGTGCGGAGATCACCGCGCTTTTCAGCAGCTCATTCGCGAAGCTGAACGCAAACGCCGACGCGCCCTGCGCAAGGATGCGTCCCCAATCACGCGCATAATTAACGGGCGGCGCCTCGCATGAAGCGCCGCCCCTGCTGCCCTCATGCCGTCGGAACGGGTCACTTCAGTCCGACAACATCAATCAGATACTTTTCATACTCTGGCGGAATTCCAATATCATAGGTCTCAAAATAGCGCAAAAACTGGACAGGAAACCTAAACGGGCCATCTTCATACAGAGCGCCGTTTCCATCATACTTGCCCGAAAAAATGTCTGTTACCGGAAAGCTGGAAACGGCCATGGGTAGGCTCCTTATATGCGCCGCAATAACGTGCTTGTTCAGTATATTTCTGTATTGTGAATACTCTTCAAAATCTTCTGTATCCGGTCTGTAACCCATTCCTTTGAAAAAGCCAAATCCATAAACGCCATTTTCTGTAATCACTTCACTCTCCTCCTTTGATTTGGCAAAAACTCAACCATTTTGCCAGCTCCTGAAAATCCAACATAGTAACTGCCATCGCTTCTGATAAACAGCATATCGTTTGGCGCGATAACCGCTGCGCCGAGCGCGTTTGCAAGCTCCTCCGCTACGCAGTAACCGCTGTTGTCGGACACCCTGCCCGTGTCGCAGCTTAAAAGCCGCACAGGCTGTCCCCTGTAACCCGGATCATGCAGTATCGTTCTGGCAAGCTCCCTCGCCGTCATGCTCGGTGTCTTTGTCCCAAAGCACACACCCTCTACCGTCCCGTGCATCCCAACATCGAAGAAGTCGCCCTCCGGCTTGACCTGCTGCATGTAGTTTTTCAGTACGTCGTCGCTGGGAAACGCTTCAAATCCCTGTTGCGTTTGCCGCTTTTCTGTCGTAATGGGCTTGACCCATCCCTTTCTTGCACCCGCGTTCATTATAGCACTTTCCGCGCTGCCTGTCCACTCCGGGGCCTCAACCGTATGTGTCAAGCATGCGTTGGCAAGATATCCATCCGGTTAAGGACCTTGTTT